>JBAQCH010000374.1:0-1765 GCA_049294015.1 Anaerolineae bacterium
CGTTGGCGGTCATGCCCACCAGCAGCGGCAGCTTCTCCGCGCCTTGCAGCGACAGCGGCACGTCGTAGACCATCACGCCGCCTTGCAGCGCGCCTTGCAGCGGAACCGACAGCACCTCGCCGCGAAACGTCTGGCCGGGGAAGGCGTCGAAGCTGATCGTCGCAGATTGCCCGGCGCTGACCTGGCGGATGGTGGTCTCGTCCACCGAGGCGACCACTTGCAGCTCGTCCAGGTTGGCGATGGTCACGATGGGCGAGCTGGCGCTGATGCGATCGCCAGCCTGGGCCTGTGTCTCCAGCACCGTGCCGCTGAAGGGGGCGACCAGCGTTGCGCCGGCCAGGTCAGCCTCAGCCTCGGCCACGGCCAGCCGCTTCTTGTCCACATCGGACTGAGCTGCCGCCAGCTTGACGGCATCGGCCCCCGCGTCCAGATCGGCGCGCGCTTCCTGCGCAGCCTGCAAGCTCACCCGCGCCGCCTGTACGCTGACCTTTGCCTGGGCAAGATCCAGCTCGCTGGCGCTGCCCTGGGCGGCGGCCAAGGCTTGGTGCGCGCGGGCCAGCTCAGCCTGGGCCGCGGCGACCTGGGCCGCGGCTGCCTGCGTGCTCAAGGCGCGCTGCGCCTGGACGCTGGCCAGGTCTGTCTGATCCTCAGCCAAGGCTTCCTGCTGGTCGGAGATCTCGGCGATTTCCTCCAGATTGGCCTTGCCATGGGCCTGCAAGGCGTGCAATTCGGCGATGCGGCGCTGGCGCCACTCGATGCTATACAACAGGTTGCGCTCGCTCCTGGCCAGGCTGTCGTGCTCGGCCAGCGTCTGCTGCAGCTCGGCCAGGACCATGTTGTCCTGGGCGATCTTCACAGCGGTCTGCTCGTCGCTCACGTCGGGCGAGATTTGCAGGTCAGTCTGCGCAGCCACGGCCTGTTCCAGCTTAAGCTGGGCGTCGGCCACGGCCAGGTCGGCTTGGGCGATGGCCAGCGCCGTGGGCGGCGTCTGTAGGTCGGCCAGATTAGCCTCGGCCTCTTGCAGCGCGCTGCGGGCCTGGTCCAACGCCTGTTGCAGCGGCGCAGGGTCGATGGCGGCCAGCGTCTGGCTAGCCTCCACTGTGTTGCCGGCGGCCACAGCCAGGCTAAGCAGCTCGGCGGTCCCGTCAAGCCGGTCGAAGGCCAGCGTCGCCTGCTGCACAGCCTCCAGCGCGCCCACGACGCTGACCGAGGCGCTCAGATCGCCCTGTTGCACGGCCACAACCTGAGTGAAGGTGTCGGTCTGCGTGGCGGTTTGGGCAGCGCTGCGGCTCTGCAAGAACCAGATGGCCGCGCCGGCCAGGATGGCTATGAGTGCAAGAATTGCTGCCAAACGGATGATTTTTGCCATCATTGCGTACTCCTCAAAAGGACTGACAGTCCTGGTCGACTTGCGTTGATGGTCAACGCGTTGGTGGATCGTCCACCTGCTGACCCAGGACTGTCAGTCCTACGTTCCTACGCCGACCAAAGGACTGACAGTCCTGGCTGACCTGCGTTCATGGTCATCGCGTGGTAGATAGTCCACCTGCTGACCCAGGACTGTCAGTCCTAAGCCTACGGCCGGCCGCCGTCCGCGCCCATCATCTGACGCATGGCGCGCATGTCGAATTGGCTGGCGCTGGCGCTGCTGTACTGGACCACCACCTGGTCGCCCAGGTTCAGCCCGCGCACGATCTCGGTGTAGGTGCCGTTGCTCAGCCCCACCTGCACCGGCGTCGCCACCGGATTGGCTGGGTCGGCCGCG
>JBAQCH010000375.1:0-15525 GCA_049294015.1 Anaerolineae bacterium
GTGTGCGTGGGTGGCGCCCCTGGCCCACTGTCGTGATGATACGCAGCGCAAACTGCCTCCAGCGGCTTCCAGTCCAGATGATCACGCAGCCGAACCAAAAAATGGCTCTCCGCTTGGTGCCACAGCCGCCGGTAGATCTCGTCACTAAACCAATACAGCAGCGCCTTCAAGTGCACTTCTACGACGGATCGTACGATTGGTGGTATACTGTCCATAAGATAGCTCTCGTTTTTGTGGTTTGACGGTCGGCAAACCAATCATTCCACAAAAGCGAGGCTATCGACAAACTCCTCTGGTTAGCACTCCAGCATCGAATTCTGCAACACTCTCTGTTGGGAGTGAAGAAGTTCAACTTCTCCGAGAAGTTGGACTTCTTCGGGATCGTTAGAACAATTGTACTTATCGAGGCTGGCGCGTCAAGTCATGACCCCAGGAGACCGGCAAGACGCCGGTTGCTGATCTATCCCGCCAAGCTGAGCGCCGCGGCAATGTCCTCGGCGATCATCTGGCGCTTGCTCTTCTCGATGAAGAAGCTGGGGCCGGCCTGCAGATACGACGGAAACGCGCGCTGGCCGCGGAAGAAGTAGGCCGGGCCGCGCAGCTTGTAGGTGGAGCCGGCTGGGATCACTCGCGGTTGGCCGGCGCGCTTGGCGATGGCGTTGACGGCCTTGATGGCCACATCGCCCATCAGCAGGTAGGCTTGCACGTTGGGAAAGAGCGCCAGCTCCTGCTCCAGGATGTGCGAGCACTCGACGACCGTGGCGGCTTGGATGCCGTAGCCAGTCTTGCCGCACTTGACCGCCGTGGTCAGGTAGACGCCCAGGTCGAGGATGTCCTGCACCGACTGCACGGCCGCGCCGGCGTCCTGAAATGCCTGCACCGTGGTCTGCTGGAACAGCGGATCACCCGCGGCATAGTAAGTGTCGGCCGGTTCGGCCGGCGCCGCCTCGGAGATCAGCACGATCCTGATCTTCTCCGGCTCTATCTCGATATCGGGGACGACGTAGCAGTCATGGCGGACGTCGGTACAGGGGAAGTCCTTGCAGCCGATGCATTGGTCGATGCGCATGGGTACCTCCGTCAACGCTGCTGCAGCGTCAGAAACACATAGCCGTAGCCCACAGCCAGCACCACCTCCGACGCCAAAAAGCCCCAGCCCACGGCGCTCAGCAGCCCGCTGCTCAGGCCGATGATCGTCACCACGGCTGAGCCGCTGACGACGGCGAAGTTGCCCAGGCTCAGCGCGCGCTGCACCACGGGCTCGCGGGCCTTGCGCGCCATGCCCAGCATCAGCCCCGCGCCCAGCACGGCCGCGCCGAAGTAACGCGCTTGCAGGATGGCCGACGGGTTAGGGTCCAGCCCCAGCATCTGGAGGTAGGCGGCCGGCGTCAGCAGGGTAGCCACGCCGTACAGCGCGCCGATGACAGCGGTGATGGTCAAGAGTAGGGTCAGCATGATCGTATTATCGTCACAACGCGGTCGGGCGCAAACCGGTTGCGCCGGCCGCCCTGCCGTCCCGCAGTAGTTGACCCTCCCCCTCTTTTGTGCTATCATCGCGTGCTGCGGCGCGCCATAGACTGGCGCGCCAAGGAGCTAATATCTCATGAGACTGAACAAACGCCATTTCCTATTGTTGATCCTGACGGCCGCGCTGCTGGCCGGCTGCTCGACCTCGACGCCAACCCCGCCGGCGGCGCTGCCCACCCGCCCGCCCGTGCTCTTCAACGACGTGCTGGAGATGCAGTTCAACCAACCCGCTGCGCCATTGCCCGACGGCCCCGTGACAGGCCTGATTGGCGTCTATGCCACGCCCAGCGCGGGAGAGAACACACTGATGGTCTGCCAGTTGGAGCGATCCAGTTTGCTGTGCAGCCGCTACCCGGTCACGCTGGATGGGATCGCGCCCGGCCTGGCCAAAGTTGACGGCCAGGTCGCGGGCGGCGTATTGACCGTCAGCCAGGCCGAGCCGCTGGCGTGGGACGAGACGGCGCAGCGCGCGGCCGCCCAGGCCAAACTGGACGCCATTGTCTACGACCTGACGCGCTACAACTGGGGGTTCATCGCCCAGGAGCAGTACGCCGAGTCCTCCTCCTGGTTCAACCCGACAGCCGAGGAGCTCACGACCATCCCGTTGGAGCTGTACGCCTACGACAGCGCCAACGATCTGGCGATCTGGCGCGGCCAGGGCCAGGAGTTGCCCAAGGAAACGCGCACGGTCTACCGCTTCCCGGTGCTCTACGTTGCCACCGATCCGGCCGGCGTCCTGCCCACCCAGGCCTTCATCACCATCGAAGGCTACACGGAGGAGTAAGACCACGCCCACCATGATTTCTTCAGACTACCGCTTCTGCCCCCGCTGCGGCCAACCGCTGGTCGAGCAAGACGCCTTTGGACGCCTGCGGCCGGTTTGCGCAGCCTGTGGGTTCGTCCATTTCCGCGATCCCAAGGTCGCCGCGGCCGTGTTGTTGATTGACGGCAACCGCGTGCTGCTGATCCGGCGGGCTGTGGACCCAGGACGTGGCCTGTGGGCGCTGCCGGCCGGCTTCGTCGAGGTCGACGAGCTGCCTGATGAAGCGGCCGCGCGCGAGGCGTTGGAGGAGACCGGCCTGCGCGTGGCGATCGGCGACCTGCTGCGCATCCGCCGCATGACCAATCCCAACAAGCCGGGCCTGTTGCTCACCTACCGCGGCCAGCTCATCGACGGCGACCTGCAGGCCAACGACGACGTCAGCGACGCCCGCTGGTTCGCCGCCGCCGCCATTCCCTGGCACGAGCTGGCCTTCGAGACCACGCGCGAGAGCCTGCGCGACTGGTTGGCAGGCAATCGGTAAATTGGTAGATTGGTAAATTGGTCGGGCGCCGAGCTCCCACTTCTCACCATCTGACCCAGCTACCAACCGACCAATCTACCAATTTCCCAATCACCCAATCACCTTGTCACCTTGTCACCAAGTCACCCATGAACACCATCGACCTCCACTGCCACACCACCGCCTCCGACGGCCGGCACAGCCCCACTGAGCTGGTGCAGATGGCCGCCGAGATGGGCTTGCGGGCCATCGCCGTCTGCGACCACGACTCGACCGAGGGGCTGGACGAGGCGCTGGCGGCCGGCCGCGCGGCGGGGGTCGAGGTGATCCCCAGCGTCGAGTTGAGCTGCGACGTGGCCGAGGGTGAGCTGCACATGCTGGGCTATTACGTCGACTACCGCGACGGCGCTTTCCAGGCCGAGCTGAGCCGGCTGCGCGAGGGTCGCGTTGGCCGCGCCCAGGCTATGGTGCGCAAGCTGAATGCATTGGGCTACGCGATCACGTTTGATCGGGTGCAGGAGCTGGCCGGCGACGGCGCCATCGGCCGGCCGCACATCGCGCAGGCTCTGATTGAGGCCCGCCTGGTGCAGAACAAAGGGGAAGCTTTCGAGCGGCTAATCGGCCGCGGCGGTCCAGCCTACGTCGAACGCGCCAAGCTGTCGCCAGCCGACGGCTGCCGATTGATCCGGCGCGCCGGCGGCCTGCCCGTCTTTGCCCATCCTTTCATCGCGCTGGCCAGCGGCCGCGCGCTGGAGCCGATGCCCGTGGAGTCGTCGCTGCCGGCCCTGGTCGAGGCTGGCCTGGCTGGCCTGGAGGTCTATTACTCCAACTACACGCCGAGCCTGATCGAGCGGCTGCTGCGGCTAAGCCGGCAGTATGGCTTGCTGGTGACCGGCGGGTCCGATTTTCACGGCGAAGGGGTGGCCGGCGCGCCGCTGGGCGGCGTCTATGTGCCGCCCAAGTGCCTGGCCGCGCTCAAGGCCGCCCATCAGCAGGCCAGCCAGGCAGCGCCGGAAGTGAACTGACATGCTCGACATTGCCATCGATCTGGCCCGCCAGGCCGGCGAGCTCCTACGCCTGGGCCACCAGAACGGCGCCGGCCTGATCCGCAGTAAAAGCAGCGCTGTGGACCTGGTCACCCAGTTCGACCTGGCCTCGGAGCAGTTGATCAGCGACGGGCTGCGCCAGCATTTCCCCGACCATGCCATCTACGGCGAGGAGACCGGAGGCACGCTGCCGGCGGCTGGGCCGGTGTGGGTAGTGGATCCGCTGGACGGCACCACCAATTTCGCCCATGGCTACCCCGTGTTCAGCGTCACCCTGGCGCTGTTGGTGGATGGCCGGCCAGAGCTGGGCGTCACCTACGATCCGCTGCGCGACGACTTGTTCTGGGCGCAGCGCGGCCAGGGCGCCTGGCGCGGCCAACGCCGCTTGCAGGTCTCGACCACCACCGGGCTGGACGCCAGCCTGCTGGCCACCGGCTTCGCCTACGACCGGGCCAGCAACGCCGACAACAACCTGGCCGAGTTCAGCCACTTTGCGCCTCGGACGCGCGGCGTGCGCCGCGGCGGCTCGGCCGCGCTGGACATGGCCTGGGTAGCGGCCGGTTGGCTGGACGGCTACTGGGAGCGCGGCATTCACGTGTGGGACCTGGCGGCAGGCGTGCTGCTGATGCGCGAGGCCGGCGGCGTCGTGACGAACTACAGCGGCCGGCCGTGGCAGCCGGCCGACCGGAACGTGGTAGCTGCCAACAGCGTCTTCCATGCGGTTCTCCTGGAGAGTCTGCAACGCGTTCGCCAAGGTCTGCCCGCGCCGGCCCCGCACTAGTACACAGACTTCGATCTATGTATCTCGACCCTAACAGACACCCTCGCCGCCGGCGCAAAGGCTCGCCGGCGCCGCTCTTTATCGTGGCTTTGGCTGCGCTGCTGATCGTCGGCTATCTGGCCAACCAGGAGTACGACCTGCTGCGCAACCCCTTCGAGACGCCCACACCCGCGCCCACGCCCACGCGTAGCGCGCTGTCCTACCTGGACGAGGCGCAGGGCTACCTGGACCAGGGCAAGGTGCTGGAGGCAGCCGATACGCTGAGCGTCATCGCCGAGCGCGAGCCGGAGAACGACGAGGTGCGGCGCGAGATCGCCCATCTCTACGTCTACGGCGGCCAATACAGCGCGGCGCTGCCGGTTGCCCGCGAGGCAGTGGCGATCAACGAGGACGACGCGCGCAACCAGGCCACGCTGGCCATGGCGCTGACCTGGAACCAGGAGTACGACAAGGCCTATGAAGTGGCCCAACTGGCCGTGCAGATGGACCCGGCTCTGGCGCAGGCCCATGCCCGCCTGGCTGAGGTGCTGGCCAGCCTGGGCAGTTGGCGCCAGGCCATCCAGGAGGCCGAGGTCGCCATCGAGCTGGCCCCGCGCGACTTCGACGCCGTGCGCATCCTGGGCTATGCCTACGAGGTGCAGGGCAAATACCAGGAAGCGCTGGACTACTACCAGCAGGCGGCCGATCTCAAACCGCGCCTGCCGCTGATCTACCTGGTGATGGGACGCAACCACCGCGCGCTGAACGACTTCGACGCGGCCATTGCCAGCTTTCGCCGTGGCCTGGAGGGCGCGGCCGACGACCCCTGGCTGCACTTCGAGTTGGGCAAGACGCTGTTTCAGGTCGGCGACCAGGAGCTGGGCCTGCGCGAGCTGCGCAAGGCCGTGGAACTCAAGCCTGACATGCCTGACGCCTACCAGCAGCTGGGCGTGGGCCTCTACCTGCGCCGCGCCTACGAAGAGGCGATCGAAAACATGCAAAAGGCCATCGATCTGGGCAACAACGCCGCCATCAACTACTACATTATCGGCCGTTCTTATCTCAACGTCGAGACGCCGGACTGCGAGAACGCCGTGCCCAACCTGCGCAAGGCGCTGGAGATCGACGCCGAGATGATTCCCTACGTCGATGCCGCCGATAGCATCCGGGCCTGCGGCGGAGAACCGCCCTGATCGCAAGCGACTGGCAGCACGTGGGTTGAGTAGGCGTGGGTTGAGTAGGCGTCTGCGCCGTATCGAAACCCGTCTGCGCCGTACCGCAACCAACGTGCCGCCAGTCGCCGTGATCTCGCACTGCGAATTTGACCGATTTTCTATCTTGGTGTAAGATAGCCGTCGTTAGCACTCAGTAAGCCAGAGTGCTAACGACGTTCTTTTCTAGACCCAGTGACAGTGCGTCACACCACAAAACAATGTACAGAGGAGCAACAGAGTAACATGAACCTCAAACCGCTAGGTGATCGACTGCTGGTCAAGCCGATCGAACAGGAAGAGAAGACTGCTTCCGGCATCATTCTGCCGGAGACCGCCAAGGAAAAGCCCCAGGAGGGCGAGGTGCTGGCCGTGGGGCCTGGCAGCCGCAAGGAAGATGGCGACCGCGTCGCCATGGACGTGGCCGTGGGCAACCGCGTGCTGTACGCCAAGTATGCCGGCACTGAGATCAAGATGGACGGCGTCAAGTATCTCATTTTGCGCGAGAGCGACGTGCTGGCCATCGTCAGCTAAGCGCCGCCCAAGCAACGCAATAGCATAAACATCAGAGACAATTTCGAAGGAGCAATGAGCTAACATGGCTAAGCAAATCGTTTTCGCTGAGGAAGCGCGCCGCAACCTCAAGGTTGGCGTGGACACCCTCGCCAACGCCGTCAAGACCACCCTCGGCCCCAAGGGCCGCAACGTCGCCCTGGACAAGAAATGGGGCGCCCCCACCATCACCCATGACGGCGTGACCGTGGCCAAGGAGATCGAGCTGGAGGATCCCTATCAGAACATGGGCGCCCAGCTCCTGAAGGAAGCTGCCACCAAGACCAACGACATCGCCGGCGACGGCACCACCACCGCCACCGTGCTGGCCCAGACCATCGTCACCGAGGGCCTGAAGAACGTGGCCGCTGGCGCCAACCCCATGCTGCTCAAGCGCGGCATCGAGCGCGGCGTCGCTGTCCTGGCCACCGCGATTCGCGAGCAGGCCATCGAGATCAGCACCAAAGACGAGATCGCTGCCGTGGCCGCCATCTCGGCCCAGGATCCTGAGATCGGCAACCTGATCGCCGATGTGATGGACAAGGTCGGCAAGGACGGCGTCATCACCGTCGAAGAGAGCAAGACCGGCCTGGCCTTCGAGACCGAGTACGTCGAGGGTATGCAGTTCGACCGCGGCTACATCTCGCCCTATTTCATCACCAACCCCGAGCGCATGGAAGCCGAGATGGAGGATCCCCACATCCTGCTGACCGACAAAAAGATCTCGGCGGCGGCTGATATCGTTCCGATCCTGGAGAAGCTGATCCAGATCGGCAAGCGCGACCTGGTGATCATCGCCGAGGACGTGGACAGCGAGGCGCTGGCCACCCTGGTGCTGAACAAGCTGCGCGGCGTCTTCAACGTGCTGGCCATCAAGGCCCCTGGCTTTGGCGACCGCCGCAAGGCTATGCTGCAAGACATGGCCATCCTGACCGGCGCGCAGGTCATCACCGAAGAGATGGGCCGCAAGCTGGAGACCGCCACCATCAGCGACCTGGGCCGCTGTGACAAGATCGTGGCCACCAAGGACGACACCACCATCGTGGGCGGCCATGGCGACGACGTGCAGATCCGCGGCCGCATCGAGCAGATCAAGGTCGAGATCGAGAACAGCACCAGCGACTACGACAAAGAGAAGCTGCAGGAGCGGCTGGCCAAGCTGGCCGGCGGCGTGGCCATCATCCGCGTCGGCGCTGCCACCGAGACCGAGCTGAAGGAAAAGAAGCACCGTGTCGAGGACGCCCTGAGCGCGACCCGTGCGGCCGTCGAGGAAGGCATCGTGCCCGGCGGCGGCGTGGCTCTGGTCAACGCCGTGGCCTCGCTGCCCAAGGCTGAAGAAGGCGCCGAGGGCGACATCCTGACGGGCGTGCGCCTGCTGCGCCGCGCGCTGGAAGAGCCGATGCGCCAGATCGCCACGAATGCCGGCAAGGACGGCGCCGTGACGGTCGAGACCGTGCGCCGCCTGCAGAAGGACCAGGGCAACAAGCGCCTGGGCTACGACGTGATCGGCGAAGAGTATGTGGATATGGTCAACGCCGGCATCATCGACCCGGCCAAGGTGACGCGCGGCGGCCTGGAGAACGCGGCCAGCATCGCCGCCATGATCCTGACCACCGAGGCGCTGATCACCGACATTCCTGAGAAGGAAAAGACTCCGCCCATGCCCGGCGGCGGCGGCGGCATGGACTTCTAGTCTCTTGCCTGCCTCATCCTAGAACTTCGACTGCCCGCCAGGCAACACCTGGCGGGCAGTTTTTTGATCTATGGAGCGCGTCACTGCGAGGGTATCCAGGCTTTTCGCAGCCCTGCCACGGCCCAGCGGTCATCTTGCCGATCACGGTGCGCGGCGGTATAATCTCCCCAGGCTATCCAGGGGCTGGCGGCTCCGCCGAGAAGCTGCCAACTCCGTCTAACGCAAGGAGATCATTCGTGAAAATCTTAGGTCGTCTCTCGATCTTTCCCCGTATACCCGAAGCACTGGACCGGCTGCCGGAGCTGGCCAACAACCTGTGGTGGAGCTGGAACACCGATGCCCAGGCGGTCTTCCGTGACATCGACCCCGACCTGTGGGAGCGCGTGAACCACAACCCGGTCAAGCTGCTGCGCGAGGTGAAACAGGAGAAGCTGGACGCGGCCGCGGCCGACGCGCCTGCCGTGGCCCGCTACCACGCTGTGCTGGCCCGCTTCGACGGCTACATGAACCCGGCCGAGACCTGGTTCAGCCGCACCTTCCCTGACCAGACCGGCCAGACCATCGCCTACTTCTCGGCCGAGTTCGGCCTGCACGAGGCGCTGCCCATCTACTCGGGCGGCCTGGGCGTGCTCTCGGGCGACCACTGCAAGACGGCCAGCGACCTGGGGCTGCCCTTCGTGGCCGTCGGCTTTCTCTACCCGCAAGGCTACTTCACCCAGTACATCAACGCCGAGGGCTGGCAGGAGGCCCGTTACAGCAAGCTCAGCTTCTCCGAGGTGCCAGCTACGCCCGCCATCGGCAAGGATGGCAAGGAAGTGCTGGTCAGGTGTGAGCTGCCCGGCCGTGAGGTCTACGCCAAGGTCTGGAAGATCCAGGTGGGCCGCATTCCGCTTTATCTGATGGACACCGACGTGCCGCAGAACCAGCCGGGCGACCGTGAGCTCAGCGCGCGGCTCTACGGCGGCGACCAGAACCTGCGCATCAGCCAGGAGTTTGTGCTGGGCATCGGCGGCGTGCGCGCTGTGCGCGCGCTGGGGCTGGAGCCGGCTGTCTGGCACATGAACGAGGGCCATTCGGCCTTCCTCGGCCTGGAGCGGGCCCGTAACTACGTGCAGGAGCAAGGGCTAAGCTTTGCCGAAGCGCAAGAGGTGGTGCGCGCCAGCAGCGTCTTCACCACCCATACGCCCGTGCCAGCCGGCCACGACGTGTTCAACTGGGACCTGATGGACCGCTTCTTCAGCCACTATTGGCCGCAGCTTGGCCTGGAGCGCGAGCCGTTCCTGGAGTTGGCGCGCCACGACCAGGTCTGGGGCCCCGGCTTCAGCATGACGGTGCTGGCGCTGCGCATGGCCGGACGCACCAACGGCGTGGCCGCGCTGCACGGCGTAGTCTCGCGCGACATGTGGCAGTGGCTCTGGCCGCAGACGCCGGTAGACGAGGTGCCCATCGGCCACGTCACCAACGGTGTGCATCTGGAGACCTGGCTGGGGCCGGACATGGCCGCGCTGCTGGACGCTCACTTGCCGGCAGACTGGCGCGAGCGACTGGACGAGCCGGGCGTGCTGGATGGCATCTACGCCATTCCTGACGAAGCCTTCTGGCAGGCCCACCGGGCAGCCAAACGCCGCCTGGTCGAGTTCGTGCGCCGCCGCGCGCACGCCCGCGCGATCCGCCAGGGCGAATCGCCGGCCGTGCTGGAGTTGATCGAGGGGGTTTTCGACGAAGATGCCTTCACCATCGGCTTCGCCCGCCGCTTTGCCACCTACAAGCGCGCCACGCTGATCTTCCGCGACATGGAGCGCTTCGACCGCCTGCTCAACAACCCACAGGGCCCGGCGCAGATCATGTTCTCTGGCAAGGCGCATCCGGCCGATGACGCCGGCAAGACCTACATCCAGCACATCGCGCGCGTGGCGCAACTGCCAGAGTACTGGGACAAGGTCGGCTTCATCGAAGACTACGACATGAACGTGGCCCGTTACCTGGTGCAGGGCGTGGATCTGTGGCTGAACACCCCGCGTCGCCCGCGCGAGGCCAGCGGCACCAGCGGCCAGAAAGCGGCCATGAACGGCGTGCCCAACCTCAGCGTGCTGGACGGCTGGTGGGTCGAGGGCTACAACGGCAAGAATGGCTGGGTGGTCGGCGAAGACCGGGAGTACCGCGACCGTGAGGTGCAGGACGAGGCTGATTCGCTGTCCCTCTACCGCGCGCTGGAGCACGATATCATCCCGCTCTACTTTGACCGTGATCAGGACGGCGTCCCTCACGGTTGGGTAGCGGTCGCCAAGGAAGCCATGCACAGCAGCCTGTGGGCTTTCAGCTTCCGCCGCATGCTGGAGGAATACTGCCAGCAGTTGTACGTTCCGGCGGCCCATAGCAGCGCGATCTTTGCAGCCCAGCAATTTGCCGCCGCACGCGGGTTGGCAGCCTGGAAGCAACAGGTACGAAGCCAGTGGGACGCGGTTGATGCAGCGGCGCACGGCCCCAACGAGAGCCAGCTCACCATCGGCGAGGCCGCAACCGTGACGGCCGACGTCTTTCTGGGCCAGTTGAAGCCTGAGCAGGTGCAGGTCGAGATCGTCTACGGCGAGGATCACGGCGAGGCGTTGGCCCGACCGGCCCACGTGGTCATGACCCTGGCCGAGAGCGCGGCGGACGGCTTGTATCGCTACCAGGGCAACTTCGAACCTAACCACACCGGCGCGTTGATCTACGGCGTGCGGGTGCTGCCCTACCATCCTGCCATGCTGAACAAGCATGAGATGGGCCTGGCCCGCTGGGCGCGCTAACCTCTGAATGGCTCGGGCCGGTCTCCGACCGAGCCCGCTGTCCCCATCTCGCGCTCGGGCCGGTCTCCTGACCGTGCCCGCTGCCCCCATCTCGCCGCTCGGGCCGGTCTCCTGACCATGCCCGCTGCTCATCTCGCCGCTCGGGCCGGTCTCCTGACCTGCCCGCAAAGGTATGAATGTCTGGTATGAGACTTCTCGACCTGCCACTGATCCGCCGTGTCCGGCAAAACCACGCCGTCGAACACGCCACCATCACCATGCTGATGGCGCGCCATCGCTCGCTGCCGCTGGTAGGGGGGCGCAGCAACCACCGCGGCTACTACGTCTTCGGCGCGGTGGAGACCGAGCAGTTGGCCGCGGCCGCGCGCGACGCACTGGTCCGCCTGCAGCGGGGCGAGGCCGAGCTAGCCATCCACCCCAACTGCGGCACCAACCTGGTGACCACGGGCGCGATGGCCGGGCTGGCCACCCTTGCGGCCACCGCCATCAGCCGGCGCTTGCAGGCCAGCCTGGCCGACCGCATCGCCGTGGCCGTCATGGCCGCCACGGCCGCGGTGGTGGCCAGCCGGCCAGTGGGGTTGCGCCTGCAAAGGGACGTCACCACCTTGGCTGACGTGGCCGGCTTGCGGGTCGAGTCTATCACCCGCAGCCAGCTCGGCCGCATGGTGATCCACTTTGTGGCGATCAGCAGCGACCACCCATGATCTACCTCCTCCACGGCTCCGATGAACTGCTGCGCAGCGAGCGTCTGGCGGCGATTCGCGCCGCGCTGGGCGAGCCAGAGCTGGCCGACCTGAGCACATCGTGGCTGGACGGCCGCAAGGCGTCGGTGGCCGAGGTGACCTACCACTGCGACGTGACGCCCTTCCTCAGCCCGCGCCGGCTGGTGATCGTCAGCGGCCTGCTGGCCCAGCTTAAGCGACGCCAGCAGGCCGGCAAGAAAAAGGGCGGGCCGGCCGAGGCGGATGAAGCAGGTAAAGGATCGTCCAAGGCCGACGCCGACCGCGATGTCTTCCTGCAGTACCTGCCGACCCTGCCCGACTCCACCGATCTGGCGCTGGTGGAGCCGGACGCTGTGCCCCGCAACGAGCGGCCTTACAAGGAGTTGGCCCGGCTGGCTGAGGCTGGCCAGGCCGAGATCGTGCTGTGCGAGGCGCCGGAGGAGCGCGATCTGCCCGACTGGGTGCTGCGGCGGGTCAAGCAGAAGGGCGGGGCCATCGAGCGTGATGCGGCCTTTGACCTGGCTACCAGCATCGGCCGCAACCTGCGGCTGCTGGACAGTGAACTGGACAAGCTATTGACTTACCGCAGCGGGGGCGGCTCGATCCGCCGCGAGGACGTGCGTCTGCTGGTGCCCTACACCCAGGAGGCCAGCATCTTCGACATGGTCGACGCCATCGGCCAGCAAGATGGCCCCAAGGCTGTCCGCCTGCTGCGCGAGTTGGATCGCGACGGCGCGGCGCCGCTTTACCTGCTGTCGATGATCACACGCCAATTCCGCATCCTGGTGCAGGTGTCGGATCAAATGGACCTGGGGCTGGGCAAGGATGAGATCGCCAAGGTCATCGGCCTGCACCCTTTCCCCACCCAGAAAGCCATGCAGCAATGCCGCCAGTGGCGCATGAGCGATCTGGAGGCCGCTTACGATCGGCTGCTGGAGACCGATCTGGCCATCAAGACCGGCAAGCTGCCCGACGACCTGGCGCTGGACCTGTTGGTGGTGGAGCTGAGCGCGCGCAGATAGAGAGGGGAACTCGTCCCTCTAGCTGCCCTCCGCCTTGCGCAACACGCGCGCATCCCCCACGCGCCGGGTGACGTGGCGGGCGTCCAGGTGCTCCATCAGGGCGAGGGCGTATTTGCGGCTGGTGTCCAGCAGGTCGCGCACCTGGGCCACAGTGATGCTTCCCTCCCGGCGCATGAAGTCCATGATCTGCTGCAACATGGCGTCGTAGGCTGCGGCCTCGAAGACCACGTCATCGTTGACGCGCGCTAGCCGGCCGCTGTCCAACAGCCACTGCAAGACGTCCTCGCCCACTGCCGCTTTCGCTTCGGTCGCGCTGGGGGGCATGGCCGGCTGTGTCTTGAACTGGGCCAGCAGCCGGTCGGCCGCGACCTGCTCCTTGGGCGCCAGCCTGGCCGCGTGGCCGCGCAGCCGCACGACGGCCCCCTCGTCTACGACCAATCCCTCCTGCACCGCCTGGCCCAGCAGGTCGTTGAACTGGCGCAGCGACCAGGTCTGGCGTTTGCCCTGCCAGCGGTTCTTCAGCTCCTCGCGGCCCATGCCCACGCGCAGCGGGAATTGGCGGTGGTAGCCGGCCAGGGTAGATTCCAGCCGGCCGGCCAGCTCGCGCCAGCCCTCGACTGAGATCACTGTTTGCAGGGCGGCCAGCCGCTGGCGGTCCTCGATCTGGTTCGGGTCCCAGTCCCGATCCAGTGCCCTGACCTGGCCGCTGGCCAGCAGATCAGCGAAGGCTTGCGCGGCCGAAGCGCGATCCAGGCTGCTGGCGCTGGCCACGGCTGCGTAAGGCGCTGGCTCCTGACGGCGCAGGGCTTGCAGCAGGACGCTGGGCGGATCGCCGCTCTGCAAAGCCTCCAGCATGGCGACCACCTCGGGGCGGAAGCGCCGCCAGCGCCGGCCGGGGTAGGGGTTGACCACCACGCCGCCGCCGAGGGTGCGGCTGGGCGAGGCCTGGCGCAGGATGAAGCGATCGCCGCGCTGCACGGCCACGGGGGCTTCCAGCCGCAACTGCACCCAGCCTTCCTGGCCCGGCTCCAGCGCCTCGGCGTTGAGCAGGCGGGTACGGGCCGCCACCTCGGCCGCGCCGCAGAAGAAGTCCACCGGCTGGTTGTGCAGCAACGGCTTCTCAAGGCCGCGCGCGACCATGCGCAGATGCACGTCTACTAACGCGGTGGGGCGCAGCGTAGCGGGCAGGGCCACCACGTTGCCGCGGCTGACCTGCTCCTTGCTGACGCCGCTCAGATTGACGGCCACACGGCTGCCGGGCACGGCCTGCTCCAGCTTGTGCTTATGGGTTTGCAGGCCGCGCACCCGGGCCCGCAGGCCGGCCGGCACAATCTCCACCTCCTGCCCGACCACCAGGTCGCCGTCGCTCAGCGTGCCGGTGACCACCGTACCGAAGCCGGCCACGCTGAAGGCGCGGTCGATGGGCAGGCGCGGTTTGGCTACGTTGCGGCGCTCTGGCGTCTGGCTGAGCACTTGCTGGATGGTCTGGGTGAGGCGATCGAGTCCCTCGCCCGTGCGCGCGGAGATGGGGACGATGGGCGCGCCGGCCAGCGAGGTGCGCTCCAGCGCCTCGGCCACGTCGGCCTGTACCAGCTCCAGCCAGTCAGGGTCGTGCTGCACCATGTCGATCTTGGTGAGCGCAACTACGCCGTGGGTAACTTGCAGCAGGTCGAGGATGGCCAGATGCTCGCTGGTCTGGGGCATCACCCCCTCGTCGGCGGCGATGACGAACAGGGCCGCGTCGATGCCGCCCACGCCGGCCAACATGTTTTTGATGAAGTCGATGTGGCCGGGTACGTCGACGATGCCCACTGCCTGGCCGTCGGGCAGGGTCAGCCAGGCGAAGCCCAGGTCGATGGTCATCTCCCTCGCCTTTTCCTCGGCCAGCCGGTCGGGGTCGATGCCGGTCAGCGCCAGCACCAGGGTCGATTTGCCGTGGTCCACATGGCCGGCAGTGCCGATGACTTTCACTTGTACACCACCTTGCTGCGGCGTAGGGCGCTGAGCAGCAATTCCAGCAGGGCGAGAGCGGCGGCAAAGACCAGGTCGATCAGCAACGCTAAGGCGAAGGCGTAGGTCAGCGTGCGCAGCCCGCCGGTGAGGGCGTCGATCATGCTGGCCGGCAGGCTGGGCAGCCAGCCAAAGACGAGCATGACGGCCGCGACGACAGCCAGATAGACCAGCACCAGCCGCCAGGACTCGCGGTCAGAGGGGCTGGGCATCATCGCGTTGCTGACGGCGAAGATCAGATAGAGCCACAGGGCCGCGTCGTCGATCTGAAACGCGCCCAGCAGCAGTTCGGCGATCTGGTTCCACGCGCCGCGCTGCCAGGCCAGGCCCAGGCTGGCCGCGTCGAACACCCAGTAGCCGATGGCCAGCAGGGCCAGCGTGCCGGCCAGGAAGGGAGCCAGGCCCACAAGGCTGTCGCGTACGGGGTCGGTGCGTTTGACCTCGACCGAGCCCAGCACGACCTGCTTGCCCTGCACGGAGGGGCTCAGGCGCAGACGGCCAGTGGGCACCCCCAGCAGCTTGGCCATCAGCCAGTGGCTGCCCTCGTGCAGCAGGACGCCAGGCAACAGCACGAACCAAAGCAGCGCCATGCCCGCGTTGCTGCTGCTGAACAGCAAGATGCCGACGCCCTGCAGGTGCTGGCTGATCCAGCGCTGCAGCCAGTAGAGCAGCATCACAAGCAGTGCGAAAGCGAGCAGGGTGGGGAAGAAGGAGGACATGAGGGCAGAGTAACCAGAGCGGACACAGAGAACACGGAGGAGGCACAGAGTTCACAGAGAAGATGCGGCGCAACCGGAGCGGACACAGAGCACACGGAGGAGGCACAGAGTTCACAGAGAAGATGCGGCGTGACCCGAGCGGACACAGAGAGCACGGAGGAGACACAGAGTTCACAGAGAAGATGCGGCGC
>JBAQCH010000376.1:0-11934 GCA_049294015.1 Anaerolineae bacterium
GGATCCAACAGGGCCGGCCGGCCAGCAGCGCCCGCACGCGCGCCAGCGCCTGCGGCTGGGTCGCGCCCACCACCAGGCCAATCTGCCCCGGCTCGCCCCAGGCCATGGCCTGTTGGACAATGTGCTCGAACAGCGGCTGTCCCTGGCCGAACTCCTGGATCGCCGCGGCCGAGGGGTTGGAGGTGTAGCACAGCACGAAGGCCGTCTTGCCCGGGTAGGCCAGGAAGGGCGCGATGCTGTCGCGGCCCAGGTAGGGATTGGCTGTTACAGCGTCCGCGCCCAGCTCGTCGAAGGCTGCGCGCGCGTAGGCTGCGGCCGTGCTGCCGATGTCGCCGCGCTTGGCGTCCAGCAGCACGGGGATCTGCGGCGGCACAGCGGCGATGGTCTGGCGCAGCGCTTCCCAGCCGGCCGCGCCGAACTGCTCGTAGAAGGCGCTGTTGGGCTTGTAGCAGCAGACCAGGTCGGCCGTCTGATCGATCAGGCGCCTGCCCCAGTCCAGCAGCGCCTGGCCAGGCTCGCCCGCGGCGAAATGGGCCGGAAAGGCGGCTGGATCTGGATCGAGGCCGACGCAGAGCAGCGACTGGTTGGCAGCCACAGCCGCCGCCAGCTTGTCGCCGAAAGAATGATGCATGACAGGGTTATCTCCTGATGACCAGCGGCAGGAAGATGGAGCGCGGCAGCGCAGTGTAATCGCTCCACAGATCGTTTTGCTGGAACGCCGGCGGCGTGTTGTGCGCAGGAGTGAAGGTACGCACGCGGAACTCATAGGTGGCGCCAGGTGACAGACCGGTGACCAGATAACTGGCGGTGCTTTTGCTGGCCGTGACGCCATGCACGACGAAGCTGCCGCCGGCCGGCCGGTAGCTGATCTCGTAATAGCCAGGGCCGTCCCGATAGAAGACGGGAATCCAGCTCAACGTTGCCTGTACGCCGCCGAGCGCAGCGACAAGGCGGGTCGGCGCCACGGTTTGCGTTTCACTCCAGAAGGGATCAAGCCGGGCCATGCAGGCAGGCGCGCTGGCAAGCGCATTGAAGCCGACATCGAGAGAATTGAGCCCCGTTGGATCGCACAGACTGGCCGGCACTGCGCCGCTGAGCGCGTTGCTGTTCAGCCAGATTTCGGAGATGGCGTCCAGGCTGCCCAACGACGCAGGGATCTCGCCGCTGAGGCGGTTGTTGCTGAGCATCAAGGTGCTGAGCTGGCTCAGGCTGCCCAGTTGTTGCGGGATCTGGCCGTCGAGCTGGTTGTAGGACAAGACCAGGGAACTCAGGTTTGTGAGCCCTCCCAGACTGGCGGGGATCGAACCTGTCAGGCTATTGCTGCTGAGCGCCAGTTGCTTTAGATTGGCCAGATTGCCCAGTTGGCCGGGGATGGCGCCGCTCAGTTGGTTGTTGTTCAGCGACAGGTTGCGCAGGTTCACCATCCCGCCCAGGGCTGCGGGAATCTGCCCCGTCAGTTGGTTGGTAGACAGATTGAGGATCTGCAATGCCGTCAGGCTGGCCAGTTGGGTTGGAATGGCGCCGGTCAACTGGTTGTTGGACAGGTTCAACTCCTGCATGGCGGCCAGATTGCCTAATTGGGTTGGGATCGCCCCGGTCAGGCGATTCTCCGACAGGTCCAGCGTCTGCAGCAGGGCCAGGCTGCTGAGGCTGGTTGGCACGCTGCCGGTCAGGGTATTGCGCTTCAGGTTTAGCGCGCGCAGTTGGGTTAAGTCGCCCAACTGCGCTGGCAGCGGCCCGGACAGCCGGTTGTCGCTCAGGTCGAGCTGGCTGACGTGGCCGGCGAGGCAGACGACGCCATACCACGAGCAGGGCCTGTTCGTGATCGTCCAACCCACCTTGTTTTCCCATTGGGCGCCATTGGTACTGGCATAGAGCGCCTCGAGCGCCTGGCACTCAGCCAGCGGCACCTGCGAGACGCCGGCGCAGCTCAATTCAGGCTGTGCGGCCAAGCCGGCGCTGGCCGGCGCAGCACTCACGAGCACTGCCATCACAAGAACTATGAGCAATCTTCGTTGCAGTCTGGGGGACATCATACACTCCTTGGGTTATGGCAGGACTAACAGTGCTGGTTTGGCGAACGGCCAATCTCAACGCGTTGGCGCAGCATGTCGTTGGATCAGCACTGTCAGTCCTCGTCGTTGCTGATAAAGGACTGACAGTGCTGGTTTGGCGAACGGCCAATCTCAACGCGTTGGCGCAGCCTCTCGTTGGATCAGCACTGTCAGTCCTGGTCGTCTAGATCACTTGGCCGGCGCCGGGCGGGGCCAGCGCCTCCGGCCGGTCCACGTCGTAGACCAGCCGGCCGCGCAGGGTGACGCGGCGCACCAGGCCCTGCACCGCCATGCCGGCGAAGGGGGTCCAGCCGCAGCGGGTCAGCAGCCGGTCGTTGGCCAGGGTGGTGCGGGCTTCGGGGTCGATCTCGACGAAGGTGTCGGGCTGGGCGGGCAGGCCGAAAATACGACGGGGATTGAGGGCCATCAGTTCCACCAGCCGGACGAGGCTGAGCCGGCCCTGCTGCACAGCCGTCAGCATCAAGGGCAGTGAGGTTTCCAGGCCGGCCACGCCCGGCGGCGGGTTGGGCGACGCCTTCTCGGCCAGCGTGTGCGGCGCGTGGTCGGTGGCGATGCAGTCCACGGTGCTGGCGAGGTGTTGCCAGAGCGCGTCCTGGTCGGCCTGCGTCGCCAGCCGCGGCCGCATGTCGCCCAGCCGGCCCAGCCGGGCCGCGTCGGCCTCGGTCAGAAACAGGTGGTGCGGCGTCGCCTCGCAGGTGACGGACAGGCCGGCCTGCTTGGCGGCAGCGATCAGTTCGATCTCGTCGCGCCGACTGATGTGGCAGAAATGCACCGGCCGGCGATAGGCCGCGGCCAGGCCGACGCCCACGGCCACGCTCTGCCCCTCGGCGTGCATAGCGATCATCTTGTGCCGCGGCCACAGCCGGAAGCAGGCGTGCAGGGTGGGCAGGTCCTCGACGCGCAGGGGGCCGAAGGTGTCGTTGAGGTAGATCTTCAGCGCAACGGCCTCCACAGCCAGCGCAGGCAGCTCATCTACGTGTTGCGGGCTGGCCCCGGCGTACAGGCCCACGTCGCAGCGCACCGTCTGGCTGGCCATGGCCCGCGTCGCTTGCAGCACGTCCAGCGTGGCCAGCGGCGGCGACGTGTTGGGCATGGCCAGGATCTGCGTGAAGCCGCCGGCCAGCGCCGCCGCTGTGCCGGTGGCGAAATCTTCCTTGTGCTCGCCGCCGGGCACGCGCAGATGGGTGTGGACGTCGATCAGGCCGGGGAGATGGAGGGTTGGGCTCATGGTATAACACCTTAGGCGCCGGGCACTGGCTGGTCATGGCGCCAGCGGATTTAACGCGTAAGCAGGCACCTTGCTAGGATGGCTAGTGCCCGGCACCTGGAGTCGATGGCAGGCAAAAAAACGCCCGATTCACTGGGAATCGGGCCAACGGTCGTCGTCGGATCTGATTGTCGGGTTGCGGGGTTTGTCCGGTTGCTTGATCGGGTCATGGCGGCACACCGGGGTTGAATTGTAGCACGGCCGCGGTGAATGTCCAAATCCACCGCGGCGAATGCCGTTTGACAGCCCGCGCGACCTGTGGCATAATCCCTCCCACAACTGAACCATCGCAACAACGATGAACCGGACTAGTACCTGTCGAAGCGGGCTCCAGAGAGCTGGCGGTAGCTGGAAAGCCGGCAGCAGCGCAGGCAGGGAATGGACCGGGGAGTTGGGTGGCGAACAATGGTTAATGGTGAATGGTTAACTGTTAATGGTTAATGAGCAGAAGCTCTGGACATTGACAATTAACCATTGACAATTCCCCATTAACCATTAACTAGCTTCCCCCGGAGACGCCACCGTTATCAGGGCGCTGGAGATCGTTGACAGTATACAGTATACAGTCAACAGTAAGCAGTAAGCAGTTGCCAGACGGACTGTTCACTGGTCACTGGTCACTGATAACCGTCTCTGCAGAGTGAGGCTGGCAACGCGAAGCTTTCGTTTGCCCGCCTAACCAGGGTGGCACCGCGAGACGCCTCTCGTCCCTGTAGCGCACATTGCTGCGCGGGATGAGAGGCGTTTTTTGTTGGTACATTGGTAGACTGGTAGATTGGTCAGCGACCGCCAGTTCCAGGACCGTCCATCATCGACGACCCACCAATCTACCAATGTACCAATTTACCAGGATACCACCCATGTACAAACCCACCCTCGACCAAGTCCGCTCCCTGGCCGGGCAGGGCAACCTGATCCCGATCTACCGCGAGCTGCCGGCTGATCTGGAGACGCCGGTGTCGGTCTATCTGAAGCTGCGCGACGGCAGCCCCTCCTTTCTGCTGGAGTCAGTGGAGAAGGGGGAGCAGATGGGCCGCTATTCGTTCATCGGCGTGCAGGCCCCGCTGGCGTTGATCGCCCGCGGCGCGCAGGTGAGCCTGCGCGGCGCGGGCGGCGCGGTGCTGGAAACGCGCAGCGCCGGCGACCCGTTGAGCGTGGTCGAGGACTTCGTGCACCAGCGCACGCCGATCCACGTGGACGGCCTGCCGCGCTTCATCGGCGGCGCGGTGGGCTATCTGAGCTACGACTGGGTGCGTTTCGTGGAGCGGCTGCCAGCGACGGCCAGCGACGACCTGGACCTGCCCGATTTCGTCTTCCTGCTGGCCGACAACCTGGTGATCTTCGACCACGTGCGCCACCGGCTGCTGGTGCTGGCCAACTGCCGGCTGGAGGGCGATGCGACCGCGGCCTACGCCGACGCCATCGCCCGCATCGACCAGCTCGTGGCCCGGCTGCGCAGGCCGTTGACCGTGCCTGAAACGCCCAATGTGCTGGGTGACACCGAGTGGCAAAGCAATTTCACGCAGCAGCGCTTCGAAGAAAGGGTCTTGCAGGCCAAGGAGCACATCGCGGCCGGCGACATCTTTCAGGTGGTGCTCAGCCAGCGGCTGACCCGCCAGAGCGCGGCCGACCCGTTCACCATCTATCGCGCGCTGCGCATGACCAACCCCAGCCCCTACATGTATTTCCTGGAGCTGCCCAGCGACGACGCCAGCGGCCAGCCGCTGCGGCTGATCGGCTCAAGCCCGGAGATCCACGTGCGGCTGGAGGATGGCCAGGCGCTGCTGCGGCCGATCGCCGGCACGCGCTGGCGCGGGGCCACGTCCGAAGAGGACGCGCGGCTGGCGGTCGAGCTGCTGGCCGATCCCAAGGAGCGGGCCGAGCACGTCATGCTGGTGGACTTGGGGCGCAACGACCTGGGCCGGGTGTGCGAGTACGGCAGCGTCCACACGCCCACGCTGCTGGCCGTGGAGCGCTACAGCCACGTCATGCACATCGTCAGCGACGTGCAGGGCACGCTGCGGCCCGAGTTCGACGCCTTCGACCTGCTGCGCGCCACCTTTCCGGCCGGCACCGTCAGCGGCGCGCCCAAGGTGCGGGCCATGGAGATCATCGAGGCGCTGGAGGGCACGCGCCGCGGCCCCTACGCCGGCTGCGTCGGCTATATCGGCTATGACGGCAACATGGACACCTGCATCACCATCCGCACCGTGGTCATGCGCGGCAACACCTGCACCCTGCAAGCCGGCGCGGGCATCGTGGCCGACAGCGACCCCGCCTACGAGTGGCGCGAGACGCTCAACAAGGCGCGCGCGCTGGCCGTGGCGGTGGAGGTGGCGGAGCGAGGATTAGTCAACGATGAACGATGAATGCTGAACGATGAATCCTGACGCCGCCTTCTCGCACGACTCCGCTCCGGATTCATCATTCATCGTTCATCATTCATCGTTTCACGACCTACTTGGAGCATCATCATGACAACCAAAAGAATTCTCACCGGCGACCGGCCCACAGGCAAGCTGCACCTGGGCCATTACATCGGCAGCCATCGGCACCGGCTGGCCCTGCAGGACCAGTACGAGTGCTTCTTCCTGATTGCCGACCTGCATATGCTGACCACCAAGAACAGCAAAGAGGACATCCTGGCCATCGCTGACCACGCGCGGGCCATGGTGCTGGACCAACTGGCCATCGGCATCGATCCGGCCAAGGCGACGTTCTACCTGCAATCGGCCGTGCATGAGATCTACGAGCTGCAGTTGCTGCTCAGCGGGCTGGTGACGGTGGAGCGCCTGCAGCAGTTGCCGACCATCAAGGACATGGCCGACGCGGCCGGGATGGAGCAGATTCCCTACAACCTGCTGGGCTATCCGGTGCTACAATCGGCCGACATCCTGATGCCGCGCGCCCATCTGGTGCCGGTCGGCAAGGACAACGAGAGCCACGTGGAGCTGAGCCGGCAGATCGCGCGCCGCTTCAACAACGCCTACGGCGAGGTCTTCCCGCTGCCGGAGCCATATGTGGTGGGCGGCACGCTGGTCGGCACCGATGGCCAGGCCAAAATGAGCAAGAGCCTGGACAACGCCATCCTGCTCAGCGACGACGCGGCCACCGTCCGCCGCCGCGTCAACAGCATGTACACCGACCCTAACCGCATCAGCGCTGACATCCCCGGCAACGTCGAGGGCAACCCGGTCTTTCAGTACCACGACTTCTTCAACCCCAACCAGGCCGAGGTCGAGGACCTGAAAGAGCGCTACCGCGCCGGCCGCGTGGGCGACGTGGAAGTCAAGGAAAAGCTAGCCGTTGCGCTCAACAACTTCCTCGACCCCATCCGCGAGCGCCGCGCCCACTACGAAGCGCAGACCGGCTACGTCGACGAGCTGCTCTACGAAGGCACCCAGCGCGCAACCGCCGAAGGTAAGGCAACGCTGATGGAAGTCAAGAAGGCCATGGGCCTGACGGGTGTGTGGAACCGGATCAGCCGCGCGGCGGAAAAGCGACGCAAACGGGCTTCGGAAGCGTGATGTCTTTGGAACCGGAGGACACAGAGCGCACAGAGGAGACACAGAGGACGCAGAGAAGAGTCGGAAGAGGCATTGGTGAGAAGCTTGTCACTCGGGCCGGTCTCCGACCGTGCCCTCTGCGCCCTGATTACGGCTGTGCGCCGACAGGCATGACTGCCCAACAGTTGGCACAGTATTGTTCTGATCCGCCATCTTCTCTGTGCCCTCTGTGCCTCCTCTGCGCCCTCTGTGTCATGCTCCGGTCTCTAGCGGAAAGGACTGGCGATCATGATCGCATTCATCGACAACTACGACTCCTTCACCTACAACCTGGTCCAGTTCATCGGCGAAGTGATGCTGGAGGACCGGCTGGGCGACCCGCACACGGCGCTGCGCGTCTGGCGCAACGACGAGATCACGGTGGAGGAGCTGGCTGCGCTCCAGCCCGACCACATCGTCATCTCGCCCGGCCCCGGCACGCCGGAGCAGGACAGCGGCGTCAGCAACGACGTGATCCGCCGTTTCTACCAGACCACGCCGATCCTGGGCGTCTGCCTGGGCCAGCAGTGCATAGGCCATGTCTTCGGCGGTGTGGTGAGCCGCGCGCCTCGGCTGATGCACGGCAAGGTCTCGCCGGTCTACCACACCGGCAAGGGCGTCTTTCGCGACCTGCCCAGCCCCTTCCAGGCCACCCGCTACCACTCGCTGATCGTGCAGGAGCCGCTGCCGGCCGAGCTGGAGCTGACCGCCTTCACCATGGAGGGCGAGGTGATGGGCCTGCGCCACCGCACCTACCGCACCTGCGTCGGCGTCCAGTTCCACCCGGAGAGCATCCTGACCGAGCATGGCAAGCAGTTATTGCGGAATTTTCTGACGTTGGGAAGGTAGATTGGTAGATTGGGGATTGGTAGATTGGTCGTGTGCTCGCTACAGCGTGGACTCTCGACCAATCTACCAATCTACCAATTTTCCTCCGAAGGAGACCACATGATCCAACAATCCATCGCCCAATTGCTCGACCGCCATGACCTGAGCGAGGATGAAGCCTACGCCGCGATGTTACAGATCATGGCCGGCGAGGCGACGCAGGCGCAGATCGGCGGGTTTTTGGTGGCGCTGCGCATGAAGGGCGAGACGGTGGCCGAGATCGCCGGCTGCGCGCGGGCCATGCGGGCCAACGCGGTGGCCGTGCAGCCCCGCAGGCGACCGCTGACCGACATCGTCGGCACGGGCGGCGACCACAGCGGCACCTTCAACATCTCCACCACCGCGGCCTTCGTCATCGCCGGCGCGGGCGCGCCGGTGGCCAAGCACGGCAACCGCTCCATCACCAGCAAGGCCGGCAGCGCGGACGTGCTGGCGGCGCTGGGCGTGCGGCTGGACATCGACGCGCGCCAGGTGGCAGTCTGCATCGACGAGGCCGGCATCGGTTTCTGCTACGCGGTCAACCATCACCCGGCCATGCGCCACGCCATCGGCCCGCGCCGCGAGCTGGCCGCGCGCACCGTGTTTAACATCCTCGGCCCGCTGACCAACCCGGCCGGCGCCGAGTACATGGCCATCGGCGTCTTCAGCCCGGAGCTAACCGAGTATATGGCCGGCGTGCTGAGCCGCTTGGGCAGCCCGGCCGCCTTCGTCGTCCACGGCGACGGCGGGCTGGACGAGCTCAGCCTGAGCGGTCCCAACCGGGTCAGCGAGCTGCGGGACGGGCAGGTGCGCACGTTCGAGCTGGACGCGCCCAAGCTAGGCCTGCGCCGCGCCGATCTGGTCGAGTTGAAAGGCGGCGACGCAGCCGACAACGCCGCCATCACCTACCGCATCCTCCGCGGCGAGGAGCAAGGCCCCCAGCGCGACGCCGTGCTGCTCAACGCGGCCATGGGCCTGGCCGTGCCCAACGGCGACTGGGCCGCGGCCCTGCAACGCGCCCGCACCAGCCTCGACAGCGGCGCGGCGCTGGCTGCCCTGGAGCGGCTGGTGGACATAAGCAATCGGTGATCGGAGTACCCATGCCATCCAAGAAAATCTATCCCCTCCCCCCTCGCGAAGAGCGTCTCCGCTATCAGGGCAAGATGCTGGACGAAATCATGCGCCACAAACGCGACGAGGTGGCCAAGCGCCAGGCCATGATCCCGGCGGCTAGCCTGCGCGCCCTGGCCGAGACCGCGCCCGACCTGCTGGACTTCGCCGCGGCCCTGCGCCAGCCCGGCGTCAGCTTGATCGCCGAGGTCAAGAAGGCCAGCCCAAGCCGCGGCCTGCTTTGTCGTGACTTCGACCCCGCCCGCCTGGCCCAGGTCTACATGCAGGGCGGCGCAGCCGCCATCTCCGTCTTGACCGACGCGCGCTACTTCCAGGGCCAGCTCGAGTACCTGACGACGGTCAAAGAGACGGTAGAGAGGGGGAGAGGGGGGGAGCGGGAGAGAGGGAGCGGGAGACAATCGCCCGCTCCCCCCCTCTCCCCCTCGCCCTCTCTTCCAGTCCTCCGCAAAGACTTCATCTACGACCCCTATCAGGTGGTGGAGGCGCGGGTGGCGGGGGCCGATGCACTGCTGTTGATCGTGGCCGTGCTGGGCGACGCGGAGCTGCGCAGCCTGCTGGCCGAGACGCGCCGCTACGGCATGGAGGCATTGGTGGAGGTGCATGATGAGGGCGAGGTCGAGCGGGCGCTCAAGGCCGGCGCGCAGGTGATCGGCGTCAACAACCGCGACCTACGCACCTTTGCCGTGGACCTGGCCACCACCGCCCGCCTGCGCCCGCTGATCCCGGCCGAGTGCGTGTTGGTCAGCGAGAGCGGCATCCACACCCCGGCCGACGTGCGCCGCCTGAAGGACCTGGGCGTAGACGCTATGCTGGTGGGCGAGAGCCTGGTAACAGCGAGGCCGGAGGAGCGGCTGGCGAGGGTGCGGGAGCTGGCGCGGGCGGGAGGGAGATGAATGGTTAGTTGGGGAATGGTGAATTGGTGAATGGTTAATGAGCGGAGGGCGCGTCCCATTAACCATTCACCAATTCACCAATTCACCATTAACAATTCTCTGCCGCTCAATCCTGCGCTATAATACCCTCACCCGATCCACAGTTTGGAGTTCCCATGAGTTCCTCCCAGTTTCCTTCCTACCACATGACCCCCGACGCCTTCCGCCGCCACGGCCGCGCGATGATCGATTGGATCGCCGGCTACATGGAGCGCGTCGAGAAGTATCCGGTGCTGTCGCGCGTCCGGCCGGGCGAGATCCGCGCCGGCCTGCCGGCCGAGGCGCCGCAGCAGGGCGAGCCGTTCGAGGCCATCCTGGCCGACGTCGAGCCGCTGATCATGCCGGGCATTACCCACTGGCAGTCGCCCAACTTCTTCGCCTTCTTCCCGGCCAACGGCTCTGGCCCAGCCATCCTGGGCGACCTGCTGGCGTCGGGCCTGGGCGTGAACGGCATGTTGTGGGCCACCAGCCCGGCCGCGACCGAGCTGGAAACGCACGTGGTGGACTGGCTGGTGGACATGCTGGACCTGCCGGGCCATTTCAAATCGACGGCCAGCGGCGGCGGGGTGATCCAGGATACGGCCAGCAGTGCGGTGTTGACGGCCGTGCTGGCCGGCCGCGAGCGCGCCACCGGTTTCGCCAGCAACGCCCAAGGCTGCGACGGCCGGCTGACGGCCTACACATCCAGCCAGGCCCACTCCTCGCTGGAGAAGGCGGTCAAGATCGCCGGCATCGGCAGCCAGAACCTGCGGCTGATCGCGGTAGATGAGAACTTCGCCATGCGGCCCGACGCGCTGGCGCAGCAGATCGCGGCTGACCGCGCGGCCGGGCTGCTGCCCTGTTTCGTCTGCGCCACAGTCGGCACGACATCCTCCAACGCCATGGACCCGGTGCGGGCCATCGGCGAGATCTGCCGCGCTGAGGGAGTGTGGTTCCACGTGGACGCGGCCATGAGCGGCACGGCGGCGCTGTGCCCGGAATTTCGCCACCTGCAAGATGGGCTGGAGCTGGCTGACAGCTACGCCTTCAACCCGCACAAGTGGATGTTCACTAACTTCGACTGCGACTGTTTCTGGGTGGCCGACCGCGCCAGCCTGATCAAGACGCTGAGCATCCTGCCGGAGTACCTCAAGAACCAGGCCAGCCAGTCGGGCGCGGTCTTCGACTACCGCGACTGGCACATCCAACTGGGCCGGCGCTTCCGCGCGCTCAAGCTGTGGTTCGTGATTCGGCACTACGGCGTCGAGGGCTTGCAGTATCACGTGCGCCGTCACGTCGAGCTGGCCCAGCAGTTCGCCGGCTGGGTGCAGGCCGACCCGCGCTTTGAGCTGGCGGCGCCCGCGCCGCTCAACCTGGTCTGCTTCCGCCTGCGCGCCGGCGACGACGCCAACCGCCGCCTGTTAAGCCATCTCAACCAGAGCGGTGAGCTGTACCTGACGCACACGGTGCTGGACGGCAAGTACACCCTGCGCATGGTCATTGGCCAGACGTGGACCGAGGAACGCCATGTAGAGCGAGCGTGGCAGCGCATTCGGGAGGCGGCAGACCCTGCCCAATGAATCGATTCATCCGCCGGTCGAGTAGGCGTCTGCGCCGTACCGAGACCCTCTGCGCCGCCGGTCGAGTAGGCGTCTGCGCCGTACCGAGACCCTCTGGCAGGTTTCGATACGCTAGTAGTATACGCCCTCATGTGAGTCGCGTGCCCTCAACCCGCTACTCAACCCACGAGTGCCCAGCTAAAGTGCTGAAAACGATGTTGATGCGGCTGGGCGCGCCACTCAACCCACGAGTGCCCAGCTAAAGTTCTATATTAATGAATGACAACCGCACCTGATTGGTATTCGATAAGCCGTACATGGATCACGAAATCCGACCAATCAACCAATCCACCAATCCACCAATCTACCAGACCCGCGTCAAAATCTGCGGCCTGACCAACCTGGACGACGCGCTGGCCGCGGCCGAGGCCGGCGCTGACCTGCTGGGCTTCATCTTCTACGACAAGTCCCCGCGCTACATCACGCCCACCGAGGTACGCGCTATCGTCACCCGATTGCGTCCCGCAGACCACCGATTACCGATCACCGATCACGGTTCACCGATCACCGTTCACCGTT
>JBAQCH010000377.1:0-35128 GCA_049294015.1 Anaerolineae bacterium
GGGCTGGGCGACGTCAAGCTGGAGGCGGCCATCGGCGCGCTGCTGGGCTACCCCGTGGCGCTGGCCGCGATCTTCGCCGGCGTGCTGGCCGGCGGCGTGGCCGGCGCGGTTCTGTTGCTGACCAAGCGCGCCGGCCGCAAAGATCCCATCGCCTACGGTCCCTACCTGGCTCTGGGCGCGTGGCTGGTGTACACGCGCGCGTTGGGGCTGTGGCCGGGCTGAGCAGAGGAATTATTAATTGGTGAATGGTGAATGGGTGAATTGTTAATGTCGGAGGCGCGCTTCCGCTCATTAACCATTCACCAATTCACCAATTCACCCATTCAGCAATTCCCCAATAACCATTTCCGGAGATCTCCATCTCCCTCCAAATCGACAACCTCGCCCGCAACACCGCTCTCGTCACGGCCGGTCGGCGTTGGCCCTCCCGAGCGAGAATGCTGCGCACTGTCGCCGCCGGCGCGGCCCGGAGCCGAAAGGCGCTCCGCCATCCGTGTCATGGGATAATCCGTGGCAATCCGTGCTTCAGACCTCCCTCCGCAGCCGCCGCCAGTCCAGCGCGGCATCGGACAGCAGCGTGTCGGCGCGGAAGAAGCGGGCCGAGAGCAACACAAAGGCCGCGGCCGTGACCAGCAGCAACGCCAGGCCCAGCACAAGCTGCCAGCCCGACACTGCGCCGGCCACCAGGCGGGTGGGCATGGCTGTGGGTGAGGTCAAGGGGAACAGGCTGAGCACGGTCGCCAGCGCGCCGTCGGGCGCCTCGATAAAGGCGTTGTTCAACAGGATCGGCGCCAGCAGCGGCAGGATCAGGATAAAGGTGAACTGCGAGCCCTCGCGCAGGTTGGGGGCCAGCGCGCCCAGCGCGCCCAAAGCTGAGGCGTAGAGCGCATAGCCCAGCAGGAAGTAAAACAGGGTGATAACGACAAAGCCGGCGGGCAAAGGCGCCGCCTCCAGCCCGCCCAGCAGCGCCGATCCCTGGCCCGCTATCAGCAGCCCACCGCCCAGCCAGACGCCCATCTGCAACAGCGCCAGACCGCCCAGCCCCAGAATCTTGCCCAGCATCAACTGCACCGGGCTGAGGCTGAGCAGCAACACCTCAGCCGTGCGGTTCTCCTTCTCCTTGACCACGCTTTGCAGCATGTAGCCGCCGCTCAAGGTGATGGTGAAAAAGAGAATGAACATCACCGCAAAGGAAAGGCCGAAGTCGAAGCTGCTTACTGGCGCGCTGGCCGCGTCCGGCTCCAGCAGCGCCACCTGCGACGCCGACGCGCCCGGCCACATCACGCGGCGAGCCAGATCGGCGTCGCCCAGCAGGTTGTAGGCCAGCACGTACTCCAGCAGGTCGAAGTTGCTGGTATTGACCAAAGGCGAAAACTGGTTGGGGATCACCACCAACTGGCCGCTCTGCATGAAGTCGGCCGGCGCCAGATAGACCTGGTAGACCTGGCCGGCTTGCAGCGCGGCCAGCGCCGCCGCTTCGTCGTCGAAGCGCTGCAACAGGCCGGCGGGCAGGTCGGGCGGAATGCGCTGCACCAGCCCACTGGGGTCGACGTAGCCGATGGCGGGATGCTGTCCGTCCGCGCTGGCCGGCGGCGCAAGCAGCGCCTGCTGGCTCGATTCGATGGCGTCGCCGGCCAGCGCCTGGGGCAGCAGCGTCAGCGCCAGGATCAGCAGCGGGAAGATGAAGGTGGTCAGCCAGAACGAGCGCTTGGCCAGCGTCGTCTTGAGCTCGTGCTTGAGGACGATCCAGGTGTTGCGCATTTCAATGCCGGGATTCTTCGCTGGTGTTGTGCGGTAGGGCAAGAATCGGGACATACCCGCTCAGAATGACGGGTACGACTGACTCGCTGTCATGCCGCCTATGATGACGTGTGTCCGCGGGCCAGTTCATCGGCGGGCGCCTGCCCGCGCAGCGCGGCGCGGAGGGCGGGGCCGCTCAGCCGCTGGCCGTAGTGCAACATGCCGGCGCGGTAGATGCGCGCGGCGGCCCAGACGCTGGCCGCGGCCGACAACGTCAGCAGCAGCCAGCTTAGCGCCAACTGCCAGGCTGGTATAGTCGTCAGGCCCCAGCGGATCAGCACCGTCAGGAAGGAGGTGGTGGGAAAGAGCGTCATGCCCACGGCCATCGGGCCATCCGGGTTGGCGAAGAGCACGATCAGCACGAAGAAGGGCGCCATGAAAAGCAGATTGAGGATGCCAGCCACCTGCTGGCCCTGCTGCATCTCGCTGAAGACGCTACCGATGGCGATCATCATGCCGCCGATCAGGGCAAAGGAAGGCAGAAAGTAGAGCAATATCACCGCCAGCAGCGTCCAGGGAACCTCCACCGCGCGCAGGGCCGGCTCCAGCGCCGCCCCAACAGCCAGCCCCAGCACAAGCGCCGCCACCCAGACGGCCAGTTGAGTCAGCGCCACGGCCAGCAGCCCCGCAGCCTTGCCGGCGATCAGGTGGTCGGGCGACAACGTCGTGGCCATGATCTCCACAGTGCGGTTCTCCTTTTCCGTGGCGACGGCTTGCAGCAGATAGCCGGCCGACGACAGCACGGCGTAGACAAAGAAGAAGCCGGCCGCGAAAGGCAGCAGCAAGTTAATGAAGTTGGACTGGCTGAACTCGCGCCGGCCATCGATCGAGCGCACCGTCAGGTTGACGCCGTCGGCCAGGCGCTGCTGAACCGCGAGCGGCTGTCCGGCCAGCAGGCTGGCGCGCAGCATGGCGTCGAAAGCGCGCTGGGCCGAGTCTGGGGGCGCTTCGCTCAGCGCTGTCAACTGCACCGCGCCGCTCTCACGGTAGTCGGCCGGCAGCAGGTAGTAGGCCTGAATGCGGCCGGCTTGCAGGGCTGCCAGGGCTGCGGCCTCGCTGGCAAAGGGTATGAATGCATCATCGGCGGCGCCGGCTTGCCGGGCTTCATCGGTCAACACACCGGCCAGGTCTACGTAGCCCAGCGGCCGATCGTCGCTCCTGCCCAGGGCCAGGAAGATGGTGAGAGCGAGAAAGGCGGCGATCAACACGGGAAAGGCCAGGGTCGCCAGGGCAAAAGAACGCTTGCGCACCATGGTCAGGTACTCGTGCCTGGCCACCAACCAGGCTTTACGCATCGCTAGCCTCCGCGCGCTGCCCCTGAACGACGGTGATGAAGATGTCGTCCAGCGAGGCCTCGGCGACCTCGAAGCGGTCGATGGAGACGTCAGGCCGGCTCGCCAGTGTGCGCAGCAGATCGCGCGGCTCGGCGCCCGGCTGCAGGGCCAGACGCCAGGCGCCGTTCTCGCCCGGCGGCCGCGCCTCCAGTACGCCAGGCACATGCGCAAAGTCGCCCGAACCGGCCACCGACACGGCATGGCCGGCGAAGCGCCGCTTGATCTCGTCCACCCGGCCGTAGAGCACCGAGTGACCGCGGTCGATCAGCACGATGCGGTTGCACATGGCTTCGACCTGGTACATCTGATGGGTAGACATGACCACCGTCTTGCCAGCGTCGGCCTGCTCCTGGATGATTTGCTTGACCAATCGGGTGTTGAGCGGGTCCAGGCCAGAAAAAGGCTCGTCCACCACCAGCAGATCGGGGCTGTGGGCCAGCGTAGCGATCAACTGCGCCTTCTGCTGCATGCCCTTGCTCAGCTCCTGGATGCGCTTGCTACGATGTTCGTAGAGATCCAGGCGCTTCAGCCAGCCGGTCACCTCGCCCTTGGCCGCTGGCTCGGACAGGCCCTTGAGCGTGGCCAGATAGACCAGAGTCGGCTCCAGCCGCAGGTCGCGGTAGAGGCCGCGCTCCTCTGGCATGTAGCCGATGCGGTTCTTCTTGGCCTCGTCCATCGGCCCGCCGAAGACCGCCACGCGGCCGGCGTCGGGCCGAAAGATGTCCAGCATCATGCGGATCGAGGTAGTCTTACCTGCGCCGTTGGGGCCGAGCAGGCCGAACACCTCGCCGGGGTAGACCTCGAACGAGACATCGACGACGGCCTGGACCGCGCCGAAGGATTTCTTGAGCCGCTCGACCTGAACGGTGGTATGCGAGTCAAGGGGATTCATAGATTTCCTGAAGGGGTAGGCTTGTTCAATTATGCACCGGCTCCTACTGATGGTACAATCGCCATTATACACAGGCAGGTGATTTCACCCCATTGCTGTCAGCGGCGGAAACTCTTCGACCCAAGTCGACGAGTCCGGAAACGTGTGATGCAGCTTCAGATCAATCCTTACGCGGGTCTTCTCGTCATCTCTGCTGTGCTTTCGGCGCTGCTGGCCCTGCTGGCATGGCGTCGTCGTCCCGCGCCCGGCGCTGTGGCGCTGACGACGCTGATGTTGGCGATGGCGCTCTGGGCGACTGCCTATGTCGGCGAGCTGCTCAGCGCTGAGCTGGCCGCCATGCTGCTCTGGGCCAAGGTGCAGTACCTGGCGATTCTGTCCGTGCCCACGCTCTGGCTGGTCTTTGTGCTGCAATACACTGGTCGCAGCGCATGGCTCACACCGGGCAGGCTGGCGGCGTTGGCCGTCGTGCCTGGCGTCACCTACGCGCTGATCTGGACGACATCAGCCAGCGGCCTGCTCTACCGCTCAGCGCTGGTCGATGGCAGCGGCCCTTTCCCCGTGTTGCAGTTGAGCTATGGACCGCTGTTCTGGGTGCAGGCGATCTACAACTACGCCATCTTCGTGTGGGCGACATTGCTGGTGTTGCAGACCTTTTTGCGCAGCGCCGGCCCGCAGCACTCGCAAAGCGGGGTGCTCCTGGTGGGCGCGCTGACGCCGCTGCTGGTCAACACGTTTTACGTCGCTGGCGTCAGCCCGCTGACCAACTACGACCTGACCCCTGTCTTTTTCATCGTGACCGGCCTGGCAGGCGTCTGGGCGCTGTTGCGCCACCGCTTGCTTGACCTGTTGCCGGTGGCGCGCGATGCCTTGATCGAGAGCATGAGCGATGGCGTGGCAGTGGTCGATGCCCAGGGCCGCGTGGTCGACCTGAACCGGACTGCCCAGGAGATGATGGGGCTGCCGGCCAACAGCGCCCTGGGAGCGCCAGCCAGCGCGCTGCTGCCCGGATGGACCGGCCTGGCGCCACTGTTGGCCGGCGGCCAGACAGCGCCGCTAGAGGTAAGGCTGGAACGTGACGATGTCGGTAGACATTGGGAGGTGCGTGTCTCCCCGCTCTATCAACACCAAGCGGGCCTCGCAGGCTGGCTGCTGGTCTTCCGCGACGTGAGCGCGCGTGTGCGCGCCGAGGAGGCCGAGCGCGGCCAGCGTGCGCTAGCGGAAGGCTTGCGCAGCGCCACTGCGGCCTTGAGCGACACGTTAAGCCTGGACGAGGTACTGGACCGCATCCTGGAGCAGACGGAGGCCATCGTCCCGCACAAGATGAGCAACATCATGCTGATCGAGGCCGGGCTCGTGCATATTGCGCGCCACCGCGGCTTCCAGGAACATAACCTCGACAGCTATTTGAGACACGTGCATTTCGTCGTCCAGGAGACCGCCAATCTGCGCTGGATGTTCGAGACCCAGCAACCGTTAGCCATCGCCGACACGCGCCTCTACCCGCAATGGGTCAATGTCATCGATGTCGAATGGATCCGCTCCTACGCCGGAGCGCCCATGATCAGCAAAGGGGAGGTCATCGGATTCCTGAACCTCAACAGCATCGAGCCAGGTTTCTTCACCCACGACCACGCCCAGGCGTTGCAAGCTTTTGCTAACCAGGCCGCCATTGCCATCGAGAAGGCACGGCTCTACGCCTCGCTGCAGGAGACCAACCAGAAGTTGAGCCAGGCGCTGCGCGCGCGCGAGGAAGCCATTCAAAACGTCTCGCACGAGCTGCGCACGCCGCTGACGCTGATGCTGGGCTACGTTGAGTTCATCGAGAGCGGCGAGATTGGCCAGATCACCCCAGACCAAGCGGAGGCCCTGCACATCATTGCCCAACAAGGCCGCCGCTTGCAGTTCATCTTCAACAGCCTGCTGACGCTGCAAAACTTCCGGCCAGAAGACATCCTGCTGAGCCGGCTCGATCTGGTCGCCTGGCTGGGCGCGGCAGTAAGCGCCTGGCGCCACCTGGCATCCGAATCTGACATCACAATCCGGTTGGATAGTCCGGATCACCTGCCCGCCGTGATGGCTGCGCCCGACTACCTGGATCTGGCGATCGGCAACCTGCTGGACAACGCCATCAAATTCAGCCCCACAGGCGGCGAGGTCGTTGTCGGCGCTCGAGTGGAGGACGGCAGCATCCTCGTTTCCGTCGCCGACCAAGGCGTCGGCATCCCCGCTGAGGAGCTGGCGGCAATCTTCACCCGCTTCTACCAGGTCGACAGCACGACAACACGGCGCTTCGCAGGGATGGGCATCGGGCTGGCGCTGTGCCAGACCATCGTCACAGCCCACGGTGGACGCATCTGGGCAGAGAGCGCCGGGCCAAATCAGGGCAGCACTTTCTTTATAGAGCTGCCGGCAGCTATGCCGGAAGACCACAGCGCAGGAACTACATCGCTGGGTGGGGACGTCTAACAAGGGCTGTACCCTGGCTTTGGGCGGTTTTGGCGCACTTTGGCGCGCGCGGTATAATGCACGTCTGGTTTGCAGACGAAGGGTCAAGGTGCGGCCTCCCGAAATTCGCTTAATTCGCTCAATTCGTGGCCAGTTCCTCCCAAACTGCACGAGTCCCGAAACTACCTTTGCTTGGTGACAACCCTGTGACAAGTTTGAATCGACAACTCTCTCGCCTGTCTACCCGCGCCCGCATTGCCCTGGCGGCGGTGATCCTGCTTCCGCTGTTGGCGGTCGGCCTTCTGTTGGTGCTGGCCAACCGGCAGCCGGCTCCTTTCACCGGTCAAATCGACGCCGTGGCCTTCAACCGCGCCCTGGCCGACGGCGACGCGCGCCTGGCCGAGGGCAGCTACGAAGCGGCGCTCAGCAGCTACGATCTGGCTGAAGCGGCCAATCCCCTCTCCCCAGCGCCGGACGTCAAGCGCGGCAACGTCTATTTGGCCCAGGGACAAGCTGACGCGGCCATCGAACAGTACAACACGGCCATCAAAAAAGACGCGACGTACGCGCTGGCCTATTACCAGATCGCCGAGGTCTACCGCGCCCAAGGCGACGCCAGCGCGGCGCTCGCCCAGTATGAGCGCACGCTGCGGGTCAACCCCGCCTTCGCCGACGCTTATATCCAGATGGGCAGCATCTACCAGGATCGCGGTGAACTGGCGCGCGCCGACGAGATGTACAACGAGGCGCTGCGCGCGGCTGTGAACGACCTGCGCGCCCGCTCCTCGGCGCTGACCCGCCTGGGCAATCTGGAGGCGCTGCAAGGCAAAACCGACCAGGCCATTGCCCGCTACCAGCAGGCCCAGCAGGAAGATCCCGGCTTTGTCGGCTCGTACATCCAGTTGGGCCAGATCTACCTGGAGCAAGCGCAACTGGACCTGGCGCTGGAGCAGTTCCAGGCCGCCGTAGAGAGCGCGCCGGCCAACGCCGACGCCCGCTTCTTCCTGGGCCAGATCAAAGCCCGGCAGGGCCTGCTGGACGAGGCAGAAAGCGAGCTGGGCGAGGCGATTCGCCTGGCGCCGCGCAGCATACGCAGCTACCTCTGGCTGGGCCAGGTCTACAGCCGGCGCGGCCGGCCGGCCGAGGCTATCAGCCTTTATCAACAAGCCCTGGAGCAGTCGCCGGATAGCCTGGACCTGCGCATGGCCCTGGCGGCCGCCTACCGCGCGCAGGGGGACAACGCGCTGGCCCTGGAGCAATACGAGGCCAGCCTGCTGCTCAGCCCGGACGACGCCGATATCCTGACCGAGATGGGCGCAACCTACCAGGCCCTGGGCGACATCGCCAGCGCGCAGGAAGCGCTGGCCCGCGTGGCAGCGCAGGCTGTTGAGCAGCCGCGGCGCGTCGCGCAGGCCCTGACTAAGCTGGCCACCACCTACCGCGACCGCGACGAGCTGGACCAGGCCGAGGCGCAGTATCAACAGGCGCTGGCTACCGATCCCAGCTATGTGGGCGCTTACTTGCAGCTAGCCTTCCTCTACGACCAGCAGGGCGACTTCGACCAAATGCTGGCCACCTACCAGCAGGCTGTACAGTCGGTTCCACAGGATGCCGAAGCCCGCTTCAAACTGGGCCAGGCCTATCGCCGCGCCGGCGACCTGGAGGCGGCCGCCCAGGAGCTGGCCCAGGCAGTGCAGTTGGACCCCACCCGCTACCGCGCCGTGCTGGAGTTGGGGCGCGTGCAGGAGAGCCAGGGCGACCTGAGCCAGGCCATCGCCAGCTACCAACGGGCCGCCGCCATCAACGCCAACGATCCCCAGGTGCGTCTCTGGCTGGGCTCGGCCTACCGGCGCACAGGCCAACCTGCCAAGGCCGTCGAGCAGTTGACTGCGCTGCGGGAGCTGGCCCCTGACAACAGCGAAGGCGCGGTGCAGTTGGCGCTGGCCTATATCGACCTGGGCCAGCTCGACGACGCCCGCAGCGCCGTGGATGCGGCCCTGACCATCGCCCCCGAGCTGACAGCCGCGCTCTATCTGGACGCTGAAATCAACCGCTTGAACGGCGACCTGGACGCGGCCGAGGCCGGCTATCAGCGAGTGCTGGCGCTGGATCCCGCCTATGGCGATGCGCTGCTGCAACTGAGCGACGTCTACCGGGCACGCGGCGACGAAAAGGCTGCCGCCAAGGCGCTGGATCAAGCGCTGCAAAGCAGCCAGGACAACCCGACAGTTGCGGCGGCGGGGCTCACCCGGCAGGGCAATACCCTGGCCAGCGCCGGCGAGACCGACGCGGCCGCGCAGCGCTACCAACAAGCCATCGCGCTCCAGCCGACCTATGCTGCGGCCTACCTGCAATTGGGCGCGCTGCTGACCGCCCAGGAACGATTCGACGAGGCGATCGAGGTCTACCAGCACGGCGTGGCAGCACTGCCGCAAAACGCCGACCTGCGCCTGCGGCTGGGCCAGGCCTTGCGCCGGGCCGGCCAGGACAGCCAAGCGGTCGAGCAGATCGAGCAGGCCGTGACCCTGGCGCCGACCCTGTGGCAGGCGCACCTGGCCTTGGGCGCACTCTACGAGGATACTGGCCTGCAGGTGCAGGCGCTGGACCAGTTTTCAACTACCGTCTCGCTGGTTCCCGACAACCTGGACGCGCGCTTCCGGCTGGCCCAGGCCTACCGCAGGGCCGACCTGCCCCAGCAGGCCATTCAAACCTTCGCCGATCTGCTGGAGATGCCGGGCGGCGATGCTTTCAGCGGCGCTTACGTGCAGATGGGCCAGGCCTACGAGGCTCTGGGCGACATAGACGCGGCCGAACGGCGCTACCGGCGAGCCGCCGAGTTCGACGAGCAAGCGGCCGTAGCCAACTACTTCCTGGGCGAGCTATACCGCAAACAGGGCAAGTTCGACGAAGCGATCAGCGCCTTCGAGCAGGCGCTGGCCATCGATCCGGGGCTGGTAGACGCCAGTTTGCAGTTGGGCATGACCTATCAGGCCGCCGGCGATTCCGAACGCGCTCAGCAGACTATCGGCGCGGTGGCTGATCTGGCTGACAGCAATCCCCAGGCCGCAGCCCAGGCCTATCTGCGGTTGGGCAACCTGGCTCAGGCGCAGGGCAACCTGGAGGAGGCCGAAGCTCAGTACAGGGCCGCCCAGCAAGCCTATCCGGCGCTGATTGGTCCCTACCTACAGCTAGCCCAGATGCTGCGCAGCCAGGGCCAGCCTGAACAAGCCTTCGCCCAGATCCAGGCGGCCGTCGCGGCCAACCCCAACAACGCCGAGGCCCAGATGGAGTTGGGCCGGGCTTACACGGCGTTGGGCCAATATCGCGATGCAGTGAAGGCGCTGGAGCAGGCCACCGAGATCAACCCTGGCTATGTCGAGGCCTACATCCAGCTCAGCCTGGCCTTGCAGGGCATGGGCAGCCCACAGAACCTGGAGCGAGCCGAGATCATGCTCAACCGCGCGCTGCGTCTGGCGCAGCGCGACGAGCTGGCGGCGCGCGTGTTGGTGCAGCGCGGCGAGCTGCGCCGCAGCCAGGGCCGCTATGGTCCGGCCATCGCTGACTTCGAGGCGGCCATTCAGCGCGACCCGCGCAACGTGCAATCCTACATCGGCCTGGGCGAAGTCTACCGGGCGCGCGGCGATGTGGAACAAGCTATCAGCAACTTCAAATCGGTCCTGCTGCTGGACAGCACCTACGCCGATGCTCACATCAAGCTGGGCAACGTCTACCAAGACTCGGAACAGTTGGACGAAGCGGTCGATGCCTTCCAGCAAGCCGTCGCGCTGCAGCCGGAAAACGGCTGGTATCGTCTGCTGCTGGGCGATGCGTTGACGGCGGACGCGCAAACGGACAAGGCATTGGAGGCCTACGCTGAGGCTGCCCGGCTGCAAAGCGACTATCTACAAGACCCGGCCTACTATCTGCGTCTGGCGGCAACCTACCTGGCCGCTGGCCGGCTGGATGAGGCGTTGACGCAGGCGCAACAGGCCGAACAGACGGCGCTGGCCGCTGGGGAGAGCGGCGAGGGCGCCTTGCAGTTCCAGGGCGACATTCTGCGCGAGCAGGCTAGCTGGCAAGGCGCGGTCGATTTGTACCAACGGGTGTTGGCCATCAACCCAGAGCGCACCCAGGCGATGCGCGGCCTGGCGCTGGCGTTGGAGGCGCAGGGACGCAACCAGGAGGCCATCGTTCAATGGCGGGCTTATATCCGGCAGGCGCCGCGCGGCGAGTACGCCGACGAGGCGCGTGAGCATCTGCGCAAGTTACGCGCGTCAGCGGGTTGAGCCGTGCCAACGATCACGTTTCTGGGCGTCGGCGGCGCGCTGGCCGCCCAACCGGCCGACAACCACACAGCCTTGCTTGTCGAATCGGACCGGGCAACCTTGCTGTTGGATTGCGGCCCGACCATCATGCGCCAGTTGGAGCGGGCGGGCGTAGACGCCGGGCTTCCCACCCACGTGTACATCAGTCACCAGCACGGCGACCACATCCTGGGCTTGCCGATGCTGCTGCTCAACCGGGTGCTCTTCTTCCCGGATGCTCCGTTGACGGTCCTGGCCATGCCCAGCGTGCTGCACGTGGCCTTGGCGCTGACCAACCTGGCCTATCCCGATCTGGCGCAGCGGATGCAGCATCAGGTCGCCTTTGTTGCGCTGGTGGAGGCTGAGGAGAGCCAGCCTTGGCCCGGCGTGGCGGCGCTGCGCTACCGGCTGGCGCGCGGCCAACACTCGGTACCCACCTACGCGCTGCGTCTGGACTGGGACAGCGGCCAAAGTCTGGTTTACAGCGCTGACACCGGGCCATCGCCGGATGTCGCCAGGCTGGCGGCAGGGACCGACCTGCTGGTGCATGACAGCTTCTACGTGAGCCCCAGCGACGACGACGTGCCCAGCCACTCGGCGGCTGACCAAGTGGGCCTGCTCGCTGCGCAGGCGGACGTTAAGACAGTCGCCCTGGTTCATCGCATGCAACCAGAACGTGCGCTGGCGAAACAATACCAGGCCGAGGCGGCGCGTTATTTTCGCGGCACGATCTTATCGCCGGATGCCGGCGATCGCTTCGAGCTCTAAAGGCGCCTGCTATGGATCTTTTACAGATCGACACAACGCGTAAGGACCACGTCAAGCGTTTCATTCAGCTCCCCTTTCGCCTCTATCAGGCTTCGGCGCAGTGGGTGCCGCCCATCGAGAGCGACGTGCGCCTGCAGCTCAACCGCCAGAAGCACCCCTACTACGAGCATTCCGACGCGGACTTCTTCCTGGCTGTGCAGGGAGGCGAAGATGTGGGGCGCATTTCGCTGTTGGAGAACCGCCCGTTCAACGCCTACCATCACAGCCGCACCGCCTTCTTCTATCACTTCGAGTGCGTGGATGACCCAGCGGTGGCCGCGGCGCTGTTCGAGCGAGCCTTTGCGTGGGCGCGGCAGCGCGGGTTGAACCGGATTGTTGGACCGAAGGGGATGGGTATTCTGGACGGCATGGGCTTTCTGGTGGAAGGTTTCGAACACCGCGCGGCCATGACCATGATGCTCTACAACCCGCCCGCTTACCCTGCTTACGCCGTGGCCGCTGGATTCGACAAAGAGGTGGACTTCGTCTCCTGCTACGTGACTGCTGAGCAGTTCACGCTGCCAGAGCGCGTCCACCGCATCGCCGACAAGGTGCAAGAGCGCGGCCAACTGCGCGTTGTCACCTTCCGCAACAAGGCGGAGCTGCGGGCGATGGCCCCCAGGATCGGTCGCGCCTACAACCAGGCCTTTGTCGACAACTGGGAGTATATCCCCATCAGCGACGCTGAGCTGGATCTGATCGTCAAGGACCTGATCGCGATCGCCGATCCCAAGTTGATCAAAGTGATCCTGCACGACGACGACGTGGTGGGCTTCCTCTTCGCCTTCCCCGATCTGTCAGCCGCCATCCAGCGCAACAAGGGCCGGCTCTTTCCCTTCGGCCTGGTCGATCTGCTGTTGGAATATCGGCGCACCAAGTGGGTAATCGTCAACGGCGCGGGCATTCTGCCGCAGTTCCAAGGCCGCGGCGGCAATGCGCTGCTCTACTCAGAGATGGAAAAGACCATCAAGCAGGCTGGCTTTGCCCACGCCGATCTGACCCAGGTGGCCGAGACCGCCGTGCAGATGCGGCGCGACCTGGAGAACCTGGGCGGCGTCCCCTATAAGAACCATCGGGTGTTTGGGCGGGGGGTATAGAGTGGTAGATTGGTGAATTGGTAGATTGGTGAATTGGTAAATTGATGGCGCTATGACAGTGAGGTTGCCTCAGCCAATGACCTGGACCGGCGCACTCCTACCAACCTACCACTTTACCAACTTACCAATCTACCACTGACCGTTTAGCGTGGGATAATCGTCACCTTGCGCTGCTCTCCTTCGCCCACGCTTTGCGTGGTGACTTGGGGATGGTTGCGCAGGGTGATGTGGACGATGCGGCGCTCGCGCGGGGGCATGGCCTCCAGTGCGACTGCGCGGCCGGTGCTGGCTGCCCGCTCGGCCATGCGCTCAGCCAGGCGCACCAACTGCTCCTCGCGCCGGGCTTTGTAGCCCTCCACGTCTACCACCAGGTTGACCCAGTGATGCACGCGGTGATTGACCATCAAACGGACCAGGTACTGTAGTGCGGCCAGCGTTTCAGCGCGCCGGCCGATCAGAATGCCCAGGTCCTCGCCACCGATGTTGAGCACCAGCGGGGGGTCCTGGCCGTCATCGAGCACGCCGCGGTACTCAACTACCTGCACCTTGGCGCGCACATCCATGCGGTCAAGCATGCCCTGAAGCAGTTGGGCGGCGATCTCGCCAACTTCCTGGTCGGTCAGGTCAGCCGTTTCGCCGTCAGCCGTCTCGCTGGGGGCGTTGCTGCGGGGTTTGGCAGAGGTAGATTTGGCAGGCGCAGGCTTGGCGGGTGCAGGCTTGGCGGGCACAGGTTTAGCGGGCGCAGCTTTAGCCGGCCCAGCCGGTTGCTCGACGATGGCCGGCGCGGACGGAGCGACTGGCTTGGCAGCGGGCGTCTCTCGCTTGGCAGGCGTCTCGCGGGCAGCCGTTGGAATCGGCGTGATGCGCACCCGCGCATCTTCAGCGCCAAAGCCCAACAGGCCCCGGCTGCCCCGACTGATGATCTCGATCTCAACCTGGCTGCGCTTAAGGCCCAGCGCAGCCAGTCCCATCTCAGTGGCTTCTTCGACGGTCTTAGCGCGAAATTCGTCGCCTATTGGTGAGGTCATAGAACTATTTCTTCTTCTTGCGCATTTTCCGGCGTCGGCCAGCAGACATATCGCTGGGCGCAGGAGCACTGCTGAGCGCTGCGTCGCTGGCCACCACAGCCGTCTGATTGACCTTCCCGGCCGCGGCCGGGGCTGGGGCGGGCGTTCGCAGGGGCCAAAGGCCCGTCCAGCCGGTGGTGAAGCCTTGTTGAACGATCTGCAGGATGTTGGAAGTCACCCAGTACAGCGTCAGGCCAGATGGCACGATCAGGGTGATGTAGCCGAACATCAGCGGCATCAACATCATGACCGTGTTGGTAGAGCCGGGCATGCTGCTTGGATTGGCTGCCTGGCTCATGCGCTGCATGAAGAGCTGGGAGACAATGTAGATCACCGGCAAGATCAGGTAGGGCCACACCTCCGGCGAGAGCAGGTGCTGAATCGTCACCGGGGTCAGCCAGGACATCCCACCGAAGTAGGCGGGTTGCGCCAGGCTTGGGATCCACAACCACGGCGCGTCGAGTTTAGGGCCCAAGGTCAGCAAGGCGTAGTAGAAGGCAAACAGGATCGGCATCTGGATCAACAACGGCAAGCAACCGCCGGCTGGGTTGACGCCCTCCTCGCGGTACAACTCCATCTGCTTTTGAGTGAGCTTCTCGCGATCCTTGCCGTACTTCTCCTGCAGCTCCTTCATCTTGGGCTGAACCGACTGCATCTTCTTCATCGACTGCATCTGTTTCCTGGTCAATGGATAGAGCAGCACGCGGATCAGGACTGTCACCACAATGATGGACCAGCCATAGGAAACCAGACCGATCGGGGCCAGGAGATTGTCATGAACCCACTGAATGATCAGCGCCAGCGGCGTCGATAGCCAGGCGATCCACGAGGGCGCGGAGATATTGCCCGCCTCATCCGCGACCGGCATACACCCAGACAAAGCAAGTGCGACGACCGCCAACAGGATCAACAGGCTTAACGCCCGTTTCTTCGACATAGTGTTTACTTCACTCCAACCAACAGAATCGCTAAGGCACCGGATCGTAGCCGCCCGGATTGAAGGGATGGCAGCGACTGATGCGTTTGGCGCCCAGCCACAGCCCCCTGGCTGCGCCGTAGCGCTCCACCGCCTCCAACGTGTATTGAGAGCAGGTGGGATGGAAGCGGCAATTGCTGGCCAGCAAGGGCGAAATGAAACGTTGATATCCTCGGATCAAGGCTATAACAAGCTGTTTCATTGGGACATCGTAGTCTGCTCGTGTCGGCCTGCGGGTACTGACGTCATTCCCGACTGCGGCGGGGCTAGTGGGCGCATGGCGTACAGCCCCGCTTGCTGAAGCAGTCGCTCAACCGCTGTCTCGATCTGACGGAATTCGGCCTGAGCGATCGGGGGTCTGGCGATCAGCACCACGTCCCACCCAGAAGCGATGGCAGGCAGACGAAGCCTCACGATCTCTCGCAGCCGGCGGCGTACACGGTTACGAACCACGGCCCCGCCAACCCGCTTGCTGACAGAAAAGCCAAAGCGGCTAGACTCCAAGGCATTGGGCGCAACGCACAACACAACCAGGCGATGAGTCCAACACTTGCCTTGGCGGCGGGCTTGGTCGAACTGACTGCGCCCGCGCAGCCGGTAATCCCGTTTCAAGGATTACCAAGTCCGCTTTCGATAGGAAACCGTTGGGGCCAGGCGCTGACGGCCGCGCAGGCGACGTCGCTTGATAACGTTACGCCCATCGCCGGTGCTCATGCGCTCACGAAAACCATGAACACGTAGCCGCTTGCGCACTTTGGGCTGATAAGTTCTTTTTGGCATAGGAAAGACCGCACTCCTTTCTGTAGTCGTACTCTGTCACTACCATCGGAGGTAGAGAGTTTGCATTTTTTAGTGCCGGACGCCGTAAACAGCAAAAAAACGGGAGAGGCCTAGACCTGCACCTCACCCGCTTCTGCTGCCTTTACGGCCCGCATGGGATGTGTTTGTCCGTTACACCCGCGCCATTATACTTGGTCGCCAGTCTCCCGTCAAATCACCAACTCTTCAGGGGGGTGTTGGATGGGCTGCTGCACCGCTGCTTGCAGCGTCGAATCGGGGTTTTGCTGGCTGGGAACGATCAAAGCGACAATACGCTCTACCAGGTCCAGCACCATGTTCTGACGGAAGCCTGCCACAACAGCGATGGCGGCAGGCAAAAGCCGGGCGCCTAGCGCTGCATCTTGCCCGCCCAAGTCAACCTGGACCACCAGGAAGCCCGCACTGAACACCAGGAATACAAAGCCGCCCAGCACCATGCCCAGCACCGGCTGTGAGTAGTACCAGAGATTCTCTACCGGGTTGTAGTCGCGATCGACGGAGATGTGATGATAGAGCGACCACAGCGCGCTGGTGACGCCGCCGATGCCTCCCCAGGCCAGGGTACTCACGAAGAGCACCACCCAAGTCAACTGCTCGTTGTCCACATTGACGCCCAACAAGTAGGCCACCCAGGCCGAAAAGGTGGTGCCGTTGACGGTAGTGACCATCGCCAGCAGCGCAAACACCACCATCCAGACCGTTTGATAAGCGAAGATGCGAGGAGCGTTGGCCCGGCCGCCCTCCAGGCTCTGCTCGATCTGGTTCATGCGCGCGCGCACCTGATTGACCAGATACTCGGCGTCGGCATATTGCTCTGGGTCTTTGAGCAGGATCAGACGCACGCGCCGCAAGATGTCGAAGGCAATCGTGGCCTCCTGGCGATTGGCGCTGAGCAGCGTGGCCACCTTGTCGTACAGCACGTCAACTTCCCGATCGAGCGCGTTCAAATCGCTGCGCCGCAGCTTGCCCAGGATTTCCTTGCCCTCTTGCCGGGTCAGCGCCGTTGCTTCCTTGGCGGCAATCTCGGCCGAGAGCATTGCCTCCTCCGCGCCAGATTTGCCGTTGCTGGACGGTACTCCTACCTTGCGCGATAGCGCATCTTCATTAGGCCGATCCTCTGGAGGAGCGCCTGCGGCAGCGGCGGGTTGGTCGGGAATTGTTATTGGCATCATGGTACCCTCGTGATCTTGCTGCGCCAGCTTGGCTGGCCCTGCTTCCAGGTCGGGCTGCTCAACCGTGGCGCTGTCCGAGAAGGGCTGGCCGACCGTGCTCGGCTGCTCAGGGGGCGGTCCCGCCGTGGGGATCGAGACCTCATGCTCGGCCGGCCGGCCTTGTGGCGCACTCGCTGCGGCCTGCAGGCTATGTTGCTCGGCAGGCAAGGCGGCCTGCCCGGCCGGTCCGCCGATCGTGGACGGTGTGGCCTGGCCAGACAAGAAGGCCTCGGCCGCCAGTAGCAAATCATCGTCGCCAGCGGTGGGGACAGGTGCAGCGACAGACTGCGCCGCGCCGTCCACGTCCAGATAGGCTTCCTCGCGCGCCGGGCTGACAGCAGCGTCCTGGGGGATGAAGTGAGTTGACCACTGGGCAGCCGGGGCCAGAACGGCCGGCTGGCCATTGGTGTCCTGGCGCTGGGCAAGATCGTCGGCAGCGCCAAACAGCAGATCGATGCCGCGGCCAAACATCTCAGGCCCGATTCCCTTGACTGTCACTTTCTTGCTCGCCATTCGACACACCTATCGCCACCACGTTGGGTGACACAACCTGCCTATGAACTCCCACGCCGGGATGGGAAACTCACAAGAAATTTGTTCACTCCTTATCTATCACTTGCCATCACAATGAACGATGTTGTGACGGCATTTTCACTTGACCAATTATACAGCCGATAACTAGATATGTCAAGTACCTGGATTTATGCCTCTCGATCAGCAGAGTACAGAATCCGGATAGATGTGTTGCACAACAGCGACTACGGGGTGTTGCCTGCTTCGATCTGATCCACCGCCAACCGCCCATCCAGCCCCAGGTCACCGGCGATCGCTTGCAGCGCCGCCAGCACAAAGCCGATGTGCTCATCCAACGGCTCGCCCAGCTCAGCCGTGAACTCCTCGATCTCCGCCCGGTTGATGGCTGCGGCAAAGGCCCGATCCTTCCACTTCTTGCGCACCGACTTGACCGTTACGTCCCCCAAATCCTTGCTGGGGCGCACGTAGCCCACCGCCATGATCAGGCCAGTCAGCTCGTCCACGGCCACCAGCGTGCTGTCCATCCGGCCCGCGCGCGCGACGCCCAGATAAGGCGCATGCCCCTCGACGGCGTGAATCAACGCCTCTGGGTAGCCCAACTCACGAAACAGGCGCAACCCGCTGCGGGGGTGGCCGTCGATCGGGTCGTTCATGTCAGGATAGCGCTCGAAATCCAGGTCGTGCAGCAGCCCGGTGATGCCCCATAACGCCTCGTCCTCGCCATATTTGCGGGCATAGGCGCGCATCGCCGCCTCCACGGCCAGCATATGTTTGCGCAGGCTGTCGCTCTGCACCCATTGACACAACAGGTTCCAGGCTTGATCGCGAGTCGGCAACGGCATGGTGGGCTTGTTCTCCTTCAGGCTAGAATCTATGCCCAGCTATTCTAGCACTGCCGTCCGCTTTGGACAAGCGCGCGTTCTTGACTGACAGAACAATTGTTCGTAAAATAGCTGTATGCTGCTCCACACCACGCCCGATTTGTACCAGAAGGTCAATCTGCTAGGCCAGCAGGCGCAGTATGATCTGTGCGAAGCGCAAGGCCAGCCAGCGCCGCTGCCTGCGACCGGCGCGCCGCAGCCGCCCATCCCCGACGTCAGCGAATCGGTCGCCACGGTGGTGGGCCAGGGAGGGCGGAGGGTGCCGCTGCTGCGCATCCTGCAGACCAGCGCCTGCGAAAAGAACTGCTACTACTGCCCCTTCCGCGCCGGTCGCAACATGCGACGCACCACACTGACGCCGGACGACCTGGCCGCGGCCTTCGATCAGATGCAGCGCAAAGGGCTGATCGAGGGACTGTTCCTCAGCTCCGGCATCGTTGGCACGGTGCGCACCATGGACCGCATGCTGGCGACCGTTGAGCTGGTGCGTCAGAAGTACGCCTGGCGCGGCTACATCCACCTCAAACTGCTGCCCAACGCCGAAGAGGCGCAGATCGAACGCGCAGCCCTGCTGGCTGACCGCCTCTCGGTCAACCTGGAGGCGCCCAACGAAGCCCGACTGGCGAAACTGGCCCCCAAGAAGGACTTCGAACACGGCCTGATAGAGCCGCTGCAGCGGGCCTGGGCCATCGTGCGGCGGCTGCGCAGGGCGGGCCATGCCGTGGCCAGCGCTGGCGCGGTCACCCAGTACGTGGTCGGCCCGGCCGGCGAGAGCGACCGCGAGCTGCTCGCTGCCAGCCAACGGCTCTATCGCCAGGTGGGCCTGCGGCGCGCCTACTACTCCGCCTTCCATCCGATCGACGATACCCCATTGCAAGAGGAGCTGCCCACCCCGCCGCTGCGCGAGCACCGCCTCTACCAGGCCGACTTCATGCTGCGCCAATATGGGTACAGCGCCGAAGAACTGCCCTTCGATCAGCAGGGCAACCTGCCCAACGACCGCGACCCGAAGCTGGCCTGGGCCGAAAAACACCCCGAGGTGTTTCCTGTGGAGATCAACCGGGCGCCTCAGGCTACGTTGCTGCGCGTGCCAGGCATCGGACCGTCCGGCGCCGCGGCTATCGTGCAGGCTCGGCGGAGCGACCGGCTGCGCTCGCTGGATGACCTGCGGCGGCTGGGCGTGCGCAGCCAACAAGCCGCGCCGTTCATTCTGTTCGACGGCCGTATGCCTGGCCATCAACTGCGCTTGTTTACGCTGTAACGTGAACGCTTTTACGTGACGACTTCGCGGTCAGCGCCGGGTCGTGTTATAATCACCCCTGGTTTGTGAACAATCCCCACTGACGAGAGGTGCCCTGTGTCAACGAAGACACTCGTTTTGGACGGCCAAAGTCTGACGATTGAGGACGTGGTCGCCGTCGCTTATTCCCGGCCCGACGAATACCTGTTTGATCTCAGCCCAGCGGCGCAGCAGCGCGTGGCCCGCGCCCGCCAGGCTGTAGAAGACTTCGTAGCGCAACGGCGCGTGGTCTATGGCATCACCACCGGCTTTGGCGCCTTCTGCAATCGCGTGATCGACCCGGAGCAAACGGCCCAACTGCAGCGCAACATCGTGATGAGCCACGCTGTGGGGGTTGGCCGGCCCCTGGAGACGCCGGTGGTGCGCGCCATGATGCTGATCCGGGCCAACACGCTGGCCAAGGGACACTCCGGCTGCCGCCAGTCGGTGATCGACCTGCTGCTGCGCCTGCTGGAACAGGGCGTTCATCCGGTGATCCCGCGCCAGGGCTCTCTGGGCGCCAGCGGCGATCTGGCCCCGCTAGCCCACATGGCGTTGGTCCTGATTGGCCTGGGCGAGGCGGAGCTGGGCGGCCAGATTCTGCCGGGCGACGCAGCCCTGGCCGCGGCCGGGCTGGCTCCGCTGGAGCTGCAGGCCAAGGAGGGGTTGGCGCTGACCAACGGCACCACGCTGATGGCCGCGCTGGGCGCGCTGGCCGTGGTCGAGGCCGAAAACGCCGCGGCCGTGGCCGATATCGCTGGCTGCCTTAGCCTGGAGGCGCTGCACGGGACCCCTACAGCCTACGACCCGCGCCTGCAGGCCGTGCGGCCGCATCCCCGCGCGGTCGAGTGCGCGGCGGGGCTGCGCCGCCTGCTGCACGGATCCACTTTCGTGCGCGACGTAACCCGGGTCGGGACGCCAGGCGACGACCAGGGATCATCCGAGCCGCAAGACCCCTACACGCTGCGCTGCATTCCCCAGGTCCACGGCGCGTGCCATGACGCGGTCAAGTACGCCCGCTGGGTGGTGGAGATCGAACTCAACGCGGCGACCGACAATCCGCTGATCTTTATTGACGAGGCCAGCGGCCAGGTGGATGTGATCAGCGGCGGCAACTTCCACGGCGAGCCGCTGGCCATCGCCTTTGACTACCTGGGGCTGGCCATCACTGAGCTGGGCAACATGGCCGAGCGGCGGCTGACCCGGCTGACCGACGGCGCGAGCAACCGCCATGTGCTGCCCGACTTTCTGACCAAAGAGGGCGGCCTGCACAGTGGGCTGATGTTGGTGCAGTACACCGCCGCGGCGCTGGCCTCGGAGAACAAGTCGCTGGCCCATCCCGCCAGCGCCGACACCATCCCCACCAGCGCCAACTGGGAGGATCACGTCAGCAATGGCCCCATCGCGGCGCGCCAGGCCCGGCGCGTGCTGCGCAATGTGGAGACGATCCTGGCCATCGAGTTGCTGGCCGCCGCCCAGGGGATCGACTTTCGCGCGGAGCTGATGCCAGGCGCGCAGTTGGGCGCCGGCACAGCCCAGGCCTATGCTGCCATCCGTCAGCGCGTGCCCTTTTTGGCGCAGGATACGGTGCTCTACCCCTACATCGAAGCCATGCGCGATCTGGTGGCCAGCGGCGCGCTGCGGGCTGCCGTCGCAGGCTAACAGCCTCAAGCGCCGGGCAGCGTTCATCACCCTACTCTAAACTCTGGCTAATCTGGCCTTAAGGAAGCTCCGCTATACTGGGCTTAGTCGTTCGGTAAGACGAATGATGCTCCTTCCTTCCTCCTTGCGGGGCGGCAGATTGGGACGGTCTGCCGCCCTTCCCTTTTTCCTTTACCCAACCAGTGTCGTGTCAATGCTCATTTGAGGAGTAGGCGTCCCCAGGCGCCGGGTTCGCATGTGGGCATGCGAACTCCTCAAATCATGATTGACGCAACACTAGTTTTGGCTGAGGCTTTTGTCGCGGTTATAATCGTAGAAAGTTGCCAACTTCTCGGAAAAGTTGGCAACTTTCTACGTGACAAACCAACACAGGAGACATCCATGACCACTGAAAGCACTCCTTCACCGCTGGCAGCGAACGTCGAGACCTTGAAGGCGGAGATGAAGATCCTCCAGGAGATGATCTCAAAGATTCAGCAGCGCCTGGACCAAATCGAGGACGAGCTGACTTCGATACGCAACCTGTTTTAGGCGACGTCTACCGGGGATCGTCTGCACATGGTCGCCGCGAACAGGCGAGGCCGGGATGGCTCGCCTGTTCGCGTTTGACGCATGGTTGACAACAGCGTACAATCTGGCTTCATGAAAACAAACCGCGTCTCCCCCCGTGATATTGCCCTGACTGCGGTCATGATTGCCCTGGTGGCCGTGGTGACCCGTTTCTTGATCGTGCCAGTCGGTGCAGGTTACTTCAATTTCTCCGACATGGCCGTTTATTTCGTGGCCTTCACTTTCGGGCCGTGGATCGGCTTTTTGGCCGGCGGCATCGGCGCGGCCATCGCCGATTTGAGCGCCGGCTACGCCGCCTTTGCCCCGCTGACGTTCCTGGCCCACGGCCTGCAGGGACTGGCCGCCGGCTATCTGGTGCGCGCGCTGCCCGGCGCGCTGCCGACGCGCATGATTGCAGCAGCCTTCGCCGGCACGCTGGTCATGGCCGGCGTCTACTTCCTGGGGGAATTCTTCGGCGCAAACGTCGGCTGGGGCGGTCCAGCCCAAGCCGTCACGGAGTTGCCTTTCAACCTCTTGCAGAACGTCGTCGGCGCGGCCGTGGCCATTCCCCTCTCCCTGCTGATGCGCCGCGCCTATCCGCCCATCGCCCGCTACACCGCCCGGCCGCAGGGGTAAGCTTGCCCGCCATCCAGTTGGATACCCTGCGCTTCAGCTACCCGCCTGCGCTGGCCGATGGTCCGCCCGTCGAGGTGCTGCGAGGCGTGTCGCTGCGCGTGCCAGCCGGCCAGGCGCTGGCCATCATGGGGCCTACCAGCAGCGGCAAGACAACGTTGGCTTTAATTCTGGCCGGCCTGGCGCCGGAGATGACCGGCGGCGTGTTGGCCGGCCGCGCCCTGGTGGCAGGGCTGGACGCCTCCAGCACGCCCGCAGCGCGGCTGAGCCTGACGCTGGGCCTGGTCTTCCAGGAACCTGAGCGCCAACTGTTCAACATGACCGTCGCCGACGAGGTGGCCTTTGGGCTGGAGGGGCAGGGCATGCCGCAGGCCCAGATCGGCGAGCGGGTTGCCTGGGCGTTGGCGTGCGTTGGCCTGACCGGCCTGGAGCAGCGCTCCCCCTGGCAGCTCTCCGGCGGCCAACAGAAACGACTAGCCATCGCCAGCATTCTGGCCATGCAGCCGCCCATCCTGCTGCTGGACGAACCGATGGCCGGGCTGGATCCGGCCGGCCGGCGCGCGATCGCTGCGCTGTTAGCCGATCTGAAGCAAACAACCGGCGCCACGGTGCTGGTGATGGAGAAAGAGGCCGAGTTCGTGGCTCGCTGGGCTGAGCGGGTGGTGGTGCTGGCCGAGGGGCAGATTGCGCTGGACGGCGCCCCGAACGAGGTGTTCCACCAGGTGGACCGCTTGCACGCGCTGGGCGTGGCTGTCCCACAGATGGCTGAGCTGGCTGCAGGACTACGTAGCGAGGGTGAAGAGGTGGCGTTCCTGACCTCGCGCGAGGCGGCCGGTTGGGTTGTGCGGCGGATAGAGGAAGGGGGAATAGCACAGCGCATGGGGCAACAGCGGATAGCGGAGGGGGAAATAGCACAGCGGATGGGGCAACAGCGGATGACGGAGGGGGAAATACCACAGCGGATGGGGCAACAGCGGATGGCGGAGGGGGAAATACCACAACGGATGGGGCAACAGCGGATAGTGGAGGGGGAAATAGCACAGCGGATGGGGCAACAGCGGATGGCGGAGGGGGAAATACCACAACGAATGAGACAACAAGGAATGCCGGAGGCCAGAGTTGCGCAGCCCGTGGCCGGCCAGCAGGTAATGGGCAGGTCGCTGCCGGGCGAAACGACGCCGCTGGCTATCGACGTGCGCGCTGTGCGCTTCGCCTATCCCGGCGGCGCGCAGGCGCTGGACGGTGTGTCGCTGGCCGTGCCGCAGGGGCAGTTTGTGGCCATCGTTGGGCCCAACGGCGGCGGCAAGAGCACACTGGCGCGGCAGTTGAACGGCCTCTTGCGACCGCAGCAAGGCACGGTCGCCGTCAACGGCCAGGCCACGTCCGGCCGGCCGGTGGGCGAGCTAGCGCGATCAGTCGGCTATGTTTTCCAGAATCCCGACCACCAGATCTTCGCGCCGAGCGTGCGCGAGGAGGTGGCCTTTGGGCCGCGCAATCTGGGGCTGCGCGGCCCGGCGCTGGCGCAGCGAGTGGCTGAGGCGCTGGCGGCCTTCGATTTAGCTGCGCTGGCCGACACGCCGCCAGCCGTGCTGGGCTACGGGCTGCGCCGGCTAGTCACGCTGGCATCCGTGTGGGCCATGCAGCCGCCCATCTGGCTGCTGGACGAGCCGACCACCGGCCTGGATGCCCGCTTCACGCGTCTGTTGATGGAACGGCTGCACAGCCTGCACGAGGCCAGCCATACGATCCTGCTGATCACCCACGACCTCAAGCTGGCCGCCGAAGCCCAGCGGGTCGTAGTCATCAGCCGCGGACGGGTCGCCATCGATGGCCCGCCGCAACAAGCGCTCGCCGACAGCACCCCACTGGAGGCCGTTGGCCTGCGCCCGCCTCCCATCACCCGCCTTTCCGCCCTGCTGGCGCCGCACGGCTTTCCACATCCCATGCTGAGCGTCGAGCAGTTTGTCGAGAGCTGGAGAATAGTGAACTGATGAATTGGTGAACGGTTAATGATCGGAGTGTGCAGTATCTGGTCATCCACACCAATTCACCATTCACCAATTCACCATTCACCATTCACCAATTCACCATTCACCATTCACCATTCACCAATTCACCATTCGCCATTCACCAATTCACCATTCGCCATTCACCATTCACCATTCACCATTTCCCATGCTCTTCGACCTCTACATCCCCTCCAACGGCTGGCTGCAGCGTCTGGACCCACGCACCAAGATCGCGTTGGTGCTGTGCGGCGCGGCGCTGTTCGTGCTGTTCAACAGCGTGGTTGCGCTGCTGAGCCTGCTGGCCGTCGTCCACCTGATCCTGCTGACATCCAAGATCCCGTCCGGCCAGATCGGCTGGGTCTGGCGGCAGTTGCTGCGGGTGCTGGTGATCATTGTGGTGGTGTTCCCCTTGTTTTCCCGCTTGCCAGGGCCAGTTCTGTTCGAGCTGGGGCCCTTGACGGTGACATGGACAGGTGTGCTGGCCGGCGTGGCCACAGCAACGCGCGTGCTAGGCATGTCGCTGCTCTTCTTCGTGATCCTGTTTACGACCCGCCAGAACGAGCTGGTGCGCGGATTGGTACGGCTGGGCCTGCCCTTCGAGTGGGGATTGACCCTGGCCATCGCGCTGCGCTACATTCCCACCTTCACCCACGCCGTCGGCCAAATCCAGGAAGCGCAGACCGCGCGCGGCTGGCAGGTGGAGCGAGGCGACCTGCGCGGCCGGCTGCGCGGCGTGGCGCCGGTGCTGGTGGCGCTGACCATCGAGGTACTGCGCACGGGCGACACCCTGGGCATGGCCCTGGCGGCGCGCGGCGTCGGTTCCGGCCAGCCGCGCACCGTTTGGCGGGACATCCAACTGGGCCGCGGCGACTGGCTGGCGCTGGCGCTGATCGCGCTCGTTCTTGCTGTGCTGCTCTATGCCCGCTTCGGTCTGGGCATCGGAGCCACGCTGACCTGAGAGATCCTTGCGCTGTTGAAACTCGCCGCCCTTTGTCTCCCCCTCGACGAACAGAAGCGCCGCGTCCTGTTGGGCCTGAAACAACGCGGCTTTGGCCAGGGCAAGCTAGTCGGCCTGGGCGGCAAAGTTGAGCCAGGCGAGGACCTGACCGCAGCCGCCGCGCGCGAGCTGCACGAAGAGGCCGGCCTGCGGGTCGCCCCCGACCGGTTGGAGGCGGCCGCGCGCCTGGTTTTTCGCTTCCCCGCCCGCCCCGACTGGGACCACCTGATGCATGTCTTCATCGCGCGTGTCTGGCAAGGCGAGCCGCGGGCGAGCAACGAGATCCAACCCCAATGGCGCCCTATCGACACGCTGCCCTTCCAGCGCATGTGGGACGATGCGCGCTACTGGCTGCCGCAAGCGCTAGCTGGTCAGCGCGTCGCCGCAACCTTCGTCTATGGCGACGATCTGGAGACGGTGATGACAGTCGATTTCGAGGAGTTTCGAGACCCTGCGCGGTAACAATCTGACCCTACGACACAGACCAGAAAATCGCTCACGCATGATGCGGATGGCGCGGATCAGAAGGTCGGAAGGTCGGAGTTGTTGCTGCTCCGGCCGGCTTCTTGTAGGGTCCTGCGCGGGTGGGTAACGAATCTACCCAGAGCCGACGCACCTGACACTTGGCACTCGACACTCTGACCCTCACGGCAGCGCGCCGGCCTGATTCAATGCATTATACAGTTCCTGGGCCATCAGGCGCTGGCCCGCTTCGTTGGGGTGGCCCACATCCAGGAAAAGAGCCTGGCCGCTGCTGTGAGCCTGGCGAAAGGCGGGCAGCGGATCGACAAAAAGCCAGCCGTTGCTCTCGGCATATTGGCGCAGTACGTCCTGGTAGCGGGCCGCATCGACCCAGGCGCGCGCGTCCCGCACGCCCGGCTCCACCTGCCAGCGCATGGGGGACGGCATCAGGACCGTGGTTGTGCCTGCGCTCTGGGCAGCGCTGCGCAGCCCGCTGAGCAGTTGCTCGGTGCGCTGCCAGCACACCTGGTCCGTGCCGACCTTCCAGTCGGCGGCGCAGGGGACGCTGCTGCGCGGGGCGGCGCTGCCCACCACCCGCTGCACCAGTTGGGCTAGCTTGCTGTGCTGCGCCAGCCAGCCCCCGCCGCCGCCCTGCACGCCCAGCGTGCCCCACAGGTTATCGGCGGGGTCGTTCAGGTGCGCCTGCACGATTACCACATCCGGCTGCAAGGCCAGGCCAGTCGCTTCCAGCCACAAAGCCTGCTGCCAGGTGCCGTAGCCGCTGACGCCAGCGTTGACCACCTCGAAGCGTTGGTTGGGGCGCAGGGTAGCCAGCAGGCTGGCGAGCTGGCTGGGATAGGCGTCCTCGCCGCGCAGCCCCCACCCGAAGGTGACAGAGTCGCCCAGCGCCAGAATACGGAAGTCGCCGGCTAGCTTGGGCTGGGCCACCTCGGCGCTGCGCAGCCCCAAGCTGTTGGTGCGAATCGGCACCTGCGCCCGATCCACGCTGCTGACGATCTCTTCGGGGAAGAAGCCGGTCCAGTTTGCGGCCATACGATGATGCAAGCGACGGTCGGCGACATAGAGAGGCTGTTCGCCGTTGGCAGCGGCCAGACGCACACCATCATCCTGCTGGCCCGCACCCGGCAGCTCAGCCAAGCTGGGCGTCAGATCGATCAGTCCCAGCCCGTCTGCCAACCGGACCAGCCCTTCGGCCAACGCCAAACCAACCAGCAACGACAGCAACACCGCCGCCAGCATCCGCACCCAGCGCCGCGAGCCCGCGCCTGTTGGAGATGGCGACGCGGCCGCTGTCAACTCGTTCTCAACCTCTGCGCTCATCGTTGATCCTTCACGGGCGACTTCCAGGTGCAACTTGCACCGTACAACATGCAACTTGCCACCGGCCGCCCGCCTCAGTTCTCTTCATCGTGTTGCCACTCTACCCGGTGGCTGCTCTGGATGAGGCGCCGCGTAGCCGTTTCGCAGCGCAGCACCAGCGAATTGGTCTCAGCCGTGTGGCCACGCAGGCGTACCCCGCGCAACAGCATGCCGTCGGTGATGCCGGTAGCGGCGAAGAAAATCTGGCTGCCTTTCACCATCTCATCGCTGGACAACACGCTCTGGGTGTCCAGGCCGGCTGCCAGCACCTCGCCACGCTCCTGCTCAGTCTGCGGAGCCAGCCGGCCCAGCATCTTGCCGCCCAACGCCTTGACGGCGCAGGCAGCGATCACCCCTTCGGCGATGCCGCCGATTCCCATCAACAGGTCGACGCCGCTGTCAGGGTAGGCGGCCATCAGCCCGCCGGCAATGTCGCCGTCCGAACGCAGCAGCACACGCGCGCCGGCCGAGCGAATCTCCTCTACCAGATGGTGGTGGCGGGGACGATCGAGCACAAAGACCACCAGGTCACGCACCGGCTTGTGCTTGACCCGCGCCACCAGGGCCAAGGTCCAGGCCGCGGGCGCGTCCAGGCACTCAGGCACCAGCGCCTCGGCTGCCACGCTGTCGACCACCAGTTTTTCCATGTAGACGGCCGGCGCGGGGCTCCACATGCTGTCGCGCGGCGCCAGACCGGCCACCGAGATGGCGTCGGAGTAGCCCAGAGCCAGGCGGCGCCGGCCGTCAATGGGATCGACCACCACGTCGACGACAGGACCGTTGCCGATGCCAATACTGGCGCCGCTGTCGAGGGCTGAATGGCGGCCGAGCTTGCCCTCTTCACCGACAACGATGCGGCCTTGGATGTCCAGCGTGTTCAGGGCGCCTACCATGGCCTCGGCTGCGTCGCTGTCAGCCTCATCCGCCTTGCCCAGACCCATCCAACGCGTGGCGGCCAGGGCCGCGGCTTCCGTGGCGCGCACCAGGTCCAGTCCCAGATTGCGCGGGGGCGCGATGTTGCTCATAGCTCCTCCTTGAGGTCGACAGCTTCCAACAGGCCGGCGGCCTCCCAAGCCATCAGGCCGCCATCCAGCACCGCTACGTTGCTGTAGCCCTGCTGAGCCAGCGCCTGGGCTGCACGCATGCTGCGCCGGCCACTGCGGCAGGCCAGCACGATGCGCTGGTCGCGCGGCAGGACAACCGCCTCTGTCAGGACCTTGGGCAGCGGCAGCAGGTGCGACTGAGGTATGTGCGCTCGCCGGAACTCGCGCGGCTCGCGCACATCGTAGATCAACGGCGGCGCGCTGGTATGCATCTGCTCCCAGAGCGTGCGGGCAGTGACCGTGGACAGCGCGCGGGAGGGTATTTCAGTGTGCAGAGTCAAGCCGGCCGGCAGGGTCTGCTTGGGCAGGTTCTGGCACTCCTTGAATACCTTCAGCTCGCACTCGTAGATGCAGACGGCCGGGTCCAGCACGTGGTAGAAGAGCCGGCTGATGGCCGTGTCGTCGTCCAGAAAGTGATCGCGGCCCAGCAGGTCGACGAAGCCAGTGGATTGCATGAACTCGAAGATTGGCTGCTGGACCCTTACGAAGAAAACATCCCCGCCTTGTTCGCGATAGCTGCGTACCGTGCTCTCCAACATATGGACGCCGCTGATATCGATCTGGTCCACGCTGACCATACGCAGCAGGAGGTAGCGCTGTTGGGGTATGTTTTCGTGGCCGCGCACGATGGCATCTTCCACATGCGGCGCAGCGCCGAAGTAAAGGTCGCCCTGGATCTCCAGAATGCTGAGTTGCGGACAGGAGGGCCGCCGCAGATTGCCCGATGAATCGGCCTGTTGCACCAGATGTATGAAGTGTTGGTCTGGCACCACCGGGTAGACCCGCGGCAGGCTGGTTCTCCAAATATAGTAGACCAACGACATCAGCACACCTGTCAGCACAGCGAACTGCAACGGCAGCAGCAACGTGGCGCTGAGGGTGACGATCATGATCAGGCGGTCGCCCGTGGTGCTCTGCCAGATGCGCACCATCTCCTTGCGGTTGATCATGGAGTAGGCGCTGATGACCAACAAGGCAGAAATGGCAGGCAAGGGCACATAGACCGCCAGCGGCGCGAAAAGGAAGACAACCACCAGAACCACCAGCCCAGAGAAGACACTGGCCAGCGGCGTCTGCGCTCCCGATTCCAGATTGAGACCCGAACGATTGAATGAGCCAGAGGAGGGGAACCCAGAGAAGATGCCAGCAGCGACGTTGGCCAACCCCTGGCCGATGAACTCCTGGTTGCTATCCAGCCGTTGGCCCGTTTGAGCGGAGATGGCGCGGGCGATGGACATGGCTTCCACCAAACCAATCATGGCAACGGCCAGCGCGCCGGTGGAAAGATCGCCCAGCAAGTCGAAGTTGAGCAACTGCAGATCGGTCATCGGCGGCAAGCTACGGGTCAGCGAACTGAGCACAGCCACGCCATACTGTGGAAGATCAAAGATGGCCACCACCAGCGCAGCCAAGCCCATGGCGATCAAGGGGGCAGGCAGAGTCTTCCAAAAACGCTTGATGAGCACTGCAGCTACGATGGTGCCAATGCCCAGCAGCGCGCTGAGCAGGTGGACCTCCTGAATATGCAGGGCAATATTGGACGCCGTGTCAACCAAGCGCGGTGAGCTGGGAAACTGGAGGCCAAACAATGCTCGCACCTGGCCAACCATGATCAACACACCCGCTCCAGCCGTGAATCCGACGATCACCGAGTCTGACACGAAGTTGACCAACACCCCCAGGCGGGCCATGCCCATCACAACACGCAATGAACCGGCCATAATTGCCAGCATCCCGGCAGCCGAAATGTAAAGGGCAGAACCAGGTACAGCGATGGGCAGCAACACGGAGAAAACCAACAGGGCCGATGAGTTGGTGGGGCCAGTGCTGAGGTGGTTGGACGATCCCCACAATGCGCCGACGACTGCGGCGATGATCGCCGTGTAGATGCCCATCTCAGCCGGCAGGCCCGCCAGCAGAGCGAACGCGATGCCTTGCGGCAGCGACACTACCCCGACCGTGATCCCTGCAATCAAGTCCGCGCGCAGGAACTCCCGCCGATACGTACGCAGCAGTCGCACCGGTTGGGCAAAGTAGCCCGACACCGTTCGTAAAGTCTGGAGTTCCGGACGCGATGGTGGCGGTTTTGGAACAGCGCTCGCTTGCATGGTGGTCGTTGCTGAGCAAGGGGTGAAGCGATAGAGGACAGCCAGTAAGGGCAATTCTAGCACAGCAGACCCAAAATGCCAACCATTTGCTTTGCCAGCAGGACGCAGCCTGTGCGGCTGAGCTCGGCCAGCCGGCTGCACGCCCACGGCTGTCCAAGAGCTAGGCCACCGGCGGCGGCGCAGCGCAGGCCCTCGCCCTGCTGACCACAGTTGACGCGAGTCCAAATCAGGCCGATGCGCGCATCTTCTGGTATAATCACGTCCACACGCCGGCCTAGACTGAACGAGTACGGCAGGCAGCGCAATGCTTCGGCGGCCAACCGACCAATCAACCAACCTACCAATCACCAATCTACCAATCACCAATCTACCAATCACCAATCCACCAATCCACCAATCACCAATCTACCAATCTACTACCCCATGAAACTACCCTCCTTCCGCAAAGCCAAGTCGCCGCCCTTCGTGACGGTCGTGTCCGGCTTGCCGCGCTCCGGAACGTCGATGATGATGAAGGCGCTGGAGGCCGGCGGCCTGGCCATCGTCACCGACGCGCAGCGTGTGGCCGATGAAGACAACCCCAAGGGCTACTACGAGATGGAGCGCGTCAAGCAGATGGACAAGGGCGACACGGCCTGGGTGGCCGACGCTCAAGGCAAGGTGGTCAAGGTGATCTCCGCCCTGCTGGAGCACCTGCCGGCCGGCTATCAATACCGCGTGGTGTTCATGCAGCGCGCGCTGCCCGAGGTGCTGGCCTCGCAAAAGAAGATGCTGGAGCGCCGCGGCGAGCCCACCGACCGGGTCAGCGACGAAGAGATGACCCGCCTTTTCACCAAACACCTGCAGAAGGTCGAGCTGTGGTTGCGCGCCCAGCCCAACTTCCAGGTGCTGACCGTGGACTACAACCGCATGTTGGCCGATCCCATGCCCTACGTGCGCCAGATCAACCAGTTCCTGGGCGAGGCGCTGGACGAGCAACGCATGGCCGAGGTAGTCGATCCCAGCCTGTATCGCAACCGGGCGTGAGGGGAGTGCCAGGTGGCAAGTGTCACGGTGTCAAGTGTCACGGCGCCAGGCACTCCAGCACAGCACACCCGGCATCCAGCACACCGACACTCCTACACTTGACACTTGATACATGACCCCTCGACACATGAACCCCACACTTGCATCTTCGCTTCTTCTGATCCTGCTATCCACTGCCTTCGGCGTGGCCGGCCAGACCGCGCTCAAGCTGGGCGTCAGCCAGCCGGGCGTGGCCGAAACCGCCACTGGCGTCTTCTCGATCATCGGGTTGATCTTCAAATCGCCGCTGGTCATGCTGGGGCTGGTCTTCTATGCGGCCGGCGCGCTGGCCTGGATCGCCGTGCTGGCGCGGCTGGACCTGAGCGTGGCCTACCCCTTCCTCGCGCTGAACTTCGTGCTGGTGACGCTATCCGGTCGCTTCCTGCTGGGAGAGACGGTGCCGCCGCTGCGCTGGCTGGGGATTCTCGTGATCATCGCCGGCATCCTGCTGGTGGCCAGAAGCACCAATTCCTAGCACAGCAAGCTGGGCTTAGCCCATCGGCATGAGCTGGGAGCCCTTTGCACGCGCCCTGCGCGACCGCCCCAGCAAGGCGGCCGGCGTCAGCAGACCCAACGTAGCCAGGACGACCACAAGGTCGACCTGCGGCAGGGCCAGTTGAGGATAGGGCGACCAAGCCAACGAAGCCCGGCTGTACGGCGCCAAATAGGCTGCCACGGCCACCGCAGCCGAAAGCGCGACCAGCCAATCGCGTCCAGTCCATGGCCGGGGTCGATAGACGGTGCGCCGCACGGTCCGTCCTTGCGCGGCCAGGCCAGCGATCAACACGGCGCCGCCTGCGAGCAGCACGACGCTGCTCAGCGCTGGCTGCTGCCGCCACACCAGCCGCATGATCAACCCTGCCAGCAGCATAACCAGACCTGCGGCCAACAGCCAACGAAAACGGCGCTGGCTTTTGCCGCCCTGGTCAGCGTCGCGGCTGGCAAAGCCGCGCGCGGTCATCGCTTCGGCCAACTGAAACGCCCGCTCCAGCCCGCCCACCAGCAGCGGCATCAACAAGGGCAGCCAATCGCGCAGGCCGCGCACGCGATGGCCGCGCACCGCCTGCGCATCGCGAATCTGCTGAAACTGGGCGAAGGTAGTCGGCACAAAGGCTACGGCGATGCTCAGCACTACGCCGATGGGGTAGAAGACCCGCGGGATCAGCCGGATCAACGCCTGGGTGGGCACGGCCACGAAGAGCGCCGTCCAGGCGACGAAGAATCCGGTCAGCACCAGCCCGCTCAACACGCCATAGACCAACGCCTCCAGCGTGACCGGGCCGCCCAGCAGCGGCAGCCAACCCGGCAATGTAAACAGCACGGTCTGGCCGAAATGAGCGGTCAGCGCGTTGAACAGCGCCGAGACCGTGATGACCAGCAGGGCAAAACGCAGCGGCGACAGGGGAAGGGGGGGCGCATCGGCTGTCTGGCGCGCCTCACGCAGCACCCAGCCAATGCACACCAGCAGGAGCACGAGGTAGACGGGGTTGCGGGTAGCCGACAGGGCCACGACGCAGGCGATTACCCAGCCGGCCCAGGCCAGCGCATGGAGCGGCGCCTGGCGCGGCGTGCGATAATCGAGGGCAGGGGTGTTCACCGGTTCTAGCCTGCCGGCAAGTAGTCAAAGTCGAAGCGCTGCTGGAAGCGGCGCAGCGCTGCCAGCGCCGGCCGGCCAAAGGCCGCGATCAGCAAGCCGTTGCCCAACATCGCCATGATGTCCCACAACAGCGACGTGGCCAGATAGAAGGCTGCATAGCGCTGCACGACAGCGGCCAACCCCAGTCCCGCCTGGTAGTACTGGCCAGCCGGCCCGGCCAGGAAAGGCCAGAACCACAGGTTGATGACCACGCCGTAGACCAGGCCCCACAGCGCGCCGAACAGAGCCAGCACAGCCACCTCGTGACGACTGCCCTCGCGGCCGCCGAGTGCTCTGACCAACGGCCGGGCCAGCGGCGCGGTTAACCCTACCCAGCCGGCGGTGAACATCTGCGCGGGCAGCCACGGCCCCACCCCGCCGGTGATCAGCGCCGAGACCAGCATGGTCAGCGCGCCCACCAGAAAGCCAAAGCGGCCGCCGTAGACGTAGCCAGTCAGCACGATCAGCACGAAGACGGGACTGAAGCCGCCGGGGCCAGGGATGCCCACCTCGACGAAGCGTAGCACCGAGTTGATGGCCACCAAGACGCCCAGCAGGGCGATACGCTTGGCGCTGACGGCCTGGCCCTGCACCTCCAGCAGCAGCGCGGCAAAGCACAACCCCATCAACGCGAAAAGCAGTAGGGTCGAATCGCCGGCGCGGCCGGTCTCACCAGCGGCGGTCTGCACAGCCGAGAGCAGGAACGGATAGAGCAGTGCGACCACGCCGATCGCGACGCTGAGCAGGTAGACCAGCGCCTCAGGCAGCGCACTGGATCTACCATGGACGCGGGCGCGTGCCGCACCGGCGCGCCCGGCGACGGCCGCCCGCAGCCCGGCCGCGCCGGCTATGACAACCAGCAAAACACCGCCGAAAAAGGCGTAGTCGCCGGTCATGGCGCGCGTTGCAGCCGGGCTGGTTTCGCTGGCTGCCAGCGCCACTGACGCAGCAAGGGGCTGTTGGATCGCCGGCGCTTCATCTGGGGCGGACGCGGCCAGGTCAAGGGGCACGGGGGTGAAAAGGGCATCGGCAGTCGTCGAATCGATAACGGCCGCCGGAGCAGCGCAGATTTCGTCGAGTGTGAGCAGGGGAGGCTGCGCGCCGTTGCTCCCCTCGCCGGCGCCCCAGGCCCAGCCGTCCACCTGCCCTGCCTGCACCATGCGGGTGCTGGCGCCGATAGTGGCGTAGACCCAGGCGCCATCGACTTGTTGGAAATACTGCCAGTAGACGCAGGGGTCGCCCTTGCACTGGCACCAACACGACTGCTCTGGGAAGCCGCAGCCCTCGGCGCCGATCCGGCAGACGATACCGCCCAGTGCGCTGTACTCCATCACCGGCTGCAAGCCGGCCCGTTGCAGCAACTGCTCACCGGTCACCTGCCCACTTGGCCCCAGGTCGACGCAGGCAGTCTGCACGCTGCCGTCACCGAAGCGCACCACCAGGCCAGCGCGGTTGTCGGGCGGCGCATCGGCCAGCACGGCGCGCGCCGGCCCTGCCAAGGCCAGCGCGGCAGCAAGAACCAGCAGGCAGGCGCGCAGCGCCACGACCACGGTTTGGCCGGGTCGTAGGGCGCGGCTGGCACTGCCTGCTGGCCTGGGATTCATGGGTTTCCCTAGCGGCAGATTCCGGAGACGCTCAAGCGCGCCCACGGGTACTGCTCGCTGCACAGGTTCTGTGTATGCTGCTCCAGCCAGCGCGCAGCCACAGCGGGGGCTGCAGCCAAAGCGCCATAGGAGCGGGCCAACAGGCCTGGCAGCGCCTGGTAGGTCGAGAAGGGATCGTTGAGGCCGGAAAAGCCGGCGAAGCCGCCGTCGGGGCTTTGCAGCGCCAGCAGGGCATCGACTGGCGTGGGCCGCAGCAAGGCGCTGGCCTCCGCGGTTCCGGAAAGAGTACGGGTCCAACCCAGGCTGGCTGGCCGCTCGCCAAAGGCCGCCAATGCCTGCAAGGCCAGCCCGGTGGAGCTGGCGCTGGTCGATCCGTCGTAGCCGGCAAAGCCGCCGTCGCTGGTCTGCGCAGCGCTCAGGTAGGCCAGGCCGGCTTGCACAGCCGGGCTGGTTGAGTCGCGACCGGCCGCGGCC
>JBAQCH010000378.1:0-20043 GCA_049294015.1 Anaerolineae bacterium
ATCCAGGCCAGGCACTCGCCAGCCAGCCCGCCGGCCTCGGCTGGCTGGCCTTGGGCCAGGGCCGCCAGCGCCAGGCCGGCCAGATCGTCGATCCATGCGCCGCTGTCCGGGGACAGCTCGCGGCGGATGGTCAACGCTTGGCCGAATGCCTCGCCGGCCTGCGCGGGCTGGCCGCGTTGAAGCAGCAAGTAACCCAGGTGGGTCAGCGTGTAGCCCTGGCCGCGGCGATAGCCGATGGCCTGCTGGATGGCCAGCGCCTGATCGTAGTAGTTCAGTGCTGCATGGCTGTCGCCCTGCTGGGCCGCGATCAGCCCCAGGGTGTCGAGGCTGGCGGCTTCCCCTTCGCGGTCGGCCATGCGGCGGCAGGCCGCCAACGCGTCCTGATGATACTCCTGTGCCAGCGCGTAGTCGCCCAGGTGGAAGTAGGTGTTGCCCAGCGTGCCAAGGATTTGCACCTCGCCCTGGCGCCAGCCTCCCCGGCGAGCGGTGGCCAGGCTATCCTCGAAGGCGTCCAGGGCAGCCTGATAGGCGCTAAGCTGCTTGTGGATCGTCGCCGTCATATAGCCGGCGCTGACCTCGCCTTTGAGGTCGGCGATCTGCGCGTACAGCGCCCGAGCGGCTCCAATCTCAGCCAGGGCGGGGGCGAACTCGGCCTGGTAGTAGCGGGCGGCTCCCATGTCGTAGGTGCTTTGGGCCTCGGTGCGGATATCCCCCGCCTGACCGGCCAGGTCCTTGGCCAGCTCGAGCCAGCTTCGAGCTTCGTCGTACCGACCCCGGTGCAACAAGATGCGTCCTGATAGTGCATAGCCTCTGGCTTCCGCGCCCACATCGCCGGCCAGCCTGGCCGCCTCGATAGCGGCCTGCGCGTGCGCCAGGGCCGCCGCGCTATCGCCTGTGGCCCGCTGGTAGTTGGCTAATCGCAGGCTGACCTCGCTGAGGAACCGCTGGTCGGCGCTGCCCTCTGCCAGGGCTGCCAACGCTTGCAGATCGTCGGCCTGGCCTTGGCGGTCGCCCTGCCAGTTGAGCACGGCCTCGCGGCCCAGCAGCAGGTCGCCGCGTTGTTGCGGCGTCGGGTTCAGTGCCAGCGCGCGCGTAAAGAAGTCGACGGCAGCCTGGTTTTGATAGGAACGGGCGGCCTCTGCGCCGGCCATGGCCAGGTAGCGCCGCGCCGGATCGGCCTGCTCCGCTTGTTCATAGTGATAGCCGATGGCCGCCGCAGCCGGGGTCAACTCGGCCGCGTGCAGCGCCTCCAATGCCTCGGCAGCCAGCAGGTGCAGCCGCCGGCGCCGTTCATGGGTCAGCATGCCATAGGCTGTGTCGCGCACCAGCGTGTGCAGGAAAATGTGGCGCAGCTCGTTGAGCGGCTGCCAGATGGCGGCCTGCTCGCCCGACGCCACCATGGCCTCCAGCGGCCGGCCGTTGCGCAGCATCTGCGACAGCAGGCGCACCTCGAACTCGCGGCCCAGCACGGCCGCGGTGTGTACCACGTTGCGGATTTCCTGGGTCAGCGTGTCGATGCGGGCGATGATCAAAGCCTGCACGTCGGGCGGCGCGGCTGACAGATCCAACGCCGGCGCGCCCACCGCGCCCGTCTCGTCCGGCGCCAACTGGCCCTGTTCTTGCAGGTGGAGGACGAATTGCTGGGCGAAGAGGGGATTGCCCTCGGTTTGACGCCGCAGCAGGGCTGTCAGCGATGGGGCGGCGGGCGCGTTGAGGATGTCGGCCGCCAGCCTGGCCAGATCGCCATCGTCCAGGCGCGCCAGCTCGATCTGCATCCACGGCAGCTCGCCGCCTAGCTTGCGCAGGCCGTCGCGCACGTCGTCGGGCAACTGCTCGCCGCGCGCCGTTGCCAGCAGGGCCACCGGCCGGCCGGCGACGCGGCGCCACAGCCGCGCCAGCAGCGTCAAGGTGTCGGCGTCCAACCATTGGGCGTCCTCCAGGTGCAGGATGACTGGCTGGCGCAGGCTCTCGACCAGCACCAGGGTGACGAGGCCCTCGACGGTGTTCTCGAAGCGGCCCTGGGGGTCCATCTCCTCGTAGAGCGAGTCGGGCCAGCGCAGCCCGATCAGCGCGCCGATGAAGCTGCGGGTGCGATCCAACTCGCGGCCCAGCGCGGCTTCTCCGGCCTCAGCCACCAGTGCGTTGATGCGCCGGTTGAAGGCCAGCTTGTTGCGGGCGTCGATCTGGGTGGGCGACTGGCCAAAATAGTCCATCAGCCAGTGGCGGAAGGGGCCGAAGCTGGCGCGCAGCGTCTGGCTGGCCTGGCAAAGCGCCCAGGTTGCGTCGATGGCCTGGACGTTCGGCGCATGGCGCACAGCGTGGATCAGATGGCTCTTGCCGATGCCTGCTTCGCCCAGGACGATGGCCGCGCCCGCACACTCGCCCCGGCTCAGCGGCTGCAAGAACGCTTCCATCTGGTCTAGCTCGCGCGCGCGGCCGACCAGGGGCCAGCGGAACAGGTCGGCGTGTCCTTCTTTGCGGTCGAAGAGCTGATAGACGCGCTGCTTGTCGGCGAAGCCCTTGAAGGAGCGCTCGCCGATAAACTCCAGGTCGAAGCGTTGTCCAGCCCGGCGCGCGATCTCCTCGTCCAGCAGGATTTCGCCGGGCGACGAGGCCGTCATCAGGCGCGCGGCCAGGTTGACGCCGCGGCCGTAGCAGGTATATTCCTCGGCCCGCGTGCCGCCAATGGCGCCGGCATGGGCGATGCGATAGGTGACGCCGGCGCTGACGGGGATGCTGGTACGCGTCTGCAAATCCAGCAGGAAGTCCAGGCTGCGTTGAATGTCGTTCTCGTGCGTCAACGGCGCGCCCCAAAAGATCAACAGGTTGGCGCCCTTGTCGCCGAAGTCCAGCCGATTGATGAAGCCGCCATGGATCTCTTGCAGCGCAAACACGGTCTGGACGAAGCCGTGCAACTGGGTTTCGGTGCGCACTGTCGGCAAGGCCACGAAGACGCTGACCACCCAGCGAAACTCGCCCGAATATTCCTGGCTCAGGACGGAGACGGGGAAGTAGCGGCTGAGAGTGGCCAGGTCCGGCGTATCCGGCGCTGATGGATGGCTTGGCGGCAGCTCTGTGTGGACGCCAACCACGCGGCCGAGCTCGCCGTTGGCCTCGACGCTCACTGTTTCAGCCAGCAGGTCGCGGGCCGCCGGGTCGAGCAGGATATCGCCGGCGCGGGCATAATGCTCGGCTTCGGCGCAGGCATCGATGGCGTCGCCGCGGAAGTAATACACCGCCCGTTGGTCGTCGGACGAACGCACGATGCCCCACTGCAGCGCGCCGCAGGCGAGGCCGACTTTGACGCCCATTGGGAAGGCGCCGTAGGGCGAGTCGTGGACGGGATGCTCCCGGCTGGCCTGCTGGATGCGCAGGGCCGCAGCCAGCGCGCGGCGGGTCGCGTCCAGCTCGCTGCCATCTTCCCCTAGCGGGAAGATGGCCGTGAACGCGTCGCCGGCCTGGCTGGACACGAAGCCGCCATACTGATACACCGCGTCAATGGCCGGGTCGAGCGCAGCGCGCATGATGTTGGCGCCGACCTCGGCGCCGTGCTGGCCGTGCGCCATCAGCGCGTCCATCATGGTGCTGAAGCCGGAGATGTCAGCAAAGAGCGTGGCGGCGCGCATCTCGCCCGTGAACACGCCGCGCTGGTGCTGCTCCAGAATGAAGCGCGGTGCCATGGGGTGGATGATTGGCGGTGTTGGCGGCTGTGATGTTGTCATAGTGCGTCACCTGCAGTGGGCTGTCCGTAGCGCAACCGTCCGGGCTGAATTGCATGCGAACAAGCTGGCGGATTGGGCTACGAGAACAAAGGTTGACTAATTCCCGGCTGGATGATTTGGGTACCCGTGACCATCAGTTGAACGGCAAGTTGCTCGATTTCCGAACGCAACGTCAGCCGCTCCAGCCAGGGCGCCGGAATGCCAGACGCGCCGTAGAACGCGCCGGCCACCTGGCCGCAGACTGCGGCCGTGGTGTCGGCGTCGTCGCCCAGGTTGGCGGCTGCCAGGATGGCCTGCTCGAAGCTATCCGTGTGATGGAAACACCACAGCGCCGCCTCCAGGCTGTCCACCACGTAGCCGGAGCCGCGGATGCCGCTCATCGGTTTGGCGATGTACTCGCCTTGGGCAATCGACATAATCTTGGGCGCGCCAACGAACGACGTATGATCAGCCAGCAGGATCTCCTCTTTAGGCCCGCCTTGCAGCGCGCGCACCACCATGCGAGCGAACAGCCGGCTGGCGTCCAGGCACTCGGCGGCGGCGTGGGTGGTGCGGGAGCTTTCGGCCGCGTAGTGCTCAACCAGTTCCAGGTCGGGGAAATAGAACATGGCGATGGGCGCCAGGCGCATGATGCAGCCGTTGCCGGCCGAGTAGGGATCGGTCGAGCCGGCGAAGGGGTCGCCCGTGCGTTGGAAGCGGGCCAGCGCGCTGGCCACCGTGTTGCCGATGTCGAAGCAGCGGCCATTGCTGCTCAGGTAGCCCTCGTCGCGCCAGCGGCAGTAGCTTTCTATTTGATCGCGCGCGTCGAAGCCGTTGCATTCGACGAGACTGACGGCCAGGCATAGCGCCATGGAGGTATCGTCGGTCCACTGGCCCGGCTCCAGGCGGAACGGCCCGCCGCCCACCATGCCGGTCAGCGGCGCGAAGCTGCCGCGCGGCCGGAACTCGACGGTTGTGCCCACGGCGTCGCCAGCGGCCAGCCCCAGCAGGCAGCCGCGGAAGCGGTCAAGCTGTTGCATGACATATCTCCTGAGGGACACAGAGGACGCGGAGGAGACACAGAGAACACGGAGAAGAAAAGGATCAGATATCGTCGAGAGACCGCACGGCTTGCTCTTCTCTGCGCTCTCTGTGTCTCCTCTGAGAACTCTGTGTAGCTCTGGTCTTGGTCGTTTGCTCCAGACGCGCTATCATGGCGTCGAGGAGTGATGCGGATGCGGTATCCTGTCCTATTGATCGTCGCGCTGGCAGTCGTTGCTGCGCTGTTGCGGAGGTTTGCGCAAGCTTACGTGCCCAGATCGCAGCCATTGCGGCCGGCCGATGTGATCGTCGTGCTCGGCCATCCAGCCCACGCCGACGGCAGCCCCAGCCCGGCCATGCAGGAGCAGGTGGCCCTGGCTGCCACGTTGTATTGCGCTGGACTGGCGCCAGCGCTGTTGTTTACCGGCGGCGCAGTGCATAACGAGCACGTGGAGGCGCAGGTGATGGCCGGGCTGGCCGTGCAAGAGGGCGTGCCGGCGGCGGCTATTGCCACGGAGACGCAGTCGCGCGACACGGTCGAGAACGCCCGCTACTGCCGGCAGATCATGCAGGCGCGCGGCTGGCGGAGCGCGATCGTCGTCACCACGCCCTACCACGCGCGCCGCGCCAGCCGTATCTTCCGTCTGGCTGGCATCTTGAACCAAACCGCCTTTCCACAGCCAAGCTATCAGACCGCGTCGTGGCCGGCGCGCTTGCAAGCCTTACGCTACGATTTGCTGGGCCAGGCCTGGCTGCTTGCGTCGCAGCAGTTTGGGCTGGACCCGTCTTGGTGGGCAAAGCGACGCACAAAACGCGCAGCCCGTTGGTAGTAACGACTTTGTCGTTTCCGGCGCGGCCGAGCGGCTGAAGCCGCCACTACGAACGGCCGAGCGGCTGAAGCCGCCACTACGAGCCGGCCGGCTGCGCCCACGGCCAGCCGGCAACGGCCCAATCGCCCTCAGGCCAGATATCGACCACCGAACGCCGTGGGCCGTTGCCGCCCTCGGCGAACTGCATCAGGTAGAGCTTGGCGTACAGCCCGCGCTGCGCCAAGAGCTCCTCGTGCGTGCCGACCTCGGCGATGCGGCCGCCATCCATGACCACCACCCGGTGCGCGGCCTGGATGGTGCTCAGGCGGTGGGCAATGATCAGCGTGGTGCGGTCGGCCATCAGCCGTTCCAGCGCAGCCTGCACGAAGCGCTCGGACTCGTTGTCCAGCGAGCTGGTGGCCTCGTCCAGCAGCAGAATGGCCGGGTCTTTGAGGATGGCGCGGGCGATGGAGACGCGCTGGCGTTGGCCGCCGCTCAGATTCGCGCCGCGCTCGCCCACCAGCGTGTCGTAGCCCTGTGGCAGCGTCAGGATGAAATCATGGGCGTAGGCGGCCTGGGCCGCGGCCACGATCTCCTCCTCGGTCGCGTCCAGCCGGCCATAGCGGATGTTCTCGCGCACGGAGCCGCCGAAGAGCAGCGTCTCCTGCGGCACCAGGCCGATCTGGCTGCGCAGGCTGTGCTCGGTCACGCTGCGCAGGTCGATGCCATCGATGCGCAGCACGCCCCGGTCCGGGTCGTAGAAGCGGGGAATCAGGTTGCAGAGGGTGGTCTTGCCCGCGCCGCTGGGGCCGACCAGCGCTACGATCTCGCCGGGAGCGATCTCCAGCGAGATGTCGCTCAGCACCAGGCCTTCGCCGTCCACAGTGGCTGGCGCCTGGTTGCTGGTATAGCCAAAGGAGACGTTCTCGAAGCTGATGCGGCCCTGGATCGGCGGCATGGGCTGGGCGTCGGGCGCCTCTACCACCGTCGGCGCGGTGTCCATGATCTCGAAGACGCGGGTGATAGCGCCGGTGGCCGCGCGCAGCTCCGCGTACAGCCCGGCCAGGTTGCCCATGCCAGCCGCGATCAGGAAGCCGTAGATCAGAAAGCTGGTCATCATGCCGGCGGTCATAGTCCCGGCGATCACCTGGCGGCCGCCGAACCAGAGGATGGCCGTCAGCGAGCCGAAGCCCAGCAGCAGCATCAGGCTGCCAAAGCCGGCGCGCGCGGCGATGGTGCGCAGAGCCGTGTTCAGGGTCAGGGTCAGCGCGCTCTGGTAACGTTGGTTCTCGAACGGCTCGCGGCCAAAGCTCTTGACCGTGCGGATGCCGCTCAGCCCCTCCTCCACGGTGACGGTGGCCGCGGCCAGTTGATCCTGCACCCGCTTGGCCAGGCGCTCCAGCGGCCGGCCGAAGAGGAATGCGGCGACGATCAGCGCTGGCACCAGCACCAGGATGAAGACGGTCAGCCCCGGATTGAGGGTGAAGACGATCACCACCGAGCCGACCAGCGAGATGATCGAGCTGAGCAGCGTGGTGATGTTGGTGGTCAACATGGCCCGCACCAGGGTCACGTCGTTGGAGATGCGCGAGATCAGCTCACCCACCCGGTGCTGGCTGTAGTAGGCCAGCGACAGCGTCAGCAGACGGTCATAGAGGGCGGTGCGCAGGTCGTAAACGATGCGCTCGCCGATGACGCCGATGAAGTAGGTTTGCACGAAGCCGGCCACGGCCATGACGCCGAACAACCCCACCAGCAGCAGCGTGAAGCGGTTGAGCTGCGCCTGGTTGCCCTGCTCCAGCACATCGCCGATGGTCCGGCCGATTAGCAGAGGAAAGGCCAGACTGGCCGCGCTGCTGATGGCCAGGGCGATCAGGGCGACCAGGAGCTTGCCCAGATGTGGCCGCAGGTAGCCCAGCAGCCGCCGCCACGGCACCTGGCGGCTGGCGCGGGCCGGCTCTAGGACGTTTTGCATCAGCGTTGCCAGCCCCAGTTCTGAGCCACGGCTGTGATGTCGGCCGCCGTGATCGCGTTGTCGCCGTTCGCATCCAGCCGCGCCGGGCAGGCGGCGGCGCCGGGCGTCTGGTTCCAGCAGCCGGCCACTATCTGTACGTCGGCCACGTCCACATCGCCGTCGCACAGGGCAGGATCGTTGGTAGCCGCGTTAGGATGCAGGTCGGCGAAGAAGCAGGTGAGCTGGCTGGCGGCTGCGGCCTGCAAGGGATTGGCTGCGTAGCTCTGGTAGAGCGCGCCGGCCGCCTGGCTCAGCGGCTCGGCGAAGTAGAGCTGTTGGCGGACGGTCACCTGGCCGGCGAAGGGGGCGATGCGCACTCCGCTCTCGCCGAACGCGCCGTCGGCGCCGTGGCAGTCGGCCGCTGTGGCGTTGGCGTTGTCCAGATAGTAGCTGAAAGCCGACGTGCCCGTGGTCTGCACGCTGTTGAGCTGCACTACGCTGCCCTGGCTGCCGTTGAGCTGTGTCCAGGCGGCCAGCGTCGTCGGCACGCTGTCAGGGACGCCGTCGACAGGCACGCCGGCCGCGGCGATGGTGTTGGCGTGGAAGCGGGCGGGCGCGAAACCGCTCGCCGTCGGGCTGCGCAGGTCCAGGCTGAGGCGGAACTCGTCCAGGGTCAAGCCAGGGATGCCGACGCTGCCGGCGATGGCGCTCAGGTCGATGGGGCCGACTACAGTGCGCAGGCCGGCCGGGGTGACGGCCGAGCCGCTGCCGTCCACCGGGCCGCTGACATAGCGTACCGGCCGATCGCCCGGCGGCAGGCCGCTGGGAATGAGAGACGGGTCGCTGATCTGGCTGAGGATGTCAGCTTCGCAAAGCTGCACCGGCAGGAAGACGATGCGGCCCTTGATGCTGAGGTGGCTCTGGTCGACGATATCCTGGCCAGAGCCGTTCAGCTCAAGTCCGGTCAGCCCCAGCGTCTGGCTGAAGTTGACCGTGGCCGCGAAGAAGGGGGTGGTCACGGTGTCGGTGGTGACGTGGATGTAGTCCGGGCCGAAGGACGGAGCCAGCGTGGGCGAGCGGTAGACATAGACGGTGGCTTGCTCGCCCGGATGCACCGGATCGCTAATCAGCAGCTCGTAGCGCGCATAGGCTGTGGAGGCGGGGTCGGCGATCCACCGGCCAGCAGGCGCCGGCTGGCCGGCATCGCGGGCCAGAAAGGCCAACTCGTCGGCCGGGTCCAGCACACCATCGCCGGTGATGATGTAGCTGTTGCTGAGGGGGTCCACCTCATCGAACTGGAAGGGGATTTGCTGCCAGGCTGCGCCGTCGAAGCGGTAGACGAACAGCTCGTCCAGCGGCGCGCCGGCCAGCGCTGGTAGCGATGCGCCGGTGATCACCACAACATCGCGCTGGCGCGTCAGCGTGTTGGTTGGTTGCGCGGTCGCTGTAGCGGCGCCAAGCGCCGCCAGCAGCAGCAATGAGAGGAGCAGGCCCAGGGTCAGAGTAGAAAATCGCTGGTTCATAGTCAACTTCACTTTGGCAGGCGCATAGGAAAACATGAAGCGATTATACGATACAAGCCAGCGGCTGCCAAGCTGGTCTGGCGGTAGGTCCGGCTACCAGCCGGACACCAGGTCTGGCGAAAATCAATCCTTGTGAAACGTCGCCCAAGTCCAGCGTTTGTACTTGACTTTTCCTGCGCCGGGCGCTATAATGCGCGCTGCTTCACAACCAATTCGACGAGGGTCGGCGCCCCGGGGGACGCTGCCCTGTTGCGCCTTTCTCGCAAGGATTGCGAGCTGTGTGTCGTATTGAAAGGAGTCGTGCATGGCAAGCGCTGTTGCTTCCATCTGGCAAGGCATCACCTATCGCGGCAAGGACGGGCACTATGCCTGGCTGTTGCACCGGGCAGGCGGCCTTGGCATCGTTCTGTTCCTCTTCCTCCACATCCTGGATATCTTTCTGGTCGGCGTGGGGGAGGAGATCTTCGAGTTCTTCCTCTTCATCTACCATTCGGCCCCGGCTAAGGTCTTCGTGATGGCGCTGTTGTTCGGCGTGTTCTTCCATGCCTTCAACGGCGTGCGCATCATCCTGGTCGACTTTTGGCCGGACAAGTTCTCCAACCTGAAGATGCAGCGCACGCTGTTTCGCCTGGTGATTCTGGTGACGCTGACATTCTTTATCCCAACGGCCATCATCACCGTGGCCCCCATCTTCGGCGTCGAGCTGGCTCTGAGCCAGTTCTTTGGAGGGTGAGCGCCATGTCAGCCATTTCAAGACTCAAATATGGCAGCCCCAACCGCTTCGAGGTGCTCTCCTGGTACTTCATGCGCATTAGCGGCGCGGTGTTGCTGCTGGTGGCCGTACTGCACCTGTTGATCATGCACGTCTGGTACGGCGTGGACGCGATCGACTACCGCTTCGTGGTCGGTCGCTGGGCCAGCCCCGTGGTGCAGGTCTACGACCTGGCGCTGCTGCTCTTTGCCATCACCCACGGCGTCAACGGCACGCGCTGGGTGATCGACGACTATGTCCACAGCCGCGGCTGGAATTTGACCCTCAAGTCGGCGCTCTACGTGCTGGCTTTGATCTTTGTTCTCATGGGCGCTACGGTCATCTTCACCTTCGACCCCGGCACCTCTGAGACTGCCTTGAACGCCGTTGCGGCGGCGTTGACCCGCTAGAAAGGCGCACACCTATGAACTACCACAAGTTCGATGCAGTCATCGTCGGCGCCGGCGGCGCTGGGCTGATGGCCGCGCTGTACGCCTCCAAGAGCGCCAACGTGGCCGTCGTCAGCAAGCTCTACCCCACCCGCTCGCACACCGGTACCGCGCAGGGCGGCATCGGCGCAGCGCTTAGTAACCTGGAGGAAGACCACTGGCAGTGGCATTCCTTCGATACGGTCAAGGGCGGCGATTACCTGGTCGACCAGGACGCAGCCGATATCATGTGTCGGGACGCGATCGAGACAGTGCTGGAGTTGGAGCACATGGGCTTGCCCTTCGACCGCACGCCCGACGGCAAGATTTCGCAGCGACCCTTCGGTGGCCACACCAACAACGTGACCAAGCAGCCCGTGCGCCGCGCGGCCCACGCAGCCGACCGCACCGGCCACATGATCCTGCAAACCCTCTACCAGCAGTGCATCAAGAACGACGTACAGTTCTTCGACGAGTATCAGTTCATGGACCTGCTGGTCAGCGAGGGACGGGTAGCCGGCATCGTCGCCTTGCACATCGACAGCGGCGAGCTGCACGTCTTCCACAGCAAGGCGGTCTTCTTCGCCACCGGCGGCTGGGGCCGGCTGTGGAACATCACCTCCAACGCACACTCGCTGACCGGCGACGCGCCGGCCGTGCTGTTGCGCAAGGGCTACCCGCTGGAGGACCTGGAGTTCTTCCAGTTCCATCCCACCGGCATCTACAAGATGGGCATCCTCATCACCGAGGCCGTGCGCGGCGAGGGCGGCGTGCTGATCAACGGCAAGGGCGAGCGCTTCATGCTCAAGTACGCGCCGACGATCAAGGACCTGGCCAGCCGTGACGTGGTCTCGCGCGCCATCTATCTGGAGGTTGCCGAGGGTCGCGGCGTCAACGGCCAGGACTACGTCTACCTGGACATTCGTCCCGACGTGGTCAACAAGTACCTGACTGAGGACGGCAAGACTAACCCTGATGGCTCGCCGCGCAGCATCACCGCAGCCGACATCGAGCGGAAACTGCCAGACATCGCCGACTTCTGCCGCACTTACCTGGACGTGGATCCGGTCACGCAGCCGATGCCCATCCAACCCACGGCTCACTACGCCATGGGCGGCGTTCCCACCGATGTGGACGGCCGCATCCTGATGAATACAGACAACACGCCGCTGCCGGGCGGCTTTGCCGCTGGCGAGGTGGCCTGCGTTAGCGTGCATGGCGCCAACCGCCTGGGCACCAACTCGTTGGTGGACCTGGTGGTCTTCGGCAAGCGGGGCGGCATCGCCATGGCCGAGTACTGCAACCAGGTGGACCTGCCGCCGCTGCCTGAGAACCCGGAGGCTGGCGTGCAGGCCGAGATCGACCGCCTGATGGCCAACACCAGCGGCGTCCCTGCTGCCAAGCTGCGCAAGGCCATGCAGGAAGTGATGATGATGAACGTGGGCGTCTTCCGCACCGACCAACTGCTGAGCGAGGCGCTGGAGAAGGTGCGTGACCTCAAGAAACAGTTCGCCAACGTCTATGTAGGCGACCGCGGCAAGCGCTTCAACACCGACCTGCTGGAAACGTGGGAACTGCACAACATGTTGGACTTGGCCGAGGCCACCACGTTGTCGGCGCTGAACCGCACCGAGAGCCGCGGCGGCCACGCGCGCGACGATTACCCGCAGCGCGACGACGTCAACTGGCTCAAGCACACCTTCATCTGGCAGGATGGCGACAACTACCGCTTTGGCTACAAGCCGGTGACGATCATCAACTACGAGCCGAAGGCGCGTGTCTACTAGGAGGGCTGACCCATGCGAGTAACACTGAAGATCAAGCGCTTCAACCCCGAGCTGGACGAGAAGCAGCATTGGGAAGAGTACGATGTGGACGTCGAGCCCAACGACCAGTTGCTGGACGCGCTCAACAAGGTCAAGTGGTATGACGATGGCACGTTGACCTACCGCCGCTCCTGCGCTCACGGCATCTGCGGCTCGGACGCGATGGTGATCAACGGCCGCAACCGGCTGGCCTGCAAGGTGCTGATGAAGGAGCTGGGCAAGAAGGTGACGGTGGAGCCGATCCGCGGCCTGCCGGTAATCAAGGACATGGTGGTGGACATGGAGCCCTTCTTCGCCAAGTACCGCGCCATCAAGCCCTACCTGATCAACGACAACGAGCCGCCGGCCGGCCGGGAGCGCTATCAGAGCGTCGAGGACCGTGAGCGCTTCGACGACACCACCAAATGCATCCTGTGCGCAGCCTGCACGACCTCGTGCCCGTCCTTCTGGGCCAACGGCCAGTACGTCGGTCCCGCTGCCATCGTCCAGGCGCACCGCTTCATCTTCGACAGCCGTGACATGGCCCGACACGAGCGGCTGGAGATCATGAACGACACCATGGGCGTCTGGCGCTGCCGCACCGTCTTCAACTGTGTCGAAGCCTGCCCGCGTGAGATCAACATCACCAAGGCCATCGGCGACGTGAAGAAGGCGATCCTGGAGGGCGGCGTAGGCGGTTGATCCGTCGGGCCGTACGATAGCACCACAGAAGTCCGGTTTCTCGCAGAAACCGGACTTCTTTGCATGTACGTCCCAGAAGTCCGGTTTCTCGCAGAAGCCGGACTTCTTTGTACATCAAGCACTTAGCTGGTATACTGCCCCGACTGCCCAGGCGCGAAGTCTGGCAGTGACTTTCTTCACGGAGGCTCCCATGCGATCTCGCCCCCCGCGCCCGGCGCGACCCCTCATCCTGCTGACCTTGCTGGCCATCCTGGCTGCCAGCGCCCTGCCCGCGCTGGCCGATCCGACCCTGCCAGCCCAGCCTGCCGCCGTCCTCTGGAACGACGCCGACGAACGAAGCTTCACCCCGGCCGGCGAGCGCTGGATCGTCCCCCAGCAGTACCGTCTGGTCGAGCTGAACGTGCCGGCTCTGCAAAGCCTTCTCGCGGCCGCGCCGCTGGAGGGCACGCCGGCCGCAGTCGAGAGCGACCTGGTGCTGGCGCTGCCCCTGCCCGAGGGCGGCTTCGGTCGCTTTCGCATCGTCCAGTCGCCGGTGATGGCGCCGGAGCTGGCCGCGAAGTTCCCTGAGATCAGCACCTACGCTGGCCAGGGGCTGGACGATCCCACGGCCACGACGCGGCTGGACTGGACGTCGGCCGGCTTCCACGCCATCATTTTCGGCCTCAGCGGGACGGTTTACATCGATCCCTTCAGCCGCAACGACACAACTCATTACATCAGCTACTACGCGCGCGATTTCGTCCCCAGCCCGGACAAGCGCTACGTGGAGACGCTGCCCTTCGGCGCGGATGCAGAGGCGATGCAGGCTGAGCTGGCCGAGCTGGTGGCGTCCGGAGTGCTGCCGCCGACCGGCTCCGAGCTGCGCACCTATCGCCTGGCTATGGCCGCCACCGGCGAGTACACCGCCTTCCACGGCGGCACGGTGCCGCTGGGTCTGGCCGCCATCGTCACCTCGGTCAACCGGGTCACCGGCATTTACGAGCGGGAGGTGGCGGTGCGCATGACGTTAGTGGCCAACAACAACCAGATCGTCTATACCAACTCTGCCACCGACCCCTACAGCAACAACAGCGGCACGACGATGCTCGGCCAGAATCAGAGCAACCTGGACGCGGTGATCGGCAGCGCCAACTATGACATTGGGCACGTCTTCAGCACCGGCGGCGGCGGCGTGGCCAGCCTGGCTGTGGTCTGCCGGGCCGGCCTCAAGGCGCGCGGCGTCACTGGCTCCTCAGCGCCGGTGGGCGATCCCTTCGACGTGGACTACGTCGCCCACGAGATCGGCCACCAGTTCGGCGGCAACCATAGCTTCAACGGCAACGCCGGCTCGTGCGCCGGGGGCAACCGCAACGGCTCCACGGCCTACGAGCCCGGCAGCGGCTCGACCGTCATGGCCTACGCCGGCATCTGCGGCGCGCAAAACCTGCAGCCCAACAGCGACGACTACTTCCACGGCGTCAACCTGGACGAGATCGTGGCTTACAGCACGGTCGGCAGCGGCAACGGCTGTCCGGCGGTGGCGCCCACGGGCAACCAGGCGCCCCTGGTCACCGTGGCGCCGGGCGGGTTCACCATCCCCAGCCAGACCCCCTTCAGCCTCACTGGCTCAGCCAGCGACCCCAACGGCGATGCGCTGACCTACAACTGGGAGGAGTTCGACCTGGGGACCGCCGGCGCGCCCAACAACCCGCTCAACCCGCCCTTCTTCCGCTCCTGGCCCAGCGTGGCCAGCCCAGCGCGCACCTTTCCTCGACTCTCGGACCTGGTCAACAACAGCACGGTGATCGGCGAGGTGCTGCCCAACGTCACCCGTGCGCTGAACTTCCGTCTGACCGTGCGCGACAACCGGCTGGGCGGCGGCGGGGTCAACTCGGCCAACGTCAGCTTCAACGTTACCACCGCGGCCGGGCCATTCGCTGTTACTGCGCCCAATACGGCGGTCAACTGGGCCGGCAACAGCTCGCAAAGCGTCACCTGGAACGTGGCCGGCACCACGGCCGCGCCGGTGAGCTGCCCGACGGTGGACATCAGCCTCTCCACCGATGGCGGCTTTACCTATCCGATTCCGCTGGCCGTGGGCGTCACCAACGACGGCGCGCAGGCAGTCACGGCGCCCAATATCGCCACCGCCAGCGCCCGGGTGCGGGTGGCCTGCGCCAACAACGTCTTCTTCGACATCTCTAACGTCAACTTCACCATTACCCCCGTCACCTGCTTCTGGGCCGATATCAACTGCTCGTGTGGCGTCAGCTCCACCACCATCGACATAGCCGACCTGGTCGCGGTGGCCGAGGCCTGGAACCAGTTCCAGGGCACTGGGCTCTACACCCTGGCGGCCGACGTGAACTGCATGGCCAGCGGCGGCTGCGACGGCGCCAACGACATCGTGGACGTAGGCGTGCTGGCCTCCATGTGGGAGACGGCCTGCCCGGCGCAGGGGCGGTAATGCGTAACCCGTAATGCGTAACTCGTAACCCGGAATCGCGGACGGTGTCTCCGGTTTTGGGTTACGCGCATTTGGCACAGTCCCCTGCTTCCGTAACCCGGAAGGGAATCGCTCCCTTCCGGGTTACGCATTACTCGTCACGCGTCACTGCTGTAACTCCGGACGCGCACCGCTCCCTTCCGGGTTACGAGTTACGTGTTATGGGTCACGGGCCACGCTCTGCCGCCTCCCTCAGCGCCCCAACCGCCGCCTCAGCGCCTGGCCCATAGCCAAAGACCGAGGTGCCGGCCACGAAAACGCGCGCGCCGGCGGCGTAGGCCGGGCCGATGGTCGCCAGATCCACCCCGCCGTCGATCTCCAGCTCGCAGGCCGGGTTGCGAGCGTCCAGCAGGGCGCGCGCCTGGGCGATCTTGCGCAGGGTGTAGGGGATGAAGCGCTGGCCGCCGAAACCGGGGTTGACCGTCATCACCAGCAGCATGTCCAGATCCTCGACGACCTCGTCCAGCGTGTGCAGCGGTGTGGCCGGGCAGAGGGCGACGCCGGCCCGCTTGCCGAGCTGCTTGATCTGCTGAATGGCCCGGTCCAGGTGGACGACGGCTTCCTGGTGGACGATGATGAGGTCCGCGCCGGCCTGGGCGAAGGTCTCCAGGTAGCGGTCGGGCTGCACGATCATCAGGTGCGCCTCCAGCAGCGTGTCGGTGGCGCGGCGCATGGCCTCGACCAAGGGCATGCCGAAGCTGATGTTGGGCACGAAGACGCCGTCCATCACGTCGATCTGAAAACGCCGCGCGCCGCCGCGCTCGGCCGCCTGCACTTGCTCGCGCAGACGCAACATGTCAGCCGCCAGAATCGAAGGGGCAATTTCGGGGGTCATGGTATTCCTGAGGAGTAGCAGAGGACACTGATGGCACAGATCAGAGGGTCAGAAAGTCAGAGGGTCAGAGGCTCAGATCAGTGTCAATCTGTGCAATCTGTGTCCTATTTCCGGTTTCTATGCTCGATGCCGTTGGGGCCGGCGATGACCAGATCGGTGGCCAGGCCGATGAACAGGCCGTGCTCGACGATGCCGGCGCGGTCGCCGAGCGCCGCTGCCAGCCTGGGTGCGTCGGCGATGGGGCCGAAGGCGCAGTCGAGGATCATGTTGCCGGAGTCGGTGACGAACTGGCTGCTGTCGGCGGTGCGGCGTATCGTCCATGCCGCGCCCAAAGACTCCAGGAAGCGGGCCTGGGAGCGCCAGGCGAAGGGCAGCACCTCCACCGGCACGGGCCATTGGATGCCCAGTTGCGGCGACAATTTGCTTTTGTCGGCAATGATGACTACGCGACGGCTGACCTGAGCCACGATCTTCTCGCGCAGCAGCGCGCCGCCGCCGCCCTTGATCAGGGCCAGCGCCGGATCGACCTCGTCCGCGCCGTCGATCACCAGGTCGAGGTCGCACGGCATGTCGTCGTCGATCATCGGGATGCCCAGCCGCACGGCCTCGGCGTGGGTGGCTTTGGACGTAGCGAAGCCGGTGATAGCGCGCAGCTCGCCAGCCGCCAACAGCTCGGCGATGCGCCGCGTGGCGTGGATCGCTGTGCTGCCCGTGCCCAGTCCCACAGCCATGCCGCTGCGCACGAACATCTCCACGGCAGCATACGCCGCCGTCCGTTTCAATGCCGTCTGTGGATCCAGGGCATGGTTCATCGTCTCATATCCTCGTAGGTCCGGCTACCAGCCGGACGCAGGCCGTGTCACGTTGGTAACGTGACCTACGTGCGGGCAACCGCATGTCACGTTGGTAACGTGACCTACTGCGGGCAACCGCATGTCACGTTGGTAACGTGACCTACTGCGGGCAACCGCATGTCACGTTGGTAACGTGACCTACCTGCGGGCAACCGCATGTCACGTTGGTAACGTGACCTACTGCGGGCAACCGCATGTCACGTTGGTAACGTGACCTACCTGCGGGCAACCGCGTGTCACGTTGGTAACGTGACCTACCTGCGGGCAACCGCATGTCACGTTGGTACCGTGACCTACCCAGCCGCGGCAGCATCTACCAGCCAATGCAACCGGCCGTCCACCGGCTGGATCATCTGCGCCGGCAGCACGTCGGGATCAAAGGGGCCGTGCAGCACACGGTTCAGCATCCCGGCCTTGCCCGCGCCCTCGGCCAGGAAGGCGATGTGGCGCGCGGCGTTGATCAGCGGCGCGGTCATGGTTACGCGCCAGGTCTGCATCACCTCGACGTACTGCGGCGTGACCCAGCGCACCTGCTCGCGCAGGCTGGACGTGCCAGGGAAGAGCGAGGCCGTGTGGCCGTTGTCGCCCATGCCCAGGCAGATCAGGTCGAAGGCCGGCGGCGCCAGGGTACGAAACAAGCGCTGGATTTCCTGCTCGTAGGCCAGCGCGGCCAGGGCTGGGTCGTCCTCGCCGCGTATGCGATGCACGTTCTCCGAGGGCAGCGGCACGAAGTCCAGCAGCGCCTCGCGCGCCATGCGGTAATTGCTGCGGCTGTCGTCGGGCGGCACACAGCGCTCATCGCCGAAGAAGACGTGAACGCGCCGCCAGTCGATGCGTTGCGCATAGCCAGCCTCGGCCAGGCGCTGATAGATCGGCTTTGGCGTGCCGCCGCCGGCCAGCGCCACGGTCCAGCGCCCGCGCGCGGCGATGGCCTCCACAGCCCGCGCGGCCATGAACTCAGCCGCGCCGGCGATGAAGGCGTCTTTGTCGGGGAAGATGGTGAGATCGTGCATCGTCGTAGGTCACGTTACCAACGTGACGAGATGTGCCGGTAGGTCACGTTGATGACGTGACTTCTGGGGTGTTGACTCGCTGTCCGGCTGGTAGCCGGACCTACATGGCGCCAAATCATGCGCGGCCGCGCAAGGCACGATAGCGGCGGATCAGCGCGTTGGTAGAGCTGTCGTGGCGCAGGTCGGGAGCGGCCGCGCTGGTCAGCTCCGGCGTGATGCGGCTGGCCAGCACCTTGCCCAGCTCGACGCCCCACTGGTCGAAGGGGTTGACGTCCCAGATCGCGCCCTGGACGAAGACGCTGTGCTCGTAAAGGGCGATCAGCGCGCCCAGCACCTCCGGCGTCAGCCGCTCGGCCAGGATCACGTTGCTGGGCCGATTGCCGGGGAAGGTGCGGTGCGGGGCCAGCCACTCGGGCGTGCCCTCAGCCAGCACCTCCTCCGTGGTCTTGCCAAAGGCCAGCGCCTCGGCCTGGGCGAAGACGTTGGACATCAGCAGGTCGTGGTGCTGGCCCAGCGGGTTGAGCGAGTGGGCGAATCCGATGAAGTCGCAGGGTATCAGCTTGGTGCCCTGGTGGATCAACTGATAGAAGGAGTGCTGGCCGTTGGTGCCCGGCTCGCCCCAGTAGATCGGGCTGGTCTCGTAATCGTCGATCACCGCGCCTGCCAGGGTGACCCGCTTGCCGTTGCTCTCCATGGTCAACTGCTGCAAATAGGCCGGGAAGCGCTTCAGGTACTGGTCATAGGGCAAGACGGCCACGGTCTGCGCGTTGAAGAAGTCGGTGTACCACACCGTCAGCAGGCCCAGCAGCACGGGCAGGTTGCGCTCGAAGGACGTCGTGCGGAAGTGCTCGTCCATGGCGTGGAAGCCGGCCAGCATGGCGCGAAAGCCCTCCGGCCCCACCGCGAGCATGGTCGACAGCCCGATGGCCGAGTCCATGGAATAGCGGCCGCCCACCCAGTCCCAGAAGCCGAACATGTTGGCCGTGTCGATGCCGAACTTGCTCACTGCGTCGGCGTTGGTGGAGACGGCCACGAAATGGCGGGCGATGGCGGCCTCGTCGCCCAGCGCGGCCAGCGTCCAGGCCCGCGCCGTGTGCGCGTTGGCCATGGTCTCCTGCGTGGTGAAGGTCTTGGAGGAGACGATGAACAGCGTCTCGGCCGGGTCGAGGTCGCGGGTGGCTTCGGCGAAGTCGGTGCCATCCACGTTGGAGACGAAGCGGAAGGTCAGCGCGCATGTCGAGTAGTGGCGCAGCGCCTCGTAGGCCATCACCGGGCCCAGGTCGGAGCCGCCGATGCCGATGTTGACCACGTTGCGGATCGGCCGGCCCGTGTAGCCTGACCAGTGGCCGCTGCGCACCTGCTGGGCGAAGCCGGCCATCTTCTCCAGCACGGCATGCACGTCCGGCACCACATCCACGCCGTCGACGAAGATCTGCTGGCCGGCCGGCGCGCGCAGCGCTGTATGCAGCACCGCCCGGTTTTCGGTGATGTTGATCCTGTCGCCGCGCAACATGGCGTCGATGCGCCCGCGCAGTCCGCACTCATTCGCCAGCCTGACCAGCAGGCGCAGTGTCTCGTCAGTGATGCGGTGCTTGGAGTAGTCCAGGAACAGGCCAGCGGCTTCGGCCGTCATACGCTCGCCGCGCTGCGGGTCGTCGGCGAACAGGGTGCGCAGATGCACATCCTTGATCTGTTGGTAGTGCGCGGCCAGAGCCTGCCACGCCGGTTGTTGGGTGAGGGAGGTGGGTTGGGTCATGGTCCTTGGCTCCTGATACGATGGAGATCGTGCGATTAGCGATTCCAGGTTGTGTGAGCAGATGGCAATGCCCAAAGCTTAGCACTGGTTGCGTTTTGTGGCAAGCCTGTGAATCAAGCTTTGACTTTTCTTCCGAGAAAAGTCAAAGCTACCTGTAATCTGCTGCGCCGCGTCGCCCACTTGGCGAATCGGCGGCGCTGCTGTATAACCACAGACATGAGCACCCAGCCCGATCGTACCCCGCTCTATCTGCAAATCGCCGAGTCCGTGCGCCAGGAAATCGTCTACGGCGCGCTGCACCCTGGCGACGCGCTGCCCTCGCTGCGCGCGATGGCCGAGCGCTGGCGCTGCACGGTGGGCACGGTGCAGCGCGCCTACGCCGAGCT
>JBAQCH010000379.1:0-11110 GCA_049294015.1 Anaerolineae bacterium
AACCCGGAAGTCAGAGTAGCCGTAGGGAATGTTCCCAGGAGACATGGTGCGATAGATGCGCAGGAAGCTCTCCGGCTTGGTGCGCCAGCCGTTGTCGTCCACCAGCTCATAGCTCTTGCCGCCCAGCGTCAGGAAGTAGCGCCGATCGAGCCAATTGGGACCGGAACTGGTGATGATCGGCGCGTCCAGCGACCAGCCGTAGCCGGCCAATCCCGCCTGCACTTGGTAGTCCCCGCCGTGGCGCAGGGTGACGGCGTTGGCTGCCTCGCTGCTGTAGCTCAGGCTCAACGACGGCAGGAAGCCGCCCGGCCCCGCCGGCAACTCCAGCGGATAGACGAAGCTGCTGTTGCCCGTCCACAGGTCCGGCGCGGCCCCCAGCACGGTGGCCAGGTAGCCGCCCACGTCGTCGCCCCCGGCGTCGATCTCATCGGGTGGTTCTTCATCGGCCGGCAGCGCAGGCACTGGGGTTGCCTCCCACCGGCCGTCAGCCCAGGAAGCCGTTGTCCCATCCCGCTGCCCATGAACGGAGGAAGACGACGCAGGCGGCGCCATCGTCACGACGGCGGCTACAATCGCCAGCCAGGAGAACAACCGCAACAAACTTGCCTGCTTCATGAGAGTCCCTCGCCTTTCCGATTGCGCCTGCCACGAGTACGTGACGAGCAGGGTCGAGTAGAGTTCGCGCCCGGCCCTGCCAGACGCGCTGTGCGCTTCCTACCGGCCGCCGGCCTGCACGGCCCCCGCCAGCACGCCCGCACATCCGCTAGCGCCTATGCCGTGGCGCACAAACGCGAGTTTAGCAGGACGCTGCAAGGCTGTCAATAGTACTTTGGTACTATTCGCCTTGCGAATCTCCGTAAGACCTCTATCTGCTGCCCCATTCGTTGTGCTAGCCTGCTCCCTGTGGTACAATACTCGCCGGAGGCATCCATGGCCGCAGACAGCTTCACCGTCATCGTTACCCACGAACACACCGACTTCGACGCGCTGGCTTCGATGCTGGGCGCGCATAAGCTGTTTCCCGATGCCGTGCCGGTGCTGCCCCGCACCCTCAACCGCAACCTGCGCGAGTTCCTGGCCCTCTACCGCTCCGGCCTGCCCTTTCGCCAGCAAGAGGAACTGCCCCGTTGGCCGGTGGCGCGGGCCATCGTGGTCGACAGCCAGAGCTTCACCACCGTGCGCGGCATGCGCTCCGACACCCCCGTGCAGGTCATCGACCACCACGCGCCGCCCAGCGCGCGCGAACGGGGCTGGGACTACTGGAACGACGAGGTGGGCGCCACGACCACCCTGCTGGTGGAGAAGATCGCCGAGCGCAGCCTGACGCTAACGCCGCTGGAGGCGACGCTTTTACTGCTGGGCATCTACGAAGACACGGGCTCACTGGTCTACGTCACCAGCACGGCGCGCGACCTGCGTGCGGCCGCCTGGCTGCTGGAACAGGGCGCCAACCTGCAAGTACTGCGCCGCTTCCTGCACCATCCGCTCAGTCCAGCCCAGACGGAGCTGTACGATAAGCTGGCCGAGAACAGCCAAGTGTATGACATCGCCGGCCACTCGGTGGTGATCGCCACGGCCTACGCCCCCGACTACAGCGACGAGATCAGCACCCTGGCCCACAGCCTGCGCGACGTCTACGAGCCGGCCGGGCTGTTCTTATTAGTCGACCTGGACGACCGCATTCAGGTAGTCGCACGTAGCACCAGCGACGCGGTGGACGTGGGGCGCATCGCCAAGCAACTGGGCGGGGGTGGCCACGCCCGCGCCGCCGCGGCCCTGATCCGCAATCGCAGCGTGGACGAGGTGCAGACCCACCTGCTGGACCTGCTGCACGAGACGGTCAAGCCCAGCGTCACCGTGGCGCAGATTATGACCCACGGCAACCCCGTCACCGTGCCGCCGGGCACCACGATCGAGGAGATGGCGCAGATCATCCAGCGCTACGGCTTCGAGGGCTATCCGGTGGTGGAGACCGAGGACGGCCAGCGGGCCGGCCCGCGTCCCAGCCACGCCAGCCAACTGCGCGGCATCATTTCCCGCCGCCAGGTGGACCGGGCGACGCACCACGGCCTGGCCAGCCACCCCATCGACCGCTACATGCGCACCGGCCGCACCAGCGTCACCCCCGACACCAGCATCAGCGACCTGCAGCACCTGATGATCGAGTCAGGCTGGGGACAGATCCCGGTGGTCGATCCGGCCAACGACCAGATCATCGGCATCGTCACCCGCACCGATCTGATCAAGCTGTGGGGCAGCCCGGCCACGCACCTGCGCTGCGAGGACATCGCCCTGCGCATGGAGTCCAGCCTGCCCGCGCCGCTGCTGGCCACGCTGCGCACGGCCGGCGAGGCGGCTGAGGCGCTGGGCTATCCCCTCTATGCGGTCGGCGGCTTCGTGCGCGACCTGCTGCTGGGCCGGCCCAACTTCGACGTGGACCTGGTGGTCGAGGGCAGCGCCATCGAGTTGGCCCGCCGTCTGGCCAGAGCCCAGGGCGGCCGCGTGCGCGACCACAAGCGCTTCGGCACCGCCAAGTGGATCTTGCCTGACGTCGAGAGCAACGTCGCCGCCGACCTGCACGCGGCGCGGCCCGGCGATCTGCCCGCTTCGCTGGACTTCGTCAGCGCGCGCACCGAGTTCTACGCCGAGCCGACCGTGCTGCCCACCGTGGAGCGCGGCTCGATCAAGCTGGACCTGCACCGCCGCGATTTCAGCATCAACACGCTGGCCATCAACCTGACCCCCGGCCGCTGGGGCGAGCTGCTGGACTTCTACGGCGGCGAGCGCGACCTGCAAGAGGGGCTGATCCGCGTGCTGCACACCCACAGCTTCGTGGACGACCCGACCCGCATCCTGCGCGCGGCCCGTTTCGAGCAGCGCTTCGGTTTTCGCATCGAGCAGCGCACCGCCGAGCTGATCGGCGATGCCGTCGACCTGCTGGATCGGGTGACGCCGGCCCGCGTGCGCCACGAACTGGAGCTGATCTTCGCCGAAAGCCAGCCGGAGCAGGCCCTGCGCCGCCTGGAGGAGTTGGGCGTGCTGGCCCACATCCACCCTGACCTGCATGTGGACGACTGGGTGGCGGGCCGTTTCGAGCGCCTGCGTGCGGCGATGGAGGGCCACCGTGGCGACCTGCCAGCCGACGTCGATCAGCTTTACTTCGCGGTCTGGACCTACCGCATGGAGGCGCTGGCCTTTGCCCAACTCGACCAGCGGCTGAACCTGATGCGCAGCACCCTATCCGTGCTGGAGAATCTGCACGATTTGAAAGAGAGCGCGCCGCGCCTGGAGCAGCCCGACCTGCGGCCCAGCGAAATCTACCAGCTCTTGCAGCCGGCCTCCGACGCCACCCGCTTCCTGTTGCCTGTCATCACCGCATCAGACACCGTCCGGGTGCACATCCAGCGCTACGAGCAGGAGCTGCGCCACGTCCGGCCCAAAACCGACGGCCGCGACCTGAAGCGCATGGGCCTGGCCCCAGGGCCGCTCTACCGCCAGGTGCTGGACGCAGCGCGCGGCGCGTGGATGGACGGCCGCATCCAAACCGAGGCCGAGGAGCGGGCGCTGGTGGAACGGCTGGTGCGCCAACTGCTCGACCAACCCGAGACGGGCCAGCCATGAACGCGTCCAACCAAGGACCCACCGCCCTAGTGGGCATCCGATCCGAGTTGGGCTACCTGCGCGAGCATGTGGCCGTGGACGGCGAGACGCTGCACCCGTGGGGCCGGCTGGCCCTGGGCCGCTGGCAGCCGGGCGGTGTTGCGGTGGCGCTGGTCACGACCGCTATTGGCAAGGTCAGCGCAGCCATGGCCGTGCAGGGCGCGATCGACGCCTGCCGGCCGCGTCTGCTGATCAACTGCGGCTCGGCCGGCGCGCTGGCTCCTGACCTGGCCGTCGGCGCTGTAGTGCTGGCCGAGTGGGTGCTGGCCCACGACCAGGGCGTCTACTTCGACCCGGACACAGCCAGCGCGGCCGGGCCGGACGGCTTCATCCACGCCGGCAGCCCGCTGCCCGAAGGCCGCCGGCGCAGTTTTCCGGCCGACCCTGCATTGCTGGCACGGGTGACGCAGGCAGCGCGGCAGGCCGGCATCACGCTGCGCGTCGGCCCGATCGCCTCCGGCGACCAGGTCATCTTTCAGGGCCAACGCAAGCGCTGGCTGCACGAAACGTTCGGCGCGCTGGCCGTGGAGAACGAAGGCGCGGCCGTGGCTCAGGTAGCGCACTGCCACGATCTGCCCTGGCTGGTGTTGCGCGGCGTCAGCGACACGGCCGACGGCGAGGCAGCCTACGACTTCACCCAGTTGGTGCTGTACGACGAAGACCTGGAGCAGTCGCCGCGGCTGGCGCAGGCTGCGCTGGCCCTGCGCCAGGGCGCCCGCTCCCCGGCCCTTCTGCTGCGGGCCGCTCGCTTCCGCCAGGGCCAGCGGCAGGCCATGACGGCAATCGCGGCGCTGTTGGACACGTGTTTGCCGGTGTTGTAACCAAATCTTACGAGACCAGTCTGGAAATTCGTGGCAAGCAAGGAGGACTCATGCAAGCAATCACAAAACCGTTCGGACTGCTGTGGGATGCCCTGTTCCTGCAGCGCGAGGCCTACGCCCGCATGCGCGACGACGACAACCCCTTCGTGGAGGGCTTGTTCGTGCTGGTCGTGCTGGGTGTAGCGCTGGGGCTGGTGGGCATCGTCGGCGCAACGCTGGAATGGGCCAGCAGCCCCAGCATCAGCGCGATCCGCGATGCCATCTTGCCCAACTTACAGCAGATGCCGTGGTGGCAGTTCATGGAGCAAGACCCGCAACTCCAGGCCACGTGGTTCAGGATCTGGAACGGCATCTGGGATGCGGTCCAGGCCACGGCCCCGTCGCCGGCCGGCTCGCTGCTAGGCCTGATTCTCGTACCACTGGGACTGATCGTAGCCTGGCTGGTCTACGGCCTGCTGGCCTATCTGTTCGCCCGGCTGCTGGGCGGCCTTGGCACGCTCAACCAGACGTTAGGCGCCACGGCCCTGGCAGCCGCGCCGCAACTGCTCAACGCGCTGACGGTGCTGCCCTTCGTGGTGATCTTCAGCCTGGGCACGTGGACGCTGCTGTGTAACTACATGGCGCTGCGCGTGGTGCATGGGCTGAGCTGGCAGCGCTCGGTGGCGGCCGCGCTGCTGCCCTCGGTGGTGCTCGTCGTGCTGGCCATCCTGCTCGGCGTTATCGTGTCGATCGTGCTCGGCTCGCTGTTTGCGACCATGTTTGCAGGAGGCATTCAATGAGCGCGCTACTGACAACTTTACGCGACATTGCCTTGCTGCGCACGCCGGCCTACGAGCAGTTCCGTGACCGGCCCGACGCCATGAAGCGCGGTGTGTTGATCCTGCTGGTCTGCTTCCTGATCGCCGGCAGCCTCGCCTCAGCTATCGGCTTCGTGGTCAGCGTGCGGCCGGTCAACCAAGAGGATGCTGACCAGTTCCGCGACGAGTTCCAGCGCAACATGGAGCAATGGCAGCAGCTCATGCCGCAGCAGGACCCGGCCATGCAGATGTTCATGCAGCAGTTCCTGGACAACTTCGAGTCGGGCTTCCGCATCGGCGCGGCCGTCGACAGCCTGGACACCCCGCTGCCGCGCGGCCTGGCGCGCGGCTTTCAGGCCTTGGGCGGCTGGTTGAGCAGCGCGCTGGGCCAGATGGGCGCATGGCTGGCCTATGCCATCTGGGTGCTGCTCTTCGCCAAGCTGCTGGGCGGCAACGGCGGAGTCGACCGCTTCCTGGGATTGACGGCCCTGTTTGCTATCCCCAACCTGCTGGGCATCTTCAGCCCTATCCCCTGCGCCGGGCCGTTCATCGCCTTCATCGGCTGGGTATGGGGTGTGGCGGTCTACGTCAAAGCGGTGCAGGTCAGCCAGCGCCTGGATACCGGCAAAGCGCTGCTGGCCGCGCTGCTCCCCGCGCTGATCGTGGCAGTGCTGGTGATGATCGTGGCGTTCGTCGCTCTGCTAGCGATCATCGCGGCGGCGAGCCAGGGCTAGCCTCCCAGAATTGACATTTCTTCGGAAGAAATGTCAATTCTGGGATGACACGCGCACAGCGAAGAACGCCACCTCACCCGCGCGCCGGCCGTGGGCTGTGGCGACGCTGCCGGGCAGGCGCTGCTGGAGTTGGGCCAGTACGGACTGGCGCGGCTCCGGCACGATCCAGACCGCGCCGGCTTGCAGGCAGGGGGACGGATACTCCGCAATTTGGCCGTCGCTGTCCAGCGCCACCTCGTAGCCCGGCCGTTCGCCCATGAAGAAGGTGATCTCACGCTCGTCAGGGGCGTGAATCCAGCCGCTGTCGTCGTCAGGCACGATGCAGACGGCCGCGTCGGGGGGTAAGTCGGCTACCAGCCGGCCCACCAGCGCGCGCGGCCGGCCATTTTCGACCGCGAACTGGTAGTAGAGCGTCCAGTTTTGCAGGGCGACGAAAAGCAGCCCGCCCACCACAATGATCTTGACGATGCGGCCGGCCTGCTCACCAAAGGCGTCGGTCGTTGCCTGCCAGACCCGATCGACGGCCACGGCCGCCAGCCCCATGGCCGGCGCCAGCGCAAAGATCAGCCGCGGCCAGAAGGGGGGATTGTCGGTCAGGATGCTGCCCACCAGGATCACCGTCAGCAGCGCAATGGCCAGCAGCCCCGTGACCCAGCGCCGCAGATGACGCAGCGCGTAGGCTGTGCCCAGCACGACCAGCGGGCCGGCGACCGCATCGACCAGCGGCCGGGGGAAGCCGAACTGGGTGCTGCTATCGATGGACAGGTTGAACATCAACAGGCTGCGCCGGGCCTGCTCCGCCATGATCTGGCCCACCGTCTCGACGCCATACTTGTAGCGGGAGTGTTCCAGCACGGGCGGATTGAAGACCCACACCTCGCGCGAGCGCTGCAGCCAGCCGGCCGGCGCCAGCAGGAAGAAGATCAGCATGGGCCCCATGCCCACCACTGCGCCCACTGCCAGCCACAGCAGCCCGCGGCGATTGGCCCACAGCAAGGGACGATCGACCAACAGCAAATAAAGCAGGAACAGCGCCACGACTACCAGGATCACGCGGCCGGAGTAATACATCAGGCTGGCCCCGGCCAAGAGCAGCCCGCTGAGCACGAAGGGCAGGCTCTGCCGGCGGCGCAGGCCGATGGTCAGCATGGCCAGCGCCCAGACGGCGAAGGGCACGGGATCCATGTACTCGGCGATGCGGCTGAAATGGATGTGGGTGTAGGAGACGGCCAGGAGCGCCGCGCCGATCAAAGCCACGCGGCGGCCTTGCAGCTCGTGCAGCCAGACGTACAGCCCCCAGACGCTGAGCACCCCGCCCAGCGCCGACGCCAGGCCCAGCCCCAGCATGCCCTGGTCGCCCGATAGCCGCATCATCAGCGCCGTGGGCAGGAAGCCGGTCATGGGGATGTCGGCCCAGCCCAGCGCCACGATGCCATCAACCCGGCCGGCCAGCAACTCCAGCGCCTGCAGGCCGTGAGAGGCCATGTCGCCGTGCAGGTCCTGCGGCAGCTCGGCCAACCTGTACAGCCGCAGGAAAGCGGCGACCAACAGGAGCAAGGCGGGCAGGCCGTAGCTGCGCCAATCCTGCCGCCAACGGGCCGGCGCGGCCTGCCAGCGGCGCCACGGCGTCTGGGATGCCAGCAGCAGCACGATGCCCCCCAGCCACAGCCAACGCAGCAGCGCGCTCTCGCCGCTGAGCAGATAGAGCGTCGCGCTGGCGCCGTAGCTCAGCAGGGCCAGGACGAACAGCGGCTGGGACAGGCGCGTAGGGTGGTCGCTGAAGTCGGCGGGCGCCTGGATCCTGGACTGGCTGGTTCGATCTGCGGCCGGCGCGGGCGCGGCCACAGCAAACAGCAGCGCGCCGGCCAGCAGCAGGCCCACGGCCAATGCAGGCTGGCCGTAGAGCGGCACGGGCAGCAGCGCCAGCAGCGGGCTGTAGAAGTCAGGCTGGTCCAGCAGATACTGGGCGGCATAGGCCAACGCCAGCGCCAACGAGACGCCGAGGAAGCGCGCGAGATGTCGGGATTGCATGGGCATATGATAGCCAGGTCGCGCCCAAGAGCCAAACTGGCCTTGATGCATATCGAGGCTAACCTTAATATCGCTTGGGCCGGTCTCCGACCGAGCCCGCTGCTGTCATCCACGGTTATGCGCCCAGCGCATGGGCGCCTAATCGGACAAATGCCAGCTTGCTAGACGCAGTTGGATGTGTTATACTGGCGTCCATGGGCCGCTAGCTCAATGGTAGAGCAAGGGACTTTAACAATGGAGCCTCTACGGGGAAACTCGTAGAGTGGACGCTGCTATATGCTGGAACCCCCTCAAGCTGAGGATACGCTCTCCCGGCGTGAAAATTCCGCAGATATGTGGGCAATCAGCAGGCAACCTCAACCGAAACACTTCTTTGGAGTACCAGACAGGGAGAACAGATGGTACACAACTTGCACAACAAGACAAAGGGTGCGTTAGGGGAGATTGCTGTTGCCAAGGAGTTACTGGCTAAAGGGTATCAGGTCTTTGCCGAACTGGGTGACAACTCGCGGGTGGACTTGATCGTGATGGGCAAGGATTACCGCCCAATCAAGATTCAGGTTAAAGGATTGCAGAGCAAACATGGCTCTGTGATCGTTCACGTGACGAAGTCAGGCCCGAACTATCGCTTCCGCTACGCTGATCATCATGTAGATGTGTTTGCGATCTACGTGCTGGACAGAGACGCAATCGCCTATATCCCTGCCGAAACTTTACTTGCACAACAGAAATCACTTACACTGAGAATCGATGCACCTGAGAACAACCAGGTCGAGGGTGTTCATTGGTTCGTTGAATTCTCAGAGTTTGAGAGAGCCCTCAGAGGCCATACGCAGCGCACCCCAGCGGGTCACGCCGAGGGTGAAGAGATGGTCCAGACCGCAACAGAGTCGTCTAAATCTGGCTAGCGAAAGTTAGTGCGGTAGGTTAATCCCTAGGTTCAGGGTTCGAGCCCCTGGCGGCTCATAGAAACAGCCCGAGATGTAACATCTCGGGCTGTTTCTTTTGGTGACAAGGTCGGCTCGCACGGTCAGGCCCACTGCGGCGGACCTCCGGGGTGCTGCGCAAAGACCGGCCAGAGCATAGGAAGAGCGGGCGGGCTTTCAGATGCTGTCGTACATGCCGCGCATCTCGTTGCGCTTGACGCGCATGATCTCCCGCGCCATCTCCAGCGATTCGTTGACGTAGCGCACCAGCTCGTTCTGCTGGCCCTTGGTGACGCTCACGTCGCGGTTCTGCCACTCCACGACCACCTCTTTGATGGGGTAGCCCGCCTTTTCCATGATGAAAAGTAGTTCGACATCGTAGGCAGACACCTTCCAGCCGCTGGGACGCTCAGCTTGCTTGAAGAACTGCAAACGGGGGAATGTCTCCAAAGCGACGTGGCGCCGGCAGGTCTTGAAGCCGCACTGCGTGTCGTTGATGTTGCGCAGCAGGAACAGGCTGCGCAGGCTGCGAAATATCAAGCTGCCCAACTTGCGCAGCAGGGTAAACCCCTCACGCGCCGCGCCGCGCGAGCCGATCACCACGTCAAAGCCCTGGTTGTACCAGGGCAGCAGTTTGTCCACCTCGCCAATCGGTGTAGATTGATCCATGTCGGTGAACAACACGACTTCACCCAGCGCGTGTTGGATGCCCGCCCACACCGCCGCCGGTTTGCCGCCGTGAGGAATATCGAGCAGCGTGAAGCCGGCTCTGCCAGCGATGCTCTGCTCGATCAACTGCCTGCTGGTGTCGGTGGAGCCGTCGTCAACCACAATCACTTCCCAGCGATAGCTCTGTTGACGGAGGAAGCGGTCGACTTCGTCCAGCACTCCCCGTTCGAGATTGCGTGCTTCGTTGTAGCAGGGAATCACGACCGAGAGAAACAGGGGCGTCTCAGCGTTGGTCATAGAGGCGTTCAAATCCAGAGGAATACATAGGGTCGATTATACGAGCCTAGACGAAAATCAACAAACCAAGGCTGCCAGCCAGCAGCCCGCCGACCAGCGAGGCCGTAAAGTTGACGACGTCGTTGTTCATCCAGCCCCAGCCGCGCAGGGGGCGGGTTCGGGCGCCGCAACTATGCACCTGGCGCTCGGTCTCCTTCTCGCACTGGTCGCACCAGTAAATGCGCTGCACGGTGGCGCCCAGCAAGCTGTCGAAGAGCGAGCCTACCAGGCCGGCCGCGGCGGCAATCACAACAATCGGCAAGTCAGTCAGCAGCAGCGAGCCGCTGGTAGCCAGCGCGGCCGCCTGGATCAGCACAAAAGCTGCCACGCCGATGAACGCGGCGCCGGTCAGGGCGGCCAGCGTGCCGTAACGGGTGATCCCACCGGACGTGCCGGGGGCTACCGGCCGGCCAGTGGTGATCAAGCGCGGCGTCTCTCTGGCCAGCACGCCCAGCTCCGTGGCCCAGGTATCGGCGTTGACCGATGCCATGGCGCCGAAGAAGGCCAGGGTCAGGTAGACGTAGAGCGGGTTGCCGGCCCGCGCCTGGCCTTGCAGGTCGATCAGAAAAAAGACGGCCAGCGCAAGCAGTGCGCCGGCGCCGCCGTTGGCCAGCACCTGGCCCAGGTCGCGCCGCTCGCCTTTGGCGAACTTCTCGGCCAAGGCGATCTTGTCGGCCTGGCGATAGTGGCTCAGCAGGCTGGAGCTGACAAAAAACGAGATCAGCACCAATCCCCACGTCCAGCCGCCAAAGCCAAAGATCAAGGTGCCGACCAGGATCGCACCAGCCACGCCGCTGGGGGCCAGCGAGTTGCGCCGCAGGGCCAGCAGGCCGATGGCTGCGCTGAGCAGCAAACCGATCATCAGGCGCGGGTACAGTTCCATGCTCAAACCCTGGTGACCGACAACAACGCGACCAAGGCCGCAGCTTGGGCGGCCAGCGCGCCGCTCCACAACAGGCCAGCCGCCACGCGTTGCCGTTCATAGACCAGCAGCCCCCACAGGCCGTTGATCAACCAGACCGCCAGGCCAAAGATCGGAAAAACAAAGATCATACGGCGGTCCACGTTGTCCCACTGGGGCAGGGCGAAGGGCAGCGAGGCGAAACGGCTCATAGCGACGCCTAGCAGCAACAGCG
>JBAQCH010000380.1:0-1898 GCA_049294015.1 Anaerolineae bacterium
GGCATGGTTCACGAGTGAACCTCTGTACCTTTACAATTGAATGAGTCGGGAAGGCGATTTTTTGGTATGATTAGCAGGGTCCCACCCACTAATCCACCAAAGGAGATCACCTTCCCATGACATTGTACACGCAGATTGCTCCAACGACCGTACTGTGGCCTGAGCCGATAGAAAGCACATGGCAGTGCTTATCGAGCGGTAGGCCAACATCATTGGCTCCCAAGCTACCACACTTGAGCTTGGCCGATGTGTTCTTCATCGGTGCGGTGATGGCCATTCCAAGCCATCGTCGCCCCTGGGGTGCTGTCACCTGGTTAGCCGATGTTTTCAGTCTCTCTCGGGTGAGCGTCTATGCACTGCGTGACCGGTTGCAAGAACGGTTGTTGGCAGCCACGCAGCCGGCAGCGCTGCTCACGGCGCCAAGAGAGAGCGAAAGTGGTCACACGGTCTCAGTGACGAGCAACCGACTGGCCCGCACGGTTCTGGCAGCGACGTTTCCAGGCAATGTGTCCATTCGGCCTCTGCAAGGCATTATGCATGAGGCTTTTGACCAGCAGCGCAGCGTGGGCTGGATTAGCCAATTGCGTCTGCTAGCCGGCCGTCGTGCGGGTGAGAAGTTGGGCCAGATCGATACCAGTCCTTTGGGGCCAGTGGTGGTGCTGCGCGATGAGACCTTCTTCCAGGGATATCCGATCCTGCTAGTGGTCGATCCGGTCAGTACAACTATCCTGTTCGCACAGGTCTGCTCAGATCGCCAGGCGGACACCTGGGGCGTGGCGCTGCTGATGGCGCAGGAGCGTGGTGCTGTCATCACTGGCTTGGTGGAAGACATGGCGCGCTTCTATGCCAAGTCGCAGCAACTGGCAGAGCTGGAGCAGGCTGCGGTCCAGAAAGACTCTTGGCACCTCGAGCGCGATGGCAGCCGGGTCAGGCTGTTTCTGGAGAAGGCGGCTTACCGAGCGATGGGCCAGGTGATCCAGTTGGAAAAGCGACTGGCCAAGGCGTGGGACGATACCCTGTTTGAGCAACACTACCTGCCAGCGGTGTTGCAGGAAGAACAAGCCATCGCCCAACATGATGCCTTTGCGCTCTGGCTAGGCCATCTCTGCGATGCCTTTGAATTGGTAGACTGGCGTTCAGGCGAAATCCGTGATCCGGCAACTGCAACCTGGCTACTAGAGGAGAGCCTCACCGCTCTGACCAGCATCGATCAGCCCAGGGTGCAGGGCTTTGTCAAGACCTTGCGCAGTCACCAGCAGCAACTGCTCACAGCTCTCACTTGGCTAGAGGCTGCTCTCCCAAGCTTTCGCCAGGCAGTGGCCGAGCACATTCCTGACTTGGCAGACCAGAAACGCTTCGAGCGCACCGTGGCTCGCCATTGGCGTTTGCGTCAGGCCCTGATCAACGGCCATCACCTGTTGCGATCTCAAGCCGCCCAAGCGCAAGCCGACTTGAACTCGCTCATCGCTGACGACACCACCAGCGACCGCTTGGCTGCTCGCTTGATGCAGATCCTTGATAGCACAGCACGCACCAGTAGTTTGATCGAGTGCATCAACGGACTACTCAAGAGTTTTCTGAACAACCGCCAGTGCTTCCATGATCAGAAAACCCTGCAAGCCTATCTCGACTTGTTCGTGCTGTGGCACAACATGCGCCCCTATCAACGAGGCAAGCGCCAAGGCCAAAGCCCGTACCAAATCGCTGGCATCGATCCAGGCTGCAACGACTGGCTTGAGCTTCTGGGCTATCCAGTCAGCTAGCCTGACACCGCCCAAACTGGATATGGCCTAGTCCCTAGCGAGCTAGGCGAGCTTTGCTTGCCTACTGGCAGGTACAACACTCATTCAAATTGTAAAGGTACATCTCACCGATTACCATGGTTAGTGAACCATGCC
>JBAQCH010000381.1:0-2347 GCA_049294015.1 Anaerolineae bacterium
GTCCCGCCCGGGCCGCGGCCATGGCGATCACGTCCAGCGCCTTGGCTGTGGCCTGTTCCGGCTGGTCGCCATGCACCCAGGCGCAGCCCTCGCGGATGTCGGCTAGCTCCACCAGGTCGCCGGCCACCGGCAGACTGCGCTGGAGGTGGCGGCTCATCAGCCGCGCGGTGCAGCCGGCCACCACCACCCGGTCGAGGCCGTGGTCCGCACAGGCCGCGGTGATCGTTTCGGCGCCGTCGGGCAAGCAGGAGTAGTTCAGCCGTTGGGCAAAGGCCACGTTCGGCAGCCCGCGAGCGCGGGTCTCCAGACAGGCCGTGTCCAGCACGGAGCTGATCGCGCCGCCGCAGTCGCAGATGAAGATACCCAGCTTGGCGTCGCTCATCGCGCGACCTCCTTCTCCAACAGCGCGGGCTGGTAGAAGCTGCCGCACACCTGACAGTCGGTTGCGTCGAAGGGCGATGGCCAGGTATGGACCGTACCGCCGTTCTTGCCGGTGATGTCGGCCAGGGTAATGGCGCCGGTGGGGCAGATCAGCACGCAGGTGCCGCACTCGATGCAGGCGTTGGAGGCGATGTGGAAGGGCGGGCTGACCTGCTTTTCGCTGCCCCGGTTAACCAGGCTGATGGCATGGACGCCGACGATCTCGTCGCAGGCCCGCACGCACAGGCCGCACAGGATGCAGCGGTCTGGCTCGCTGCTGTAGCGCGGCGCCTCGACACCCAGGTCTTCGGCCATGGCCTGGATCAGCGGCACGTGCGCGGCCGAGGCCAGCAGCAGCTCGATAGTCATGCGCCGCGAGCGGCGCACCTTTTCCGAGTTGGTCTGCACCACCAATCCTTCTTCACAGGGGTAGGCGCAGGCCGGCGCCAGCGCGCCGTTCTTTCGATTCTCCAGCTCCACCAGGCACATGCGGCAGGCGGCGAAGGGGGCCAGCGCCTGGTGGTAGCACAGAGTGGGGATGGCCGTAAGGCCCTGCTGCCGCGCCGCCTCCAGGATTGTGCGGCCCTCCTTGACCTGAACCTCGTGGCCGTCGATGGTTAGTGTAATCATGCGACGCTCCTTTCCACGGCCAATGGCTTCCCGATAGCCGGCTGTTGCGCCAGCCATCTCACCTCCGGCTTGCCGGGCGGCTGTTCCTGTGGCTTCAGCCCGATAGGCTCCAGTCCCATCTGTTGCAGCCAGTCCAGGTCGCAGCGCAGGCAGCGCTTGCACTCCTCCTGGATGGTGCGCTGGTCGTAGGCCAGCTCCACCTCGTCGAAGCCGGCCAAGCTGTGCCGCCGAAGGTCCGGAGACAGCATCTGCGGGCCGGGCCGGCGCGCCTCGACGTAGTCGTCCAGGTTGTAAAGCTGCGGGATGTCGTGGCGCTTGGGGTGGTAGTAGACGCCGCCCAACTCGCCGGTTTGCAGCCAGTGATCCACCACCAGCGCCACCTGGTTGCCGTGGGCCACGGCCTGCACCACCGTCGCCGGTCCGGTGACCGCGTCGCCGGCCGCGAAGACGCCGGGCGCGCCCAGCTCGAAGGCCTTGCCCACCTTGAAGCTGGCGCTGCGGTAGAGTGTGACGGACTCGTCGTCCACCCAGGTCACCTGGCCGATGGAGGGGATCAGGATGTCGCAGGGCATGTCGAACTCGGAGCCGGGCATGGGGACAGGCCGGCGCCGGCCGCTCTTGTCGAAGTCGCCCAGTTCCTGCCGCTGTAGCCGAACACCAGTCACTCGATCGTCGCCCAGCACGGCCACAGGCGTCTGCAAGAGGTGTAGTTGCACGCCCTCCTCCAGCGCGCCCTCGATCTCGGCCGGGATGGCCGGCATCTGGTCGCGGTCGCGGCGGTAGACGATGTGGACCGCCTGCGCACCCAGCCGCCAGGCCGAGCGGGCTGCGTCCATGGCCGTGTCGCCGCCGCCTACTACGACTACCACCTTGCCGGTCAGGTCGGGCAGCTTCCCCAACGCGATATCGCGCAACATCTGCACGCCGTGGTAGACGCCGGGCAGGTCCTCGCCCGGTACGTCCAACTGCCGGCTCTGATGTGCGCCCAAGGCCAGCACAATGGCCGCGTAGCCGTCGGCTTGCAGGCTCTTGACGGTGTAGTCTTTGCCTAGCTCCATGTTGCAGCGGATCTCCACCCCCGCCCGCCGGATGTGCTCGATCTCGGCGAAGAGCGGCTCGCGTGGCAGGCGATAGGCGGGGATGCCGTAGGTCATCATGCCGCCCGGCTCGGGCATGCGCTCCAAGACGGTGACGGGGTAGCCCTGTTGGGCCAGCCGCAAAGCCGCGGTCAAGCCGCACGGTCCCGCGCCGATCACGGCGATCTTCTGCGGCTTGGGCGGGGCCAACCTCGGCGGCG
>JBAQCH010000382.1:0-1800 GCA_049294015.1 Anaerolineae bacterium
CAGGTCCGTCTAATCCTCAGGCTCTTGGCACCAAGTTTGTTTCGACCTCTGCGCCAACCAAGTGGCCTTAGTTTAGCACGCGACTCCATTTTCATCAACGGTTGTGCGCCCAGCGCATGAATGTCTAATAACAGATCGGCGTTCATCGCAGGCCGGCCGTGTGCAAACGTTCCTCTACCCAGTCGGCGTCTTCTGTGCTCAGCGGCGGCGGAGGCGGGGGATCGGCGTAGTCCAGCAGGCGCTCGTAGCCCACCAGCGCAAAGCAGGCATCAACGGCCGCTTGCAGGTCGAGCGCCACGTCGGGGTCGGGCTGTAGCAGCGGAACCGGCACTGCCGGCAGACGTTGGCGCAGCCCCATGGGCCAAATCTGCGTGTAGGGGCGGCGTTCTGCGCGGCTTAAATAGACGTAGTAGGGCGCGGCCGGCGGCTCGGCAAGCAGCAGAATGCGGCTGCCGCCGCGCAGCAAGTCGATCTCCAGCAGGTGGGTGCGGGTCTGCAACAGCCCGATGCGCCGTTCGTGATACTCCACCGCGCCCTGGCTGTGCTTGTTGGCCGGTGAGAGAATCTCGATCGCCGTCACCAGCCGGCGCTGGGCCACATCGCGGATTTCGACGCTGAGCTGCGGCGCTGCCGGCAAGGGATTGGCTACCTCCACCACCGGCTCCATCAGCGCTGCTTCGGCTCCGTAGCCCACGGTCGGCTCGCGCAGCCTACGCTCCGGCAGCGCAGCCACGTGGACGTCGGGGTAGATCACCCGTTGCTGCGGCCAATCGACGATGTTCAGCCCCAGCCCAGGCAGAATGCCTGAGGTGGGCGAACCCACCACGTAGCGTTTTGCCAGCAGGGCTACATATTTGGGTCCCAGTTGGGGCAACAACTCGGCGCTGATCTGATTGGCGAGGCGTTCATGGAACTCCTGCCACATCTCGCCTTCCAGATAGGGGTCCATGCCGGGAAAGGGTGATGGCATTGTGCAGCCTCCTGCTCTGTGCTTGTCCTGACAACAGCCAGGTTGAGCGGTTCAATCGGCTCGCTGCAAGCATTGTAACACACGGCCAATTGGTGGGCAAGCAGCGAAAAAACTGGCCTGCCTGTCGAGCGGCTGCATCATCGGCTGTATCCTGCTTTGTTGTGAGAGGGGAAACGTAACGCCAGCCCGCCCAATTTATGTTGCTTTGCCGCCGGAGGGGCGGCCTGGTACACAAAGGCGTAAATAACTCGTCAGTACTTGCCCCCGCCGGTTCACGGAACCGGCTAGTGTTGCGTCAATCATGATCTGGGAAGTTCGCATGCTCACATGCGAACCCGGCGTCTGGGGACGCCTACTCCTCCAATGAGCATTGACACGATACTAGAGCGATACCTGGGGACGCACCTTCACCACCGTCTTCTAGTCGTCATTGCGAAAGGCAAAGCTGCGCAGGTAGGCGATCACCGCCCACAGCTCGTCTTCGCTGTAGATCGTCCCGAAATAGGGCATGGATGTGCCCATGCCGCCTCGCACCAGCTTGCCGTAGTAGAGCATGTCGGCCGCGCCGGCCTGGGTCGTAAGGTCAGTGAAGTCGGTTGCGGGGCGTTCCATGGCGGCCATGTCCATGCTGTGCAAGCCGCCGGGGCTGTGCCCGTCCATGCCGGTTGCGCTGCGTTGCTCCACCTGCTGGCGCAGCGCAGCCGCGCCGGGGCCGTCCCCCTGTCCCGCCGGGCCGTGGCAGCCGGTGCAGTCCCGCTCGTACAGCCCTTGGCCCAGCCGCAGCAGATCGGGCGTGGTGGTCGTCTGCCACAGGTGAGCCACCACGTCCC
>JBAQCH010000383.1:0-15124 GCA_049294015.1 Anaerolineae bacterium
GAAGCATGGCGGCCACTTTCTAGCAGATGCGCGGTAACTGCTCGCCGACTTGCATATCGACGATGCGGGTGCCGCCAATACTCGTGCGCGCCACCACAACACCCGGATGCTGCTCTGTGACGTGCCCGATGATGGCGGCTTCGGCGCCAAGCGGGTGACGGCGCATAGCAGCGAGAATTGTTTCGGCGGCTGCGGGCGCCACAAGGGCGACCAGCTTGCCCTCGTTGGCGACATAGACCGGATCCATGCCCAGCATGTCGCACGCGGCCGCAACCGCCGGCGGCACCGGCAGCTTGCGCTCCTCGTACGCGATGCCGACACGCGCCGCCTGGGCGATCTCTTTGAGCGAAGCGGCCAGCCCGCCGCGCGTCGGGTCGCGCAGCACGTGGATGGCGTCGCCGCCCACGGCCAGCATGGCGGCTGTCAGGCGGTGCAGCGGAGCCGAGTCGCTGCTCAGCTCGGTCTCGAAGGCCAGCCCCTCGCGCACCGACATGATGGCGATACCGTGTACGGCAATCGCGCCGCTGAGCAGCACCAAGTCGCCGGGCTGGGCGCGCTGCGGATCGATCTGCACCCCAGGCGGGATGACGCCGATGCCCGAGGTGTTGATGTAGATGCCGTCCCCCTTGCCGCGGTCCACCACCTTGGTGTCGCCGGTGACGATGGGCACGCCCACATCCTGCGCGGCGGCCTGCATCGACTGCACCACGCGCCACAGGTCCTGCATGGGCAGCCCCTCCTCCAGCACGAAGCCGGCCGACAGGGCCAGCGGCTGCGCGCCGCACATGGCCAGGTCGTTGACAGTGCCATGTACGGCGAGTGAGCCGATGTCGCCGCCGGGAAAGAAGAGCGGGCTGATGACGAAGGAGTCGGTGCTGAAGGCCAGCCGTGCGCCGTTGACCTCCAGCAGCGCGCCGTCGTGCAGGCTAGCAAGCTGGGGATTGCTGAACGCGGGCAGCAGCATGCGCTCGATCAGCATCTGCGACAGCCGCCCGCCGCCGCCGTGGGCCAGGGTGACGGTCGGGTAGTCGCTGATCGGGATGGGGCAGGCGAGGTTGGCGAAAGGGTTGGAGAGCATGGCGTCAAACGGGATGTGTGTGAAAGACAATCGGCGGAGCTATTCAGAGCTACACAGAGAGCACAGAGGAGACACAGAGAGCGCAGAGAAGACGCTCGGCGGAGCTAGACGGAGCTCCACAGAGGGCGCAGAGGAAGCACAGAGAGCACAGAGAAGACATTCGGTGGAGCTAGACGGATCTCCACAGAGAGCGCAGAGAAAATGTTGAGAACATGGCAGGCAGGGCGCTCTGTCTCTTCTCCGTGTCCTCTGTGTCTCCTCTGTGCTCTCTGTGTAGCTCAGGAAGATCGCGCAAACTGGTAATAGGCCGCGCACGCGCCTTCGGACGAGACCATGGGCGCACCCAGAGGGCGTTCGGGCGTGCAGAGGGTGCCAAATGCGGCGCAGTGGTGCGGCTTTTTGAGGCCCTGCATGATCTGGCCGGCGATGCACAGGGGCGATTCCTGCGCGGTCACGTCGCCCACGTCAAAGCGCTGCTCGGCGTCGAAGGCGGCGAACTCGGGCCGCAGCCGGTAGCCACTCTGCCGGATCAGGCCGATGCCGCGCCAGGCGCGGTCTGCGATCTCGAAGACCTGGCCCAGCAGCCGCTGGGCCGGGAGGTTGCCGTCGCGCGTCACGGCCCGCGCGTACTGGTTCTCCACGCCCCACCGGCCCTCTTCCAGCATGGTGAGCGTCAGGTAGATGCCGTGCAGCAGGTCCAGCGGCTCGAAGCCGGTGACGACGATGGGGGTGCGGTAGCGCTCGGCGATGGGCTCGTACTCCCAGTAACCCATCACCGCGCAGACGTGGCCGGCCGCCAGAAAGCCCTGCACCAGCGTGTCGGGCGAGCCCAGGATGGCCTCCATGGCCGGCGGCACCAGCACGTGCGAGCAGAGGATCGAGAAGTTGGTCAGCCCCAACTGCCGCGCCTGCCAGACGGCCATCGCGTTGCCGGGCGCGGTGGTCTCGAAGCCGACCGCGAAGAAGACCACCTGCCGCTCCGGGTGCTGTTGGGCCAGCTTGACCGCGTCCAGCGGCGAGTAGACCATGCGCACGTCCGCGCCGGCCGCCTTGACGCCCAGCAGGTCGATGCTGGAGCCGGGCACGCGCAGCATGTCGCCGAAGGAGGTCATGATCACCTCCGGCCGGCGAGCGATGGCCACGGCCCTGTCGATCAGCTCCAGCGGCGTGACGCACACCGGGCAGCCGGGGCCGTGCACCAGCGTCACCGACGCCGGCAGCATGGCGTCGATGCCTGAGCGGATCAGCGTATGCGTCTGCCCGCCGCAGATCTCCATGATCGTCCAGGGCCGGGTGACCAGCTCGTGGATCGCGTGCAGGAATTTCTGGGCAGCAGTCTCGTTTCGATATTCGTCGACAAAACGCACTGTTTCAAATCCTCATCCAGGTGCTGTTAGGCGCCAATCAGAGATCGTTCCACTCATCAGCCGAAATCTCGCGGCCAATGATTTCGGCGACTTCTCGGAGCAGCATTCGCAGTTGGGGGACGGAATATTCTGCGTTGGACGGCACTGTCAGTCGGCGTTGGTTATACACCAAAAACTGATGACGCGTGCCTGAAAACGGTCCGTCGAAACCAAGCGCCCGCAGACGCACGATGAAATCACGCCGTTTGCAAGGCTGCCAGCGGCTCATAGATTGGCTCTCGATTCAAGTCGATGCCCGCAACAACGGGCAGAGGATGCTTTAACTTCAACCCCAACAGGATCCAATCCTCAAGAGTCGATCTCAACTCCTGTTCGCACTCTCGCAAGGAAGTTCCGAACGCGACGACCCCCAGGCAGGCAGGGATACGCCCAGCAAAAGTTCCGTCTTCGAGTTTATCATACACAGCCTGGCTCATGGCTTCTTCTACGTAGTCGCTCAATACATACTGAACATTCATCTGATCCTCCAATGTGGTTGATCGACGACTATGTGCTGAAATCAGCGAGCACACGCTTCATTCGGGCTGGGGGATATCTAGCTCCGCCAGTTCGTCCATCTGCTCCAGCATCTTGAACACCTCCATCGCCTCCTGCTCGTCTACAACGCTGATGGCGAAGCCGGCATGGACGACCACGTATTGTCCTGTCTCGGCCTCGGGCGTGTAAGCCAGGCAGACCTCCTTGACGATGCCGCTGAAGCTCACTTTGCCCATGGCGATGCCCAACGCATCATCGTAAACGTCGATTACTTTACCGGGAACGCCGAGACACATGGTGGGACCTCAAGAGTGGTGGAATGGTAAATTGGTAGATTGGTCGAGCTGCGTTGCGATGGCTATTTGCTTAGGCGTGCGGCGGCCACGGCTATCTGGCCCAGGCTGATGCCGCCGTCGTTGGGCGGGACCTGGCGGTGCAGCAGGACCTGGAAGCCAGCCCGGCGCAGCCGGCTGGCGGTGCGCTCCAGCAGCAGGCGGTTCTGGAAACAGCCGCCGGTCAATGCCACCTGCGGCTGGCCGACGGCTTGAGCGACGGCGACAATGGCCGCGGCCAGGCCGTTGTGGAAACGTCCGGCTATCATACCAGAAGAGACGCCGGCCCGCAAGTCATGCACAAGCGTCTCGATCAACGGCTGCCAGTCGAGGATTAACGATGAATGATGATTGATGAACGATGAATCGGCAGGTGATTGGTGGGATGACAATGTCATGGGGTAGGCGTCGGACACGGCGGGGTCGGCGATGTACTCCAGTGCCATCGCCGCCTGGCCCTCGAAGCTGACCTGCTGGTGCAGGCCCAGCAGCGCGGCCACGCCGTCGAAGAGGCGACCGGCGCTGGTGGTGACGGGCGCGCTGAGGCCGCGGCGCAGCATGTGAGCCAGCACCGAGCTCTCGCTGGGGGCCAGCGCTCGAATCGGGGGCAGGTCACGCATCTCCAGCGCGGCCTCGCCGTACAGTTCCCACAGCAGGGCCAGCGCCACCCGCCGCGGCCCTTTGACCGCCGCATCGCCGCCGGGCAGGCGAAACGGCCGCAAATGGGCCACACGCACGAAATCGGCCGCGTCGCCCAGCAGGAACTCGCCGCCCCAGATCGTGCCGTCCAGCCCATAGCCGGCGCCGTCCCACGTCACGCCTAAGGCTGGCCCGCTGGCGCCGTTCTCCGCCAAACAGGCCGCCAGGTGCGCATGGTGGTGCTGGACAGGAACCAACGATGAACGATGAATGATGAACGATGAACGATGATCTGCTCCGGATTCATCATTCATCGTTCCTACTTCATCATTCTCGCGCGCCCAGCGCGTCGACAGGTAATCCGGGTGCATGTCATGTGCGATGGCCACCGGCTCGGCCTCGTACAGGCGCAGGAAGTCGGCGATGACCCGCTCGAAGGCCGCCAGGGCCTCGGCCGTCTCCAGGTCGCCGATGTGCTGGCTGATAAAGACCTGGCGGCCGACGCTCACTGCAACGGTGTTCTTCAAATGCGCGCCCACGGCCAGGATCGTCGGCGCGGGCTGGGCCAGCAGCACCGGCAGCGGCGCGTAGCCTCGAGCCCGGCGCAGCAGCCGCGGCTGGTTCTCGATGATCCAGGCCACGCTGTCGTCCACGTGGCGCTCGATAGGCCGGTCATGCACCAGGAACAGATCGGCGATCGCGCCCAGCCGCTGCACGGCCTCGTCGTTGTCGATGCAGATCGGCTCGTCGCTCAGGTTGCCGCTGGTTGCCACCAACGCTGAAATGCTGTGGCCGGTCTGTGCGTAGCCCCCCGGAGGGGCCGACCGAGCCACTTCGTCCAACAACAAGTGATGCAGCGGCGTATAGGCCAGCATCACCCCCAACGTAGGGTTGCCCGGCGCGACGTTCGCCGCCACGGGCGCATCGGCCCGCCGCGGCAGCAGCACAATCGGCGCTTCAGCCGACGCCAGCAGCGCCGCAGCCTGCTCATCCACCTCCACCAGCCGCCGCGCCGCCGCCAGGTCGCGCACCATCAGCGCCAGCGGCTTCTCGTAGCGCTGCTTGCGCCGCCGCAACCGCGCCACCGCCGCTGCATTGCCCGCATCCACCATCAGATGAAAGCCGCCCAGTCCCTTGACGGCCACGATCTGGCCGGCGCGCAGGGCTTCGACGGCCACCTGAAGGTGAACGGTGAACGGTGAACGGTGGTCGGGCGACTGTTCACCGTTCACCGTTGACTGTTTACCGATCGCCGCCAACTGCGGCCCACACACCGGACACGCGTTCGGCTGGGCGTGGAAGCGGCGATCGAGCGGGCTGTCGTACTCGGCCTGGCAGGCCGGGCATAGGACGAAGCGCTGCATGGTGGTGTTGGGCCGGTCATAGGGCAGCGCCTGGATGATGCTGAAGCGGGGGCCGCAGTTGGTGCAGTTGGTAAAGGGGTAGCCATGGCGGCGGTCGGTGGGGTCGAACAGCTCGCGCAGGCAGTCGGGACAGGTGGCGATGTCGGGCAGCACCAGCACGGTCTTGCTGCCCTGGCCGTCGCTGTGGCGGATCTCGAAGTGAGCATAGCCGGCCGGCGTCAGCCAGTCCGCGTCCAGTGACTGGATCAAGGCGCGTGGCGGCGCCTCCGTGGACAGCCGGCGCAGGAACTCGGCCAGCAGCGACTCATCCCCCTCCACCTCGATAAACACCCCGGCCGTGTCGTTGATCACCCAGCCGGCCAGCCCCAGATCCGCTGCCAGTCGATAGACGAAGGGCCGGAAGCCGACGCCCTGCACCGCGCCGTGGATTTCGATGCTCAAGCGGCGCTGCGCTGATAGTGAAGGCATGTTGGTTTCCATACGTCTCTGTGTCACCCTGAGGCTCGGCGAAGGGTCTCGATGCGATCAACCAGGGATGCTTCGGCGGACCTCAGCATGACACCACGTGCGAACCTGTCACCCTGAGGCTCGGCGAAGGGTCTCGGCGGTTTGTCGCGCCGCCAACCACTCCACCCACGCGTCCAGCCCCTCACCGCTGCGACACGAGACGACGAAGATCGGCGCCTGCGGGTTGACCATGCGCACGCCGCGCTGGAAGGCCTCAAAGTCGAAGTCGAACACCGCCGCCACGTCGGCCTTGTTCAGCGCCACCACGTCGGCTGCCGAGAACATGCCCGGGTACTTGTAGGGCTTGTCGTGGCCCTCGGCCGTGCTGGCCACCACCAAATTGACGTGCGTGCCCAGGCTGAACTCGGCCGGACAGATCAGATTGCCCACGTTCTCGACCATCAGCACGTCCACGCCGCCGGGCAATAAGTGCGGCAGGGCCGAGCGCACCATGGGCGCGTCCAGGTGGCAGCCGCCGCCGGTGTTGATCTGCACCACCGGGATGCCGGCCGCGGTCATGGCGTCGGCGTCGATGCGGCCGGCCACATCTCCTTCGATCACTGCCAGCCGCAGCCCTTCCGGCAGTCGCCGCGCCGTGGCCAGGATCAGGCTGGTCTTGCCTGCGCCGGGCGAGGCCATGACGTTGACGCCCAGGCTGCCGGCCGCGTCCAGGGCGGCGCGATTCTCGGCGGCGATGGCGTCGTTAGCGCTTAGGATCTGCTGGACTACTGGGATCTTGGTCATCGATCTCGATACTTTCCAGGTGAAATTGGCGGCCGCCGCTGACTTGAACATGCAGGCTGCCGCAGACAGGGCAGAAGGGCGCCAGAGGGGGCGCAGCGTCGTAGGCGTAGCCGCAGTCCTGACAAGCGACTTTGGCCGGCTGGCGCTGGAAACGCAACTGTGCGCCCTGGGCCGGCGTGTCCCGGCTCAGGATGTCGAAGTAGAACTGCACCGAGTCGTCCACGATGCCGCTCAGCTCGCCGATCACCAGGTCGATGGCGACGATGCGCTGGGCGTGCGCCTGCTGGGCGGCGTCGAGCGCAGTGGCAAGGATGGCTTGGGTGACAGGCAGCTCATGCATAGGGTCGTCGCGAGCCTCGGCGAAACACTCAGTAACCGTCCAGAAACAAGGTGGCGCTCTGGCCGACCTTCAGGGTAGCTGCTCAGTCCCGCCAGCGCGCAGGTCGTTGTACCACAGGCCCCCAGGCGTGTCAAGAAGTTTCAGTAGTCCACGATTCGCACGCAAAGGCGCCAAGAACGCCAAGGTTTTGTGCGGCGAGCACGCTTGCATTCGGCCAGGCGAGTCTCTGTAGGCGCGTTTTGACAATCCTGAGTTTCCAGGCATAATTGAGAAACCGTCTCACTGAGACAATGTCTCAATTGTTCAATAAGGGTCTATTCGGTACTGGTTGACCTCAAACCCTACGGGGTACCGTTTTTGGCCGCGAATTGCTGGTTGCATACGAAAACCCAAAGGGTTTCAACCCACGTTGAACCACCCGTTTGATAACCCTATGAGCACACGATTTGCCCGACAGATGCAGACTGCCGGCTTCAAGCTGACCCCGCCGCGCCAGGCGGTGCTGGAAGCGCTGGAGAGCGGCGATGGCCACATGACCCCGGCCGAAGTACTGGCGCGCGCCCAGGACATCTATCCCAGCCTGGGGCGCGCCACGGTCTACCGCACGCTGGAGCTGCTGACAACGCTGGGCGTGGTGCGTCCTATCTTTTTGGGTGAGCGCGGCGTCTGCCTGACGCTGGCCGAGGGCGGCCACCACCATCTGGTCTGCTCCGACTGCGGCGCGGTGATCGAGTTCGACGAGTGCGCAGTGGGTGAGCTGGAGCAGGAGCTGGCCCAGCGCCTGAACTTTCAGATTCGCGGCCATCTGCTGGAGTTCTACGGGCTATGCGAGCAATGTCACGACTGACCTGGCTGGCTGAAGCTGGCATCTTACTATGAATCATCATCGAACGACCATAACCTTCGTCCTGCTTGCCTTGCTGACCAGCCTGGCGGCCTGTGCGAACGCGCCCACCCCCACTCCCATCTCCTCGAACCAGGCGGACGGCGCAAAACCCAAGGTTGTCGCTACCACCACCATCGTGGGCGACGTGGTGCGCCAGGTAGGCGGCGATCTGATCGACCTGACTGTGCTGCTCCCGGCCGGCGCCGACCCCCACGGCTTCCAGCCTAAGCCGCAGGACACAGCCCACGTCGCCGAAGCCGGACTGGTCTTCGTCAACGGCCTGGGCCTGGAGGAGTTCCTGGATCGCCTGCTCCAGAGCGCCGGCGGCAGCGCCCGCATCGTGGCTGTCTCCGACGGCGTACAGACCCGGACGGGTGAAGCGCATGAGGGCGGCACCCATGAGGGGATCGATCCTCACGTCTGGATGGACCCCAACAACGTGCGCGTCTGGACCCGCAACATTGCCGCGGCCCTGAGTGAGCTCGACCCGGCCAACGCGGCCGCTTATCAGGCCAACGCAGAGGCCTACGACCGCAGCTTGCAGGCGCTGGACGCCTGGGCGCAGGGGCAAATCGACAAGATTGCGCCGCAGAACCGCCAGTTGGTAGTCGACCATGACGCCTTCGGCTACCTGGCGCAGCGCTATGGCCTGGAGACGGTCGGTACCGTCGTGCCCGGCTACAGCACCATGAGCGCGCCGTCGGCCCAGGAGCTGGCCCGCCTGGAGGATGCGATGCGTGAGCTAGGCGCCAGAGTGGTCTTTGTGGATTCGACGGTCAACCCTACCCTGTCAGAGCGGGTGGCGGCTGACACCGGCGCGCAGTTGGTGTTCCTTTTCACTGGCTCACTCAGCGAGGCGGGCGGCGGCGCCGACACGTATGAAGCCTTTGTGCGCTACAACATTACCGCCATCGTAGAAGCGCTGAAATAACAGCGCCATTCGGCGCGGAGTGAGCGCCCCAGGTGCGGCTCGTGTGCGCAACAGCCGCATGTGGGGACGCTCAACTCCCCCTGATCGAGTTTCATGCCCTATGTCCATCGATACCCTCCGCCGGCCGGCCGTGCTGACTGGCCATCTCGAACCGCATCAACCAGATCAACCCATCCTGGCGTTGAGCGCCGTTTCAGCCCGCTACAACGGCCAATACGCGCTGGAAGATCTCTCCTTCGAACTGATCGTCGGTGAGCAGGTGGCGGTGGTCGGCCCTAACGGCGCGGGCAAGAGCACGCTCTTCCGGGTGATCGCCGGCGTGCTGCCGGCCAGCAGCGGCCAGGTCACGGTTTACGGCTCGCAGCCCGGCGGCCACATCTGCATCGCCTACGTGCCGCAGCGCAGCCAGGTAGACTGGCGTTTTCCGGTCAGCGTGGCTGATGTGGTGATGATGGGCCGCGTGGGCAAGCTGGGCCTCTTTCGCCGCCCCGGCCGCAAGGATTGGGACCTGGTACACCAGAGTCTGCAGGTGGTGGGTATGGATGACCTGGCCCGCCGCCAGATCGGCGAGCTCTCCGGCGGCCAGCAGCAGCGCGTCTTCATTGCCCGCGCCCTGGCCCAGGAGGCAGCGCTGATGCTGATGGACGAACCGCTGACCGGCCTGGACGTGCCGTCGCAGCAGGATATCTTCGAGGTGCTGGCCGCGCTGCGCGCGCGTCGGGTCACAGTCATGATCGCCACCCACGACCTGAACCTGGCCGCCGAGCGTTTCGACCGGGTGATGCTGCTCAACCGGCGCCTGCTGGGTCTGGACGCGCCGGGCCTGGTCTTTACCCCAGAACGGCTCCTCGCAGCCTATGGCGGCCACATCCACATGATTGACACCTCCGCTGGCACCATGGTTCTCAGCGATACATGCTGCGAAGGCGAATGACCGTGAGAAGATGACACGGTGACACGGTGACAAGGTGACTGGGTGACACGGTGACACGGTGATATGGTGACAGATATCCTGTTACCCGGTCACCCAGTCATCCTGCCACCCAATCACCTTGTCACCCGGTCACCTTGTCACCCGGTCACCTAGTCACCTTGTCACCCAGTCACCTTGTCACCCTGTCACCCATGCCCAACCTCATCCAACTGCTCCTCGAACCCCTCTCCTACGCCTTCATGGTGCGCGGCATGATTGCGGCCATCATGGTCGGCGTCGTCTGCGCGCTGGTCGGGACGTACGTCGTGCTGCAAGGCATGGCCTTCTTTGGCGACGCGCTGGCCCACTCGATCCTGCCCGGTGTGGCCGTCGGCTACCTTGTCAGCGGCGGCGGCCGCGACACGCTCTTCTGGTGGGCGCTGCTGACGGCTATCCTGGCGGCTTTGGGCATCGGCGCCGTCAGCAAGGCCGCGCAGGTTAAGGAAGACACCGCCATCGGCATCGTCTTCGTCGGTATGTTTGCTCTGGGCATCGCCCTGATCTCCACCATGCGCAGCTATACCGTGGACTTGGTGCATTTCCTGTTTGGCGACGTGCTGGGGGTGTCGCAAGGGGATCTGGTGCTTACCGCGGCCTTTGGGCTGCTGGTAATTGGCGCTATCGTCGCCTTCTACAAGGAGTTTATGGTCATCTCCTTTGACCCCGTGCTGGCTGAGACGCTGCGGTTGCGTGGCGACCGGCTGCGCTATCTGCTGCTGGTGCTGATTGCTGTGGCCATCGTGGTCTCGCTGCAGACGGTCGGCGTCGCCTTGATGCTGGGCATGTTGATCACCCCGGCCGCCACGGCCTTTTTGCTGACACGGCGCATGCTGCCGATGATGGCAGTAGCTGCGCTGATCGGTACGCTCTCCAGCATCGTCGGCCTGTATCTCTCCTACTACGCCGGCGTCGCCTCGGGCGCGGCCATCGTGCTGGTTTGCACGGCCCTGTTCCTGCTGGCCGCGCTGTTCGCTCCCGGCCGGGGGTGGGTGTGGCAGCAGCGGCGGCAGGCTGCCTGACCCCACCAGCAATTCCAAATTTGGCACGGAGTCGAGGCTTCAGCCGGGTTTGCCGGTGCGAATCAGGCGCTCTAACCCGCCTAAAGGCTCGACTCCGCGTTGCCGGAGTTCATATTTGGAATTGCTGCTGATCCACTTACCCTGCGCTTCCCAGTGGATACCGCGCTGCGTGCTTTGCTGCAAGCGCTCCCGCGTGCAGGGGCCAGCTTGCTGGAAGCTTGATTTCCAGCGTCAGCCGTGCTACAATCGCGGCAACGTGCAGCGTCAAGGGCAGTAGACGAACAGGAGAGCGAGATGACAATCACAGCGCCGGAAAGAACAGACGAGCGTCCGGCTGCGATGGGCTGGACGAAAACAAGGGCCGAGGAAACGCGCAGCGCAGTCCCGTCGCTGCAAGCGGGCGACCACCTGAGCCGGGCAGAGTTCGAGCGCCGCTACCGGGCCATGCCCTATGTTAAGCGGGCTGAGTTGATAGAGGGAGTTGTCTATATGCCGTCACCAGTTCATTACCTTCAGCACAGCCGGCCGCACGGAACAGTGATGGCCTGGCTGGTAAACTACTCGATGGCGGCGCCGGGTGTGGCTTGGGCGGATAATGCCAGCCTCCGGCTCGACTACGACAACGAATTACAGCCTGATGCGATGTTGTTCATCGAAGAAGCCTACGGCGGTGCATGCCGCATTAGTCCCGACGATTACCTCGAGGGACCGGCTGAACTGGTAGTCGAGGTGTCTGGCAGCACCGTCTCCTTCGACATGAACACCAAGCTGCGCGTCTACCGGCGCAACGGCGTGCAGGAGTATCTGGTGCTGTTGGCCCAGGAGGAACGGGCGGTGTGGCATGTGTTGGTAGAGGGCGAGTACCAGGTGATGATCCCCGACGAGCGTGGCGTCCTGCGCAGCCAGTTCTTTCCTGGCCTATGGCTGCACCCAGAGCGGTTCTGGACCGGTGATCTGTCCGGGCTGATGGCCGTGTTGAACCAAGGCCTGGCCAGCCCAGAACACGCCAGTTTTGTGGCACAGTTAACCCAGTCTGGCGAAGCGTGACACCCCAATCGCGACGCGAATCAGCAGAATCTATCAAAGTCAGAAGAGGCTCCCATGACAAACCAATCCTTAACGAAGAAGCAATGGAGCGATCTGTCGCCCCAGAAACAGTTGGGCATCAGCATTGTTGGCCTGGTCCAAATGGCGTTGCTGGCTGCAGCGCTGATCGACATCCGCCGTCGGCCAGTCGATCAAATCAAGGGCAGCAAGAAGCTGTGGACGCTGGTCGCGTTCATCAATTTCGTAGGCCCCATCGCTTACTTTGTGTTGGGACGTAAGCGAAGAGAGGGGAAGTAGGGGAAGTGGGGGAACTCAGAGGAACTTAGGGGAAATCAGGGGAACTCGGAGGAACTCAGGGGAAGGCCAGACATGGCCGCAACTCCTGCAGTACCTGCCAGTTCGCCAGTTCCTCTGAGCTCCACCAGGTCCTCCAGTTCCTCTCCGATCACGCCAACTCGGCAATCACCTCACGCCCCGACCGCCCTGGCTGCATAACCGTCTCCTTGACGATGCGGCCGTCGCGCATGGAGAGCACGCGGTCAGCCTGGCTGGCCATGCGCAGGTCGTGGGTGGCCAGCAATACCCCGTGCTCTCCATTGTCGGCCAGGGAGCGCAGGCGCGAGACGATCTGCCGGCTCATGCCGGTGTCCACATTGGCGGTCGGCTCGTCGGCCAGGATCAGCGGCGGGTTGGTGGCCAGGGCGCGGGCAATGGCCGCCAGTTGTTGCTGTCCGCCTGACAGCTCAGCCGGGTAGCGCTCGGCCAAATCGGGCAGGCCAAAGTCAGCCAACAGTTGATTGGTGCGCTGGGTGGCGTCGAAGGGCGGCCGGCGGGTCATCAATTGCAGTGGCAAACGTACGTTCTGGCGCACGGTGAAACCGGAAAACAGGTTGTAGCTCTGGTAGATCATGCCTACGGCCCGCAGGCGCAGGTCGGCCAGGCCGTCGTCGTCCAGATCGTTCAGACGCTGGCCTAGCAGCAGGATCGCGCCCGCATCGGCTGGCTCCAGCCCGGCCAGCAGGCTGAGCAGGGTGGTCTTGCCGCTGCCGGTTGGCCCCACCAGCGCCACGAACTCACCGGCTCGCAGCGCCAGATCGACCTGATCCAACGCCTGGACTTCGCCGGTCTGGGTATGATAGCTCTTGCTCAGGCCCTTGGCTTCTACCAGGGGGGTACCGTTGATCATCATACTCTCCTCTGTCTCGCACAGTTCGCAACTATTAGCCAGGGGCTGCGAGCAGGTTGATTTCGACACTTGCACCTGCGCTGCGCTTTGCGAAGCACCCCCGAGTGGGCCGGCGCAAGTGCACGTGTACAGTGACCTACTCAATCAACCTGCTCACAGCCCTCGGCGTACTGTTCAGCGGCCGCCAACCGCGCGCACCATAGCCTGCTGCGCGTCGGCCGCAAAGCGCTGCTGGGTGCGCCGGGCCAACGGACCGCCAACCCGCGCCAGCCGATGGTTGGGCCGCGAGTAGCCGAGCATGTCGAACCACACCGTGTCGTCGGCGTGATGCCATTCCACGGTGAAGCGCTCTTCGCCCTTCTCAGCGTGCTCAGGTAAAGTACCGTAGGCAAAGCCCAGGCGCTCGATGTCGCCCGCCTCGTCGAAGGTATAGACGATGCGACACGCGTTCAGCCACCAGCCGCCCGCAGCGCGTGCCAGGATAGCGACGGTGCTGCCGGCCTGTACGGGGACGTTGGGCCAGCACAACTGCACCCAGGCCAGCTCGAACATACGCCAGCGCAACAGGGCCTTGCGGGCGCGCTGATAAGCTACTTCGCCGCGGCCCAGTTGAATGCGGTTGTGGTCGACGGCATAGCCGGGCGGCGCCGGGCCGCGCGTCGCCTCGACGTCCGGGTAGCTGAAGGATTGGGCAGCTTGCTGCTCGATAAACTCCTTGAGCTGGCTGCCGCTTGGTTTGCGCATCAGAATCATGACAGAATTATCCTTTGGGATGACCGGGATGCCAGCGTTACACTTGCCTGCATTGGACGCAGATTCGAAGGTGCAGTGTGGATTTTCGCCGATGCGTTACTCAGATCTGCGTCAATCTGCGTGCATCTGCGTCCCATGATAGGATTTATGGCGTCAGCCACGGCCGGTCGCGCAGCGAGAGGCCGGGCGGCTGGCGGGAGATCAACCACAGCACGGGCGCTGCGCCAACGGTGGCGGTGACCAGCGCGGCCAGCACGTCGATACCGGCAATGGCAAGCGCCAGCGGCCAACTGCCTGAGCCGGCCCCGGCGCCCACCAGCGCCCAGGCGAGGAGGGCCAGCATGGCGCCCAATGTGCCGCCAGCCAGGGCCACGATGCTGTTTTCCAGCAGGATCAGCCGGCGCACACGGCCGCGACGCGCGCCCAACGCAGCCAACAAGCCCAATTCCTGGCGTCGCTCCAGCGCGGCCAACGCGGCTGATGTCAGCACCAACGTGGCGCAGGCCACCAACAGCATAGCGGCAACCCAGAGGGGGAAAGTCGCCTCGGCCCGCCGGCTCATCCAGCTCAAGGCAGCCAAGCCAACGCCTAACGTGCCGGCGATCATCGCCAGGGTCATGCCGGCTGTCTGGCGGCGGTGGCGAGCCAGACCTTGCACGGCCAGCGCCCACAGCGGCGCGCTTTCCGGCGTCGGCAGCCGCCAATAGAAGCGCGTCAGCAGCCAGCTACCTGCGTTTAGTGCGGCGGCTAACAGCAGCGCCAGCACAGTGAGGATCAGGCCGGCATGCAAGCCCAGCACCAGCACGCCTAGCGAGGCCACCAACAAGGCGGTGAATAACACGCCGAGAGTCGAAAAGCGCCAGTGGCCCCAGTCGCGAATCCAGTGGCGGGGCGAGCGGCTGCGCAGGGCGCTCATGGGCGAGCGCAGAGCGGTGCTGATGCCGGTGATGCCCACGAAGAGTAGCGTTGCCAGCAGGCCGGCGATGGCGCCTGTGACGAAAGGCTGCCAATAAAGGGTGAAGCCCGGCGCCAACAGCAGGTAGTCCCGGGCCGGCAGCCAGACCGCCACGCTGAGGAAGAAGCCCAATGCCAGCCCAGCGGCGGTGCCCAGCAGCGCCAGCCCCATGGCCTCCAGCAGCAGCAGCGCCATCAGTTCCCAGCGGCTGAGGCCCAACGCCAGCAGCAGGGCCAGGCCGCCCAGCCGCCGCTCGACGCTGGCCAGGTAGGCGTTGCTCAGGCCCAGGCAGCCCACCAGCAGCGTCACCAGTCCGGAACCCAGCAGCACCCCGGCCGGCGTCACGGCCTCCAGCAGGGCCGCGGGCAAGACCCAGCCAAACTGGGCCGCAGTGAGGGTCTCACCGCGCACCCGCCAGGCGATCTGCATCCAGGCGACCAGCGCGGCCACGCCCGGCGCCAACAGC
>JBAQCH010000384.1:0-28261 GCA_049294015.1 Anaerolineae bacterium
CGCGTCTCCGATCCGCATCTTCTGCTGATCCGCGGTTCTTCCTCCCACGCGACGCGTCATGAAACCTTAAATTATCCAGATTGTGACGCCTTTCCCCCGTTTTGGGGGTTGACAAAGGCTCGCCATCCGGTTATACTGGCGCCACACGCTTTGTGAAAGCTCTGGAAAATCCGTAAGGTGCTTAACACAACATGGCTACCAGCCTGATCCTCCTTGGCCTCCTGGTTATCCTGCTCCCGAATATTATTCGGGAGCCGGTTCCCGCTGGGAGACTGATCAGGCGCTAAGCAAAGCGGCAAAGCACTTGAAGGCGATCAAAAGCCCCTCCCAGCTTCGGGAGGGGCTTTTTTTGAGCCATTTGGTGCCGGGCACTTGATTTGTGCCAGATGGAAGTGCCCTGCACCTAAAACTAACAACTGACGGGCAGCGCGCCGGGTGGCCGCTGTCCAAGCCGCCGCCCTTGGTGCGCAATCTGCAGGATTGCGGCGGGAGAGGCGGTCATGGGCCATGTGGCCCTCGTGAAGCAACGATGCCTCAGCCAGTTTGTCCCTGTTTGACTCAACGGTGAGCACAGACAGGAGCATAGGTGCGCTGAGGCTTTTTGTTGGGCCAATTCGTAACCGACCTAGCGAAAGAGGTGCAATTCATGGAACGGACAGGTGCTCAGATCGTTTGGGAAACCATCCTGCGCGAGGGCGTGGACATCGTCTTCGGCTATCCGGGCGGTGCAATTCTGCCGACCTATGACGCCATGCCGGCCTACCCGGTGCGCCACGTGCTGGTGCGCCACGAGCAGGCCGCGGTGCATATGGCCGAGGGCTGGGCGCGCGCCACAGGCAAGGTCGGCGTCTGCATGGCTACCAGCGGCCCCGGCGCCACTAACCTGGTGACCGGCCTGGCCAACGCGATGATGGACTCGATTCCCATTGTCGCCATCACCGGCCAGGTGGCCAGCAGCCTGCTGGGCGGCGACGCCTTCCAGGAGACCGACGTGACCGGCGTCACCATGCCAGTGACCAAGTACAACTACCTGATCACCGACATCCACGAGCTGCCGGAGGCCTTGGCCGAGGCGTTTTTCATCGCCCGCAGCGGCCGGCCCGGTCCGGTGGTGGTCGATATCTGCAAGGACGTGCAGAACGCCAAGATCGATTGGACCTATCCCGAGACGCTGAACCGGCCCAGCCTGCACAAAGCGCTGCGTCAGGAGGCCGGTGCGGTCGATCGGGCGGCTGAGCTGATCAACCAGGCCAGCCGTCCGTTGATCCTGGCCGGCCACGGCGTGCAGATGGGCAAGGCGCAGCAGGAGCTGATGACGCTGGCCGAGCGGGCGGAGATTCCCGTGGTGACCACGCTGTTGGGGCTGGGCAACATTCCGGAACAGCATCCGCTGGCACTGGGCATGGGCGGCATGCACGGCGAGGCGGCCACCAACCACGCGGTCCAGGAGTGCGACGTGCTGATCGCGGTGGGGATGCGCTTCGACGACCGCATCACCGGCCGGCTGGATCGCTTTGCGCCGAAAGCCAAGGTTGTCCACTTCGAGCTGGACCCCTCCGAGGTGGGCAAAAACGTGCGGCCCACGGTGACGGTATTGGGCGACTGCAAGCAAACGCTGGGCGCCATGCTGCCTAGCATCCAGCCCAACACCCACGGCGAGTGGCTGAAGACCATCCGCGGCTGGCAGGAAAGCACCAGCAAGGTGGACATCGCCACCCAGGAGGTAGACGAGCTGATCCCGCCCTACGTCATGCGGCAACTGTGGTATGCCACCAAGGGCGAGTGTACGGTGGTCACCGACGTAGGCCAGCACCAGATGTGGGAGGCGCAGTATTTCACCCATCTGCGGCCGGGCCAGTTGATCACCAGCGGCGGGCTGGGCACCATGGGCTTTGGCGTGCCGGCGGCTGTCGGCGCCAAGCTGGGCAACCCGAAGGAGTTGGTCTGGGCCATCGTAGGCGACGGCGGCTTCCAGCAGACCCTGCAGGAGCTGGCCACTATCGTGCAAGAGAACGTGGCCGTCAAGATCGGCATCATCAACAACGGCTTCCTGGGCATGGTGCGCCAGTGGCAGCAGTTCTTCTACGAGAAGCGCTACGCCGGCACCCCCATGCTTAGCCCGGACTACATGAAGCTGGCCGATGCCTATGGCATCCCGTCGCTGCGGGTCACCACCAACGACGAGGTCTACCCGGCGATCCAGCGCGCCAACGCCCATGACGGCCCCTTTCTGGTCGAGTTCCGGGTGATGGAAGAGGTCAACGTCTATCCCATGGTGGCCCCTGGCGCGGCCGTGGGCGATATGATCCGCCGCCCCGGTCCGGCTATCGTGCAGGGCTATTCGGGCGTGCAGCCGAGTTGGTAACGATGAACGATGAATGATGAACGATGAATGATGAATGCAGAGTCCGGATTCCGGATTCCGGATTCATCGTTCATCATTCATCCTTCATCGTTCCGTGTGGCAGGAGCAACAGACATGAAACACACAGTAGTCGCATGGATGGAAGACCGCCCCGGCGTGCTGACGCGGGTGTCCAGCTTGTTCAGGCGGCGCGGGTTCAACATCGAGAGCCTGGCGGTCGGCCACAGCGAGACGCCGGGTATCAGCCGCATGACCTTCGTGGTGGACGGCGACGAGCGCATGGTGGACCAGGCCGTCAAGCAGTTGGAGAAGCAGATCGACGTGACGCGCGTCGAGGACGTGACCGACCAGCCGGTGGTGGTGCGTGAGCTGGCGCTGATCCGCGTGCGCACCGAAGGCCAGGCGAGGGCCGAGATCATGCAGATCGTCGAGGTCTACCGGGCGCAGATCGTGGACATCGACCTGGACTCGCTGATCATCCAGGTGGTCGGCGCCGAGGAGCGCATCGACAGCCTGATCGATCTGCTCAGCCACTACGGCATCCGCGAGATGGTGCGCACCGGCCGCGTCGCCATCACCCGCGGCCGGGCCACGCTGAAGTCGGCGCATGTCAATGGGTCGGGTAAGCGCAATGGCAGGAAAATGGGAATCTGAAATGATGAATGATGAACGATGAATGATGAATCTGGAGTCCGGATTCATCATTCATCGTTCATCATTCATCGTTCATCGTTCAAGGAGCATTCATGGCAACGCTTTTTTACGACAAAGATGCAGATTTGAGCCGGTTGGCCGGCCGCAAGATCGCCGTGATCGGCTATGGCAGCCAGGGCCACGCCCATGCGCTGAACCTGAAGGACAGCGGTATGGACGTGGTGGTAGGGCTTTACCCCGATTCGCCGAGCTGGGCCAAGGCGCAGGCGGCTGGACTGACAGTCAAGTCGGTCGACCAGGCCGCGGCTGAGGCGGACGTGATCATGATGGTCATCCCCGACACGATCCAGGCCAAGGTCTACAAGGAGAGCATCGAGCCCAACCTGACGCCGGGCAAGACGCTGATGTTCGCCCACGGCTTCAACATCCGCTTCGGTCAGATCACGCCGCCAGCGCATGTGGACGTCAGCATGATTGCGCCCAAAGCGCCGGGCCACCGCGTGCGCGAGGTGTACGTGGATGGCCAGGGCACGCCCGCGCTGGTGGCTGTCCATCAGGACGCCAGCGGCCACGCCTGGCAGGACGCTATCGCCTACGGCGCAGGCATCGGCTGTGCGCGCGCCGGCCTGCTCAAGACTACCTTCACCGAGGAGACCGAGACCGATCTGTTCGGCGAGCAGGCGGTGCTGTGCGGCGGCGTCAGCGAGCTGGTCAAGTCGGCCTTCTACACGCTGGTCGACGCTGGCTATCAGCCCGAGGTGGCCTACTTTGAGTGCATGCACGAGCTCAAGTTGATCGTCGACCTGTTCTACCGCGGCGGATTGAGCTACATGCGCTATTCGGTGAGCGACACGGCCGAGCATGGCGACTACTACAGCGGCCCCAAGGTGGTCACCGACGACACACGCGCGGCCATGAAGGGCATTCTGTCCAACATCCAGAGCGGCGCCTACGCCGAGGACTGGATCGAGGAAAATGCCCAGGGCCGTCCCTGGTTCGACGCCGTGCGCGCCAAAGAGCGCGACCAGCAGATCGAACATGTCGGCCGCCAACTGCGCTCGATGATGCCGTGGTTGGATCCGGTTGTGGTGGAGTAGATAAGTACACAAGTAGACAAGTAAACAAGTACACAAGGAATCAAGGCAGACACACGGGCACCCCTTGTCTACTTGTCTACTTGTCTACTTGTCTACCCTCTCAAGGAGATTGCCTCTATGGACCCTGCCGTTAGCGCTGACCGCGACGTCGTGCTGATTTTCGACACTACCCTGCGCGATGGGGAGCAGTCGCCGGGCGCCACGCTGAACATCCAGGAGAAGCTGGAGATCGCGCGCCAGTTGGCCCGGCTGGGCGTGGACATCATCGAGGCCGGCTTTCCGGCGGCTTCGCCCGGCGATCTGGACGCGGTGCGCCAGGTGGCCGAGACCGTCGGCCGCGAGCCGCGCGTCGATAAGTTCGGCCGCGCCGCGCCGCCGCCGGTGATCGCCGGCCTGGCGCGCGCAAACCACAGCGATATCGACGCGGCCTGGCAGGCAGTCAAGGGCGCCGACCGGCCGCGCATCCACACCTTCCTGGCCACCTCGCCCATCCACATGGAGCACAAGCTGAAGATGCGGCCAGATGAGGTGGTGGCGCGGGTGCGCGAGATGGTCGGCTACGCCCGCAGCCTGTGTCTAGACGTGGAGTTCAGCCCGGAGGACGCTGGCCGCAGCGATCCCCGCTTCCTCTACCAGGTGCTGGCCGCGGCCATCGAGGCCGGCGCGACCACGCTGAACATCCCCGACACCGTGGGCTATACCGTGCCGGTGGAGTACGGCCAGTTGATCCGTGACATCCGCGAGAACACGCCGGGGGCCAAGAACGTGGTCATCTCCTGCCACTGTCACAACGACCTGGGCCTGGCCACGGCCAATACACTGGCCGGCGTGGAGAACGGCGCGCGCCAGGTCGAGGTGACGGTCAACGGTATCGGCGAGCGGGCCGGCAACACCAGCCTGGAGGAGATCACCATGGCCCTCTACACCCGCCACCAGGTGTATGAAGTCGATAGCAACATCGTGACGCAGGAGATCCACCGCAGCAGCGACATGGTCAGCCGCTATACGGGCATGGTGGTGCAGCCCAACAAGGCCATCGTCGGCGCCAACGCCTTCGCCCACGAGGCCGGCATCCACCAGGACGGCATGCTCAAGCACAAGCGCACCTACGAGATCATGGACGCGGGCACCATCGGCCTGAGCCAGAGCAAGCTGGTGCTGGGCAAGCACTCCGGCCGGCACGCCTTTCGCGTCCATCTGGAGGAGATGGGCTACCGGCTGAGCGAAAAGGACCTGGACGAGGTCTTCCGGCGCTTCAAGGACTTGGCCGACAAGAAGAAGGTCGTCACCGACGCCGACTTGCAGGCCCTGATCGGCGACGAGCTCTATCAGCCGCCGGAGGTTTGGCAGATCGAGGACGTGCAGGTCAACTGCGGAACCAACGTCATCCCCACGGCTGTGGTGCGGCTGCGCAACGTAGAGACCGGTGAGCTGTTCACCGACGCCGGCTTCGGCACCGGCCCGGTGGACGCGGTCTACGCTGGCATCAATCGCTTGGTTGGCGCCCCTAACAAACTGGTCGAATTCATGATCCAGGCCATCGACCAGGGCATGGACGCGGTGGGCGATGTTACCATCCGCATCGAGGCCGACGAACTGGTCGGCACCGTCGAGCGCGCGCAGGGCGGCCGCGGCCAGCGCATTTTCAGCGGCCGCGGCATCGACACCGACATCGTCGTCGCCAGCGCCAAGGCCTACATGCAGGCGCTGAACAAGCTGCTGGCGGCCAAGGAAGAGCGCGAGTCGGTGGTGGCGCTCGGAGTGTAGGTAGGCAAGTAGGCAAGTAGGCAAGTAGGCAAGTAGGCAAGTAGACAAGGAGACGATCATGTCGAGCACGAATGCATCTGAGCACGAGACCAGGTCCGCTAACCGCGCCATGACCGAGTGGCTGGAGCGGCAGTACGATGCGCCGCAGCAGGTGGATGGCGGCCCCGAGGCGCTGGCGTGGGATGACTACGGCCTGCAAGCTGCCGGCCAACCAGCAGCAGTCCAGGTCTAGGGCTGCCAGCTATGTTTTGGCGCATTCTTACTGAACTTCGCCCGAAGACCGGGCGGCCGGGCAACGACGCTCCTGCGCCACCGACTCCACCTGCTGCGGCGGGACCTGAAGCCGTACACACGTCCGAGGAACTGCGCGTCCTGGGCGGGTGCCACGGCTGTTCGGGCACGCTGATCGGGCCACGTTCGGGAGGGACAGGAGCACCGCATGCACGTAAGCCTTAGCGAGCCGGGCCAGCAGCCCGGCCCACTGTACGATCCATCCTTCGAGCACGACGCCTGCGGCACCGGCTTTGTCGTCCAGCGCAGCGGCCAGCGCAACCACCGCGTCTTGCGCCTGGCGCTGGAGGCGCTGTGCAACCATGCCCACCGCGGCGCGGTGGCGGCCGATGGTCGCTCCGGCGACGGCGCAGGCATCCTGACCCAGCTTCCGCACAGGCTGATCGCGCGCGATCTGGCCCGGCTGGGCGCGCGCTCGCCTGGGCCAGGCGACGTGGCGGTGGCCATGATCTTCATGCCGCTGCGCAATTTGGTGCACCGCGAGCGCAGCCAGGAGCTGTTCCAGCAGGCCATCGGCGAGTTCGGCCTGGAGTTCCTCGGCTGGCGTGAGGTGCCGGTCAACCTGGACGCGCTGGGCGAGTGGGCCATCGGCCTGAGGCCCTACATTGCACAGGCGTTCATCGGCCGGCCGCCCGCGCTGGCGCCGGGTGATAGCTTCGAGCGCGCCCTCTACCTGGTGCGCAAGCGGGCCACGCAGCTCTGTTGGGCCGAGAGCATCACCAATTTCTACATCGCCTCGCTGTCGTCCAAGACCATCGTCTACAAGGGGCTGTTCATGGCCCCGCAACTGGCTAATTTCTACGTCGACGTGGCCGATCCTGACTTCGAGACCAGCCTGGCTGTCTTTCATCAGCGCTACAGCACCAACACCTTCCCCACCTGGGAGCGCGCTCAGCCCTTCCGCCTGCTCTGCCACAACGGCGAGATCAACACCCTGCGCGGCAACATCAACTGGATGCGGGCGCGCGAGGCCGACCTGGTGCGCTCAGCCCGGCCCTATTTTGGCGATGCCGTGGGCTATCTGCCCCCGGTGATCGCCGAGCGGGGCAGCGATTCGGCCATGCTGGACAACGCGCTGGATCTCTTGGTGCAGTCGGGTCGCGATATCAGCCATGCCCTGCTGATGCTGGCGCCGCGCGCCTGGGAGCACGATCCAGAGCTGCCGGCCGGCGTGCGCGCTTTCTACCATTACCACGCCTGCCTGCAAGAGCCGTGGGATGGACCGGCCGCCCTGGCCTTTACCGATGGTCGGGTGGTGGGCAGCGTGCTGGACCGCAACGGCCTGCGCCCGGCCCGCTACCTGTTCACCGACGATGGGCTGGTGATCATGTCCTCCGAGGCTGGTTCGGTGCATGTCGACGAGGCGCGCATCGTCAGCAAGGGGCGGCTGGGTCCGGGCGAGATGCTCCTGGTGGACACTGCCAACGGCGAGATCCTTACCACCAACGATGTGGCCGGCCAGCTGGCATCTGACAAGCCCTACGAGCGCTGGCTGCAAGAGAATCTGGTCAAGCTGGACGACCTGATGACCCCCGGCGGCGTCTCCTCGTCGACCACCGGCGCGAGCGTGCGCTCGGCCACGGCCCGGCGGCGCGCAGCCAGCATAGCCGCGGCTAACGGCGATAGCGCACAGCAGGCCGGCGACGATTCGAGCCTGCTGGCGCTGCAGGCTGCGTTCGGCTATAACCGTGAGGAATTGGTCGTCTTGTTCCGGCCCATGTGGCAGCAGGGCGTCGAGGCCATCGGCTCCATGGGCGACGACACGCCGGCTGCAGCGCTGTCCAGCTTGCCGCGTCCGCTGTTCCACTATTTCTACCAACGCTTCGCCGAGGTCACCAACCCGCCGATCGATCCGCTGCGTGAGGCCCAAGTCATGTCGCTCAACCAGCGGCTGGGCCGCCGCTCCAGCCTGCTCAGCCGCGGGCCGGAGGTGGCGCGCATGCTGGAGCTGGCCAGCCCGGTGCTGAGCGACGAGCACATGCAGGTGCTTCGTGAGATCAAACATCATTTGTCGTCGGGGCGAGGTGAGGATTTCCAGGCTGTCACGCTGGACACCACCTGGCCGGTTGGCGAGGGCGTGGACGGGCTGGAGGCGGCCGTCAAGCGGCTCTGCCAGCAGGCTGTGGCGGCGGTCAAGTCCGGGGCCAGCCTGCTGGTGCTCAGCGATCGTGGCCTGAACCAGGAGCGCACGTTGATCCCCGCGCTGCTGGCAACGTCGGCCGTGCATCAGCGCTTGATCCAGGCTGGCGTGCGCAACCAGGCCAGCCTCATCATCGAGACCGGCGAGGCGCGCGACGTGCATCATGTGGCTGCGTTGGTTGGCTTCGGCGCCAGCGCGGTCAATCCCTGGCTGGCCTTGCAGACGGTGCGGGACGAGGTGCGCACGGCCGGCCGCCATGCCGAGGACGTCAGCGAGGTCCAGGCCGTCGAGCACTTCTGCAAAGCGCTGGAGAAGGGCCTGCTCAAGATCATGTCCAAGATGGGTATCGCTACGGTGGACAGCTACTGCGGCGCGCAGATCTTCGACGTGCTGGGGCTGGCTGGGGAGGTAGTGGAGCGCTTCTTCCCCGGCACGCCGGCCCGGCTGGGCGGTTTGAGCCTGGCCGACATCGCCGCCGATGTATTGACCTGGCACTGCGCGGGTTATCCTGACGGCGGCGCGCAGGCGGCGTTGGACAGCCACGGCCTCTTCAAGTTCAAGCGTGACGGCGAGTATCACGCCTACAACCCGGACGTGGTGCGCGCGCTGCACGAGGTGGTGGGGATCGGGAAGTCGCAAGTTGCAGGTGGCACGTTGCAGGTCGTCGAGAGCTACCTGCGCTACGCCGAACTGGTGCAGCGGCGGCCGGCGGCGAACCTGCGCGATCTGTTGGACTTTGCCCCGCGGCGCGAGCCTGTGCCGCTGGACGAGGTGGAGCCGGCCGAGGCGATCCTGCGCCGCTTCTCCACCGCGGCCATGTCGCACGGCGCGCTGAGCGGCATCACCCACGAGACGTTGGCCATCGCCATGAACCGGCTGGGCGGCGCGTCCAACAGCGGCGAGGGCGGCGAGGATGCCGCGCGCTACGGCGACGAGCGCAACAGCAAGATCAAGCAGGTGGCCTCGGGCCGCTTCGGCGTCACCCCGGCCTACCTGATGGCGGCTGAGGAGCTGCAGATCAAGATGGCCCAGGGCTCCAAGCCGGGCGAAGGCGGCCAGTTGCCGGGCCACAAGGTGACGGAAGAAATCGCCCGCCTGCGCCACAGCACCCCCGGCGTGGCCCTGATCTCACCGCCGCCGCACCACGATATCTACAGCATCGAGGACCTGGCCCAGTTGATCTTCGACCTGAAGCAGGTCAACCCTGAGGCGGCCGTGTCGGTCAAGCTGGTCAGCGAGGCCGGCGTGGGCACGGTGGCGGCCGGCGTCGCCAAGGGCCACGCCGACTTGATCCACCTCAGCGGCGCGGACGGCGGGACCGGCGCATCGCCGCTGAGCAGCATCAAGCACGCGGGCGGGCCGTGGGAGCTGGGGCTGGCCGAGACGCAGCACACCCTGTTGACCAACGGCCTGCGCGGCCGGGTGCGGGTGCGGGTCGACGGCGGCTTCCAGTCGGGCCGCGACGTGGTGATCGGCGCGATGCTGGGCGCGGACGAGTTCAGCTTTGGCACGGCCGCGCTGATCGCCGTGGGCTGCAAGATGGCCCGCTCTTGCCACACCAACACCTGCCCGGTGGGCGTGGCCACCCAGCGGGCCGATCTGATCGCCAAGTTCCCCGGCCAGCCGGAGCACCTGATGGTCTTCATGCACCAGGTGGCCGAGGAGGTGCGCCAGATCCTGGCCAGCCTGGGCTATCGTTCGTTGAACGAGGTCATCGGCCACGCTGAGCTGCTGACGCAGGCGGTGACGGGTAAAGAGGCCAGCTATCTCGACTTGCAGTCCCTGTTGTGGACGCCCGACACCGGCCAGCCGCGGCGCAACGTGGACGTGCGCAACCCGCTGCTGGTGGGCGCGGACCTGGACGACCGCCTGGCCGAGGAGGCTCTGGACGAGCTGGCCGACTATGGCGCGCCGGTGCGGCTGCGCTATCCCATCGCCAACACCGACCGAACCGTGGGCGCGCGCCTGTCCGGCCAACTGGCCAAGCGCTACGGCAACGCTGGCCTGCCCGCCGGCAGCATCACGGTCGAGCTAGAGGGCACGGCCGGGCAGAGCCTGGGCGCGTTCTTGTGCCATGGCATCCACCTGCACCTGACCGGCCAGGCCAATGACTACGTGGGCAAGGGCCTGGGCGGCGGCGAGATCGTGCTGCGGCCGCAGGCCAGGACGCAGTACACCTGGCACGAGAACGTCATCCTGGGCAACACGGCGTTGTACGGCGCCACTGGCGGAACGCTCTACGCGGCCGGTCGCGCGGGCGAACGCTTCGCCGTGCGCAACAGCGGCGCCAGCGCGGTGGTCGAGGGCGTCGGCGACCACGGCTGCGAGTACATGACCGGCGGCGTGGTGGTGATCCTGGGCGAGACCGGCCGCAACTTCGGCGCCGGCATGACCGGCGGCCTGGCCTACGTCTATGACCCGGCCGATCGTCTGCCCGACCGCTACAACCCGCAACTCATCGCCCTGCGCCGTGTGCAGCAGAGCGGCGGTCCTGTCATGCTGAGGCCGACAGGGACCGAAGCATCCCTGCGCACCCTACTGCGCCAGCACTACCAGCTCACCGGCAGCCCGCGCGCCAAAGACATCCTCAACGACTGGGACGCCGAGCTGGGCAATTTCTGGCTAGTGCTGCCCAAGGATGCCGTCGCGGCGATTGAGGCGGTGAATGAAGGTGCAGAGGAGAACCGCGGATGAGCGGAAGACGCGGATCGGAGGCTTGTCATGCCGGACAGTCTGCTGCAAGACTCCATTCTGATCCGCGACTTCTGATCCGCAGCTTCTGATGTGCGACTTCTGATCTGACTTCCGATCCGCGACTTCTGCAAATCCGCAGTTCTTCCCACCGAGACAATGGACATGACACCACAAACCCTATTTGAGAAAGTCTGGGACATGCACGTCGTTGCGCAGGATGAGGGCGCGCCGGCGGTGCTGTATGTGGACGCGCACCTGGTGCATGAGGTCACGTCGCCGCAGGCGTTTGCCATGCTGAGGGAACGCGGGTTGGCCGTGCGCCGGCCCGACCGGACGTTCGCGACGATGGACCACGCCATCCCGACGCGCAACGTCGACATAACGCTGTGGCCCAGCGACGCGGCCACGCAGGTGCGGACGCTGCGCGAGAATTGCCAGGACTTTGGCGTCACCCTGTTCGATATCGACGGGCCGGTGCAGGGCATCGTCCACGTGGTGGGGCCGGAGATGGGCATCACCCAGCCGGGTATGACCATCGTCTGCGGCGACAGCCACACCAGCACCCACGGCGCGTTCGGCGCGCTGGCCTTCGGCATCGGCACCAGCGAGGTGGGCCACGTGCTGGCGACGCAATGCCTGCTGCAAGACAAGCCCAAGACTTTCGCCATCAACGTCGAAGGGGAGCTGGGGCTGGGCGTCACGGCCAAAGACATCATCCTGGCGGTGATCGCCCAGAACGGCGCGGGCGGCGGCGCAGGCCAAGTTTTCGAGTACCGCGGCAGCGCCATCCGCCGCCTGAGCATGGCCAACCGCATGACCATCTGCAACATGAGCATCGAGGGCGGCGCGCGCGCCGGCATGATCGCCCCCGACGATACCACCTTCGCCTATCTCAAAGGCCGGCCCCATGCGCCGCAGGGCGCGGACTGGGAAAGGGCTGTGGCCTATTGGCGCACGCTGGCAACGGACGAGGGCGCTCATTTCGACCGCGAGCTATTCCTGGACGCCAACCAGCTCCAGCCGATGGTCACCTATGGCACCAACCCCGGCCAGGGCGTGGCTGTTACCGGCCGCATCCCCACCGTGGACGAGCTGGATGACCCGGCCGAGCGGCGCAGCCTGCTCAGCGCGCTGGAGTATATGGGGCTGCGCCAAGGGCAGCCGATGCAGGGCCAGCCGGTGGACATTGTCTTCATCGGCTCCTGCACCAACAGCCGCATCGAGGACCTGCGCGAAGCCGCCCAGATCGTGCAGGGCAGGCGGGTGGCCGGCGACGTGTGGGCCATCGTCGTGCCCGGCTCCAAGGCCGTCAAGGCCCAGGCCGAAGCCGAGGGGCTGGACCGCATCTTCAGCGAGGCTGGCTTCGAGTGGCGCGGCGCGGGCTGCAGCATGTGCCTGGCCATGAACGACGACAAGGCCGGCGCCGGCAAATACGTGGCCAGCACCAGCAACCGCAACTTCCAAGGCCGGCAAGGACCCGGCGCGCGCAGCCTGCTGATGAGCCCCATCATGGCCGCGGCCGCGGCGGTCAATGGGCAGGTTGTGGATGTGAGAGAGATGCTGTAGGAAGCGGAGAATGGAGAATGGTTAATGGTGAACGGATAACTGTTAATGGTTAACGGAAGAGCGTTTGCACTGCGCAGACTCATTCATTACCCATTAACCGTTCACCATTAACCATTGTTCTGAGGAACTTCTTGTTCGTCAGCCAAGACTCTTCGATAGAGAGCCTCGCTGATGCGAAAGCCGGCAATGATACGTAGTTGATCGAGGTATGGTTTGACCTCCGAGATCAGACCGTGGCGTTTTGCATCGATAAGTACACCGATGACGCCAATGATGTTCAGGCCAAAGTGCTGGGCCGTGCGCCGCCCAAGCCGTTCGTCGATGATCAACAAATCGGCGTCTGCTTCCAACGCAAGGGCAATCGCTTCGGCCTCGCCTCGATCCAGGTCTTTTTGCAGGGAAAGTACAAGCGGTTGGTTCTGAACGGCTCGCCGCTCGATCCAAGATGCATTGAGAACCAAATCTCGACCTGGATGGTGGCGTCCAGCAATCAACTCCTGCCAGACGGCTTCAGGCACAATGATCTGCCCGTATAGCTGATGTACTAAGTCGATCTGCCGGATGAACGAAAGGCTCGCCAGCGGTGATGCGTCGGATACAACGATCATAGACGCCCCAGCCGTTTAAGCGTTTCCAGGTCGTCTTCGTACTCTTCGACATCGTAATGAGCTGTGATGCCACGACCGCCCAAAAGCTGCATGAACTGCCAGATATCCATGTCAGCCAACTCCCTGGCCTTGCCCAGAGAGAGCTTGCCTTGATCAAACAAGTGGATTGCCAACTCAACCTTGAGCTCAGACTTCGTCAGTCGTGTTGCCAGCAAGACATCACTGGGTAGTTCAAGCGTAACTGTTGTCATTGTTCGTCGCTCCAATCAGAATGTAGCTGCCTGGCTCCATTGTACTTGACCATAGCAGGTTTCGCAACTGGCAAGGAGTTTTTTGTGCAACCATTTACCACATTGACTGCCACCGCTGCGCCGCTGCGTGCGGAGAACGTCGATACCGACCAGATCATCCCTGCCCGCTATCTGACGGCTGTGACCAAGGCCGGCATGGGCGACGGCTGTTTCGCCGCCTGGCGCTACGAGGCCGACGGCGGGCCGAACCCGGATTTCGTGCTGAACCGGGAGTGTCACCAGGGCGCGGAGATCCTGGTGGCCGGCCGCAACTTCGGCAGCGGTTCCAGCCGCGAGCATGCGGTCTGGGCGCTGACCGAGTACGGCTTCAAGGCCATCATCGCGCCGGCCTTCGCCGACATCTTCTACAACAACTCGTTGAAAAACGGGTTGTTGCCCGTGGCCCTGCCGGAGGAGCAGGTGGCCATGCTGTGGGATCTGGTCGAGGAGCAGCCGGACACCGTCCTCACCATCGACCTGGACCGCCAGACCGTGACCCTGCCCGACGGCCAGCAGGCCAGTTTCGCCATCGATCCCTACCGCAAGACTTGTCTGCTGCACGGGCTGGACGATCTGGGCTACCTGCTATCCAAGGCGCCGGAGATTGCGGCGTTTGAGGAGCGACACAGAGGACGCTGAGAAGACGCAGAGTCCACAGAGGGATTTTGGTCGTGCGCGCAATGACACGATCGCCCTCTGCCTCTCTGTGATCTCTGTGCCTCCTCTGTGACCTCTGTGTAGCTCCGAATGTGCAGATCGAACCGAGAAACAAGGAGCTCATTCACATGTTGATGTTAGCTGAAAAGAATCCGCCCGTCCACGGCGCGCCGGCGGCGCGCTTCTGGATCGATCCCGACGCCGAGGTGGCGTTGACGGCGCAGATCAATGAGCATTTTCCGGCGTTGACTGAACCGCCCGGCATCCTGGCGGCCGGCCAGGCGCACCAGCAGTCGCTGCCGCTGATGGACTGTTACAACCAGGACAACCCCGACTGCATGCCGGGCCTGCCGTCGTCGCACCAGGGTGGAGGCCCCGCGGCATGAAGGCGATCATCGCGGTGTTGCCGGGCGACGGCATCGGCCCGGAGGTGACGGCCGAGGCGGTGCTGGCGCTGGAGTCCGTCGGCCGGCGCTTCGGGCACACCTTTGAGTTCGGCTACGGCCTGCTGGGCGGCTGCGCCATCGACGCGACCGGCAGCGCCTTGCCGCTGGAGACCGTCATGCTCTGCCAGGGCAGCGATGCGGTGCTGCTGGGCGCGGTCGGCGGGCCCAAGTGGGACGATCCCACGGCGCCGGTGCGGCCGGAGCAGGGCCTGTTGGGCATTCGCAAGGCGCTGGGACTCTACGCCAACCTGCGGCCGGTCAAGCTGGCCCCGGCGCTGCTGCACGCGTCGACCATCAAGCCGGAGACCCTGGCCGGCGTGGACCTGCTGGTGGTGCGCGAGCTGACCGGCGGCGTCTACTTCGGGCCGCGCAAGGAAGCCACGCCGGACGACGAAGTGGCCTACGACACCATGCTCTACAGCCGGCCGGAGATCGAGCGAGTGACGCGGCTGGCAGCGCAGGCCGCGCGCGGCCGGCGCGGCAAGCTGGCCTCGGTGGACAAGGCCAACGTGCTGGCCAGCTCGCGGCTGTGGCGGCGGGTGGTGACGGAGTTGATGGCGGCCGACTACGCCGACGTGGCCCTGGAGCACGTGCTGGTGGACGCCATGGCCATGCACCTGATCCGCCGGCCCGCAGCCTATGACGTGGTGCTGGCCGAGAACCTGTTCGGCGACATCCTGACCGACGAGGCCAGCATGTTGGCCGGCAGCATGGGCCTCTTGCCCAGCGCCAGCCTGGGCGAGGAGCTCAACCCCCACGGCCAGCCGCGCGGGCTGTACGAGCCGATCCACGGCTCCGCCCCCGACATCGCCGGCAAAGGTGTGGCCAACCCCCTGGCGACCATCCTCAGCGCCGCCATGCTGCTGCGCCACTCGCTGGGCCTGGAGACCGAGGCGCAGGCGGTGGAGGCCGCCGTGGACGCCGTGCTGGCCGCCGGCCTGCGCACCCCCGACATCGCCGACGGTGTAGCGGAGGTGGTGGGCACGGCGGCGATGGGTGTGGCGGTGATTGAGCATATTTGATCGTCGTTCGCCAGGACTGACGGTGCTGCTCTCGCCGGGAGCAAGTCGCGCGGCAGCATAGCACCGTCAGTCCTTATGGAAGTGAGCTCAATGGCAATGCATAGCACATCAGTCGAGACACAACTACAGGTGAACACGGGCGTATCAGGGCCGGCCAAGCCAACCCTGCGCGCCCGCTCCATCGGGTGAAGGAGTGAGAAGTGGTAAGTTGCAGGTGGCAGGTGGCAAGTGGTGGCCTGCCACGTGCAACTTGCAACCTGCGACCTGCAACCTGCAACCTTTCACCCAATGGAGACTTAACTCATGCAAACACCCCCCATCTGGCTCTACGACACCACCCTGCGCGATGGATCGCAGGGCGAGGGCGTCAACTTTTCCTGCGAAGACAAGCTGCGCATCAGCCGCAAGCTGGACGAGCTGGGCGTCCATTACATCGAGGGCGGCTGGCCCGGCTCTAACCCCAAGGATATTGAGTACTACGAGCGGGCGCGGCGCGAGTTGAACCTGAAACAGGCCAGGGTCGTGGCCTTCGGCAGCACGGCCAAGGCCCATACCGACCCGGCCGACGACCCGCAGATCCGCCTGCTGGTGGACGCGCAGACGCCGGTGATCTGCATCTTCGGCAAGACCTGGGATTTGCACGTCACGGAGGTGCTGCGCACGACGCTGGACGAGAACCTGCGCATGATCGGCGCCAGCGCGGCCTACCTGAAAGCGCATACGGGCGAGTTCATCTACGACGCCGAGCATTTCTTCGACGGCTACAAGGCCAACCCCGACTATGCCCTGGCCACGCTGCAAGCCGCGGCCAGCAACGGCGCCGACGCGCTGGTGCTGTGCGACACCAACGGCGGCAGCATGTACTGGCAGGTGGGCGAGATCGTGCGCACGGTCAAGGGCTATCTGGAACGCATTGGCTACCGCGGCGTGCTGGGCATCCACACCCACAACGACGGCGATGTGGGCGTGGCCAACGCGCTGGAGGCTATCCGCGCCGGCGCCACCCACGTTCAGGGCACTATCAACGGCTATGGCGAGCGCTGCGGCAACAGCAATCTGGTCAGCATCATCGCTAACCTCAAGCTGAAGATGGGTATCGACGCGCTGAGCGACGCCCAGTTGGCCCGGCTGAGCGAGACAGCGCACTTCGTGGCCGAGATGGCCAACCTGCAATTGCCCTCGCACCTGGCCTTCGTCGGCCGCTCGGCCTTTGCCCACAAGGGCGGCACCCATGTCAACGCCGTGGTCAAGCTGGAGCGTAGCTACCAACACATCGACCCGACGCTGGTGGGCAACCAGAAGCGCATCGTGGTCAGCGAGCTGGCCGGCAAGGACAACATCGCCGTCAAGCGCGAGGAGTTCGGGCTGGAGGGTCTGAGCAAAGAGCAGGAGCGGCGGGTGCTGGAGCGTATCAAGGACCTGGAGAACCAGGGCTTCGCCTTCGAGGGCGCCGAGGGCTCGGTGGCGCTGTTGTTGCGTCGCTTGCAGCCTGACTACAAGCCGCCCTTCGATCTGCTGCGCTACAAGGTGGTGGTGGAGCACATGAACGGCAAAGCGCATAATGGCGTGGTGGGTGCGCATACCAGCGCGGCTGCTGATGCCGCTCTCCAGGCAGCGGCCAACGGCGGCGCCGCCTATGACCCCAACGCCTGGTTTGTCGAAGCCACGGTCAAGGTCCGGGTCGGCGGCCAGATCTTCCACACCGCGTCCGAGGGTAACGGCCCGGTCAACGCACTGGACCTGGCGCTGCGCAAGGCGATCTTGCAGTTCTACCCCCAACTGGAGCAGGTCTCGCTGGTCGACTACAAGGTGCGTATCCTGGACAGCCATGCGGCCACCGGCGCTATCGTGCGTGTGCTGATCGAGTCGACCGATGGCCACACGACCTGGAGCACCGTCGGCGCGGGCAGCAACATCATCGAGGCCAGTTGGCAGGCGCTGGCCGACGGCGTGGAGTATGCGCTGCTGGGGCTGAACAATGGGGCGAACGGCCACTAATGCGCGGCAAACGGTCATAGATTGACCGGGGCGGCACTCGTTTCGGGCACTGGCGGGCCGTCTCCAGCCAGGTCAGAGCCTGGCCAGGGCTGTCTCTCCTGCGCGCACGCGCTGGCCCGGCTCGACTGCCATCTGGGCGCCGGCCGGAAGGTAGATTTCCACCTCACCGCCCAAGGGCAGATGCCCGATCACCTGGCCTTGCTGAACAGCTTCCTCAATATCTGTCAGCGCAGTGATCCGTCTGCCGACAAATGCCGGCATCAGGCGCCAGAAGCGGTTGGCGCTTAGCTTGATCAGCACCCTGACACCGTCGGGCTGGCGGGCGCCGATCCACAGCGCGTCGTCGGCCTCGCCAGCATGCCCGCGCGGCTGGTAACGGCGATAACGCACGATGCCCTCGACCGGCGCGCGCATGATCTGGACGTCGCCTGGTCGTACAATAATCGTGACGCGATGGGCCAGGGCCTTCAGGAAACGCGGTTCATGGACCAGGGCCACAGCGCGAACCTGGCCATCACACGGCGCCACGGCCACCAGGCCGGGTCGGCCCGCCGTGCTGCGGTCGGGATTGCGAAAGATCCAGACGACGCCGGCCAGGGCCGCGAAGCTGGCGCCTGCCAGCGCCAGCCACGCCGGTCTGCGCTGCCAAAGCCAGCCGATCAGCCCGGCCAGCCCCAGCGCGGCCAGCAGGCTGATCACACCGCCGGCCTGCTCTGGGGCTGAGAGGTGGAAGGGAGGGGAGATAGTTGGGCGCTGAGGGTCGTTTGCTGATGTCATCGTGTCTCGACCGGAATGCTTTCCACAGACAAAACGGGGCCAGGGCCGTAGGCTTGTAACGTTGAACACAAGTGTTCGTGCTGTTGATTATCGCACACAGCGCAACCCGTGTCAATCCGAGGGCCAGAAAAGGAGCGCCATGAGCACAAGTCTGCCAGCGACTGAGATCGCTGCATTTTTCGATATGGACAAGACGTTGCTGAGCGCCAGCTCGGCGGTGTTGCTGGTGCGCTACATGGTGCGGCGCGGGGAGCTTGCCCGGCAGGACGTGATGCGCTTCGTCTCAGCCCTCTTGCGCTACAAGATGGGCCGGCTGGACATGATCGAAACCACGCGCGCCATCGTGTTCGAGTTGGCTGGTCAATCGGAGGCCGAACGGATCGATCATACCCGCCAGTGGTTCCAGGAGCATTTGATCGAGTACGTGACCGAAGAGGGGCGTCGTTGGGTCGCAGCGCACCGCCGGTTGGGGCACCGCGTGGCCATGATCACGGCCTCCCCCAGCTATACGGCTGACCAGCTAGCCGAGCATCTGGGCATGGCCAGCGAGGATGTTATGGCGACACGCTTCGAGGTCGAGCAAGGCTTGTTCACCGGCCGCATGATGGAGCCGATGATCTACGGCCAGGGCAAGCTGGACGCAGCTCAGACTTATGCCAGGCAACACGGCGTCGATCTGCGCCAAAGCTATTTCTACACTGACAGCATCGACGATTTGCCGTTGCTGGCGATCGTCGGCTACCCGGTGGCGGTGAACCCTGATCGGTCGCTGCGCAAGCTGGCCAAGGAGCGGGGCTGGTCGATCGTGCGTTTCTACTAAGGCATGGACAAGAGAAGGCCCCATGCCGATGGGGTACCTGGCATGGGGCCGATGGGTTAGGAGCTTTTCCAGATAGTGAACGTGTAGCTAAACACGTTGGGGTTGGGCGGCGGCGGCTCTGCTGTGCGCGGCACGCGGCTGGTTTTGCTTGGAATTGGCCTGGCATCGTGCAGCGGGTCATCCTGCAGATCCTCGCGCACACCAGCCCTGCCTGACGGCTGCGTCACCTGGGGCCTGGCGCCAGGGGGTCTGCGCCGCTTGCGGCGGGGTACACGGGTTGGAGGCTTTTGGACAGGCTGGTCGGCCGGCCTGTCTGGGCTTTTTCTTCGAGACACGGTGAACTCCGCCTAGAGATAGTCGCGCAGTTGGCGGCTGCGGCTGGGATGGCGCAGCCGAGCCAGCGCTTCCTGTTCGATTTGACGAATACGCTCGCGAGTCAGGCCGAACATCTCGCCTACCTCTTGCAGCGTGTAGGTATGGCCGTCCAGCAGCCCATAGCGCAGCCGCAGGATGCGCTCCTCACGCGGCTGCAAGGTGTCCAGCAGATCGTCGAGCTTCTCGCGCAGCAGGGCTTGCTCGGCTCGTTCTGAAGGCTCGGGGCTATCGTCGTCTTCGATGAACTGCCCCAGCGTGCTCTCCTCTTCCTCGCCTACCGGCTGTTCCAGCGAAAGCGGGCGCACAGCCGTGCGCAGGTAGCGATGCACGCGCTCAGCCGGCAAGTCCAGCGCCTCGGCCAACTCTTCCGGCGTTGGCTCGCGGCCCAGAGTTTGCTCCATTTCCTGGCTGGTGCGGCGCAGCTTTAGCAGCTTCTCGCTCATATGCACGGGCAGGCGAATGGTGCGCCCCTGGTCCGAGACGGCGCGGCTGACTGCCTGGCGAATCCACCAGGTCGCATAGGTGCTGAACTTGTAGCCGCGGTCAGGATCGAATTTGTCCACGGCGCGCATCAAGCCCAAATTGCCCTCCTGGATCAGATCCAGGAACGGCACGCCGTGGCCGATGTAGCGCTTGGCCACGCTGATCACCAAGCGGCTGTTCGATTCGATCATCCGCCGCCGGGCCTGCTGCCCCAGGGCAATGGCCGCGTTGAGATCATCCTGCTCGTCGGGTGTCAGATCCACCGAGCGGGCTTGTTTGCGACTGGCCTGTTTACCAGCCACCACGCGGCTGGAAAGCATTTTCTCCTCTTCGGCTGTCAGAAGAGGATGCGCGCCCATTTGCCTGAAGTATAGATCAACGGCGTCGCGAGCTAAGGCCAAATCATCCTCGTCTTTCGCAGAAATGACGCGGCTGGGAGGAAGCTCTATCTCCTCTTCGACCTCATCGACTTGATCCTGCACGGGGATGTCCATCTCGCGCAGGCGCGAGAACAGATCCTCCAGCACGTCCAGCCGTTCTTCTACTTCAGGGAGCGTCTCCAGGATTTCATCATAGGTGATGTATCCTTGCGCCGAGGCGCGCTCCAACAACTCTGCAAGAGCGTCAGCTTGTTCGGTGTTTTCCTGCTTGGTCGGTTCGTCCATGTCTTTGACAAACTACTCCATCGAAATGGGCTTCGCGTCTGGTCTCCTGGCTGCTAAGTAGCACGCAGCCTGACCTTGATCAAGGTTCGGCTGCGTTTATGCTACAAACCATGTTGTCTGTTTCAAAAGTGGCTCGCTCTCAAGTTGCCGTCCCAGCCAACGGGTTGACCAATTGACTGCTTCCCGATTAGCGACCGGAAATGGGGGCCGCCTACTGGTTCAGTATAACATGGAAAAAATGCCATGTCAACACGTTTTTCGAGATTGTGGCGTATCTCTCATTTCCCCCCAGCCTGCTTGATCGCGGGCCGAGGCTGCCAGCGGCACTGCCGTCTTTGACATCTCAACTAGTTCTGCTGTATAATCTCTCCCTGTTGGCACTCTTATCTTATTTTGAGATTTTTCTGATTCTTTGCCCACGCCGTGCAGGCCACTGACCTGCGGCGGCTCAACTTGTTGAGCAGAATTAGGGTCTCTTGCAGGAGGAAGCGCACGTGACGTTAGTAGAAATCAGCCCCACCGTCGAGCCACCGGTCAGTGAACCTGTGGCCGTCGAGACTGCACATGCAGACGCGCCAGCATCAAAAGGCCGGCAGAAGCCCAAGGTTCAGACTCTGCCGCGCAAGAAGATCGTAAAGGTGCTCAGCGTTGGCATGGAAGTCACCGGCAAGGTGAAGCGAGTCTCCGAATACGGCGCCTTTGTCGACATTGGCGTGGGGCGGGATGGTTTGCTTCATATCTCCGAGCTTTCCACCAGCCGCGTCCGCAAGGTGGACGACATGATCAAGGAAGGCGACGAGATCAATGTATGGATCAAAGAGCTGGATCGCGACAAGAATCGCATCAGCTTGACGATGATCCCTCCGGGCACCAAAACCATCCGGGACCTGGCAGTTGGTGAGCTAGTGACAGGCAGTGTGCAGCGCCTGACCACTTATGGCGCCTTCGTCGACATCGGCATGGAACGCGATGCCATGTTGCACGTCAAGGAGATGGGCGACGGCTATGTGGCCAAGCCGGAAGACGTGGTCAAGGTGGGCGATGAGATCGAGGCGCGCATCAGCGGCGTTGACGCGCGCCGTGGGCGAGTCGACCTGAGCCTCAAAGGCCTGCGGCCAGCGTCGGCGAGCAGCAGCTCCTCCGACGAGATCGAGATTCAGCCGATGGGCGTCGATGCCGATGCGGACGAAGAGCTGCCCACCATCATGGAGCTGGCGTTTCGTCAGGCGCTGGATGGCGAAGAAGACTATCAGCCGCCCACACGCAGCCGCAAAGCCAAGCGCCGCAAGGGTCGCGGCGGCGATCGCTACGAACAGGACGACATCATCAGCCGTACCTTACGCTATCGAGGCTAGCTAGCGGCAGGGTGACGATCCATGAATCGTCAGTGCAGTCTGGCGTGAGTTGTCCCAGTGTACTTTGGTAACAAGGGACGCGCTTTCGCCGCCGTCTACCAGGTCAATCTTAAGCTCCGGGCGCCATGCCGGAGCTTTTTGCTCTGATCTCCTGGTGCATGATGAAGCGTCATCAGATCACGCTCGTGCTCGCTGTGGAGGCAGTCAAGCTGACGGCCTGAGCTTTCCCTGTCTGTGGCGCGTGAATTTCCTCGATGGACCAAACCAGAGGCCGGTTTTCGTCGCGGTCTACGGGGACATGCTGGTCGACGACACCACAGGGCCGGCTGAGCCGGGGGCATGGCTTGCGATCGACGTTGTGTACCAGGCGAACTCGTTTTATCGCGCCCGCACCTTGGCTGTCTTGCCCAGAGCGCCCAAGCGCCAGATCATCGGACAGGTCCAGTCCCTGCCTGCCGCCGGCCTGGTCGGAGTCTGGCAGGTCGAGCAGTATCGCGTCGAGGTCAGCCCAGCGATCGGCAGGCGCAGTTGATCGAAGTCTTGGGCGACTGAGGGGCTAAAGCGCCTTGTGCATGTACAGATCGCCCAAGCTGAACCCGTGGCGCTGATAGTACGTCTCTGTGCCCAGTGCAGAAATCACTGCGATGCGACGCCAGCCGCCCGCGCGCGCAATCTGCTCCGCCTGCGCCAGCAGTCGGCCGCCCAGGCCGCGATGCTGCGCTTTACCGTCACCCGTCGCACCGATGTGCAGGGCCGGCCCGTAGACATGTAGCTCTCGGATCAGCGCGCATCCCTCCAACTCCGCGGGCCGCTCGATGGCCCGGTCAGCCCAAGGCAGCAAGAGCCGCAGAAAGCCGGCCAGCTGGCCAGCTTGCGTTTCTACCGACAGGAAGTGCTCCAGCCCGACGCCAGTCTCGTAGCTAAGCGTATGCAGATCGACGGATCCTGCATCCAGCGCGACGTCGCCCACCTCCCGGCAACGAATACAGCGACAGCGGCGCCCGGTGGCCGCCAGATGCTGTTGCACCGTCTCGCGCAGGTTGCTGGCCCGGCTGCCTTGCAGAATGTAGTCGGCTGGAATATCCCGCACGATCCGCGTCAGGCGGCAATAGGGCGGCGTTTGGGCCTTGCAGTCGGCCAGCAACGCCACCAGCGTCGCTTCGTCGTAGGGTTCATAGGCCCCCTGCTGCCACAAAGTGGTCAGGCCGGTGCCGGCCAGCAGCGCCGTTGGATAGATCTTCAGATCGTCGGGCCGGATGTCCGGGTCGGCCCACAGGCGGGCAAAGTCCTCTCGATCGCCTTGCGGCGTGGCGCCGTAGAGGTTGGGCATCCAGTGCAGGTGCAGCTTGAAGCCGGCCGCACGCAGCAGCCGGCAGGCCCGTCGGGTGGCCTCCACGTCGTGGCCGCGGCCGTTGAGGGCCAGGATGCGATCGTCCAGGTTTTGCACGCCTAGCTGCACCCGCGTCACGCCCAGCCGGCGCAAGCGCAGCACCTCGTCGGGCGTCACCCAGTCCGGCCGGGTTTCGATAGTGAGCCCAACGCAGCGGCTGGGCGCCTGCTGGTTGCGGCGTTGCGCTTCGTGCAAGGATTCCGAGTCGCTGCCGTTCAGGGCATCCAGGCAGCGCTGGATGAACCATGCGCCATATGAATGCGAGTACGCGCCCCACGTGCCACCCAGGATCAGCAATTCCACCTTGTCGGTCGGGTGCCCGGTGTTGTGCAGCGCAGCCAGCCGGCTGCGGGTCTGCTGGTAAGGATCGAAGCTGTGACGCAGGGCCCGCTGGGCGCCCGGCTCGCGCGCCAGGTAGCTTTTGGGCATCGATGCATCGTCGGGACAGAAGATGCAGCGGCCTGGGCAACCGGCCGGTTGGGTCAACACGGCGACCACAGCTACACCTGACTGGGTGCGCACCGGCTTCATCTGCAAGCGGCTAAAGGTGGCGCGCTCGAAGGGCAGGTCGCCCGCTTCCACCAGGGCGCGGTAGGCGGCGACAAGCTGACCTTTGCTAAAGAAACCGCTGCCATCGCGCGGATGGCGACGCAGAATGTGGCGCAGCGCCCTGGCGTCGAAGCTGGGTGCAGCCCGCACCGCCTCGATGATCGCCAACAGATCAGCACGGTAGCGGCCGACATCGATCGGCTCGTAGCGGCTGGCCTCCAGCGCCGCCTGTTCCAGCATCATTTCTTCCATAACGACCCGTTCTCAACCTATGGACCCATCAATCGCCGAGACGCTCTTGCGGCTCAATCGTACATTTTATGATCGTTTCGCCCAGCAGTTTGCCCAGAGCCGCACGCCTCATCAGCCCGGCTGGCAGCGGCTCCTGCCTTTCCTGCCCCAGCGTGGCCGGCTGTTGGACGTGGGCTGCGGCCACGGACGGCTAGCGCGCCTGTTGGAGCAGCAGGGACGGCAGCTAGAGTACGTTGGCGTCGACTACAGCGCGCAACTTCTCGCCATCGCCCGTGCGGATACAGCGCTGCTCGCGATCCCGACCACCCTTGTCGAAGCTGATGTCGCTGTGCAGGGTTGGGGCGAGCGTCTGCCTGGCGGCCCGTTCGACGCAGTTGTCGCTTTAGCCGTGCTGCATCATATCCCAGGCTGGCATCGACGGCGTGACCTGCTGGCGCAGTTGGCCGGATTGCTGACCGATGAGGGGACGCTGTTGCTGTCAACCTGGCAGTTCATGAATGAAGCCCGGCTGCGTCGCAAGATCATGCCGTGGAACGCAGCCGGGCTAACGCCTGAACAAGTCGAGGCGGGGGATGCTTTGCTGGATTGGCAGCGCGGCGGCTCGGGCCTGCGCTACTGCCATCTGGTGGATGAAGCAGAGCTGACGGCGCTGGCCAGCCAGGCTGGCCTGGTCATCCAGGCCATGTTCTATGACGACGGGCGCAGCAGCAACCTCAACCTGTTCGCAGCGCTGCGCTGCCAGCGCTAATTACCGCTGTTGCGGCGCAGCAAAGGCAGGTAGATCGACCTTGGGGGCGACCCGCCGACTGTTACGCTGCCTGAGGTGCTCACCACCGTCAGCTCCTGGCCGGCTACGTTGGTGACCTTCAATCCGCTCAGGCTGAGCTGGCTGGTCCCGGCAGCAACTGCGCTCATGGTGACAGTGGCCAAAACGCCATTGCCGTTTGGGCCGGCGGCCGTGCCGTAGCTGTAGGCGCCGAACAGCGGCACGCCAGTCCGTCCGGGCGCTGAAGCCAGGCGCAGGGAGCCGGTTATGCGGCCGGTGCTGCCCAGCAGGCTGTTCAGTTGAATATTGTCCACCGTTGCGCTGGCGACAGCCGGATTGAAGTTGTACTCGAACTCGAAGGCGCCCAGGTTCTGGACGTTCTCGATGGCAATGGTCACAAGGAACGATTGGCCTGACGGCACAGGCGCGCTGGGACCCAGCACCCGAACCGTGACAGGGAGCTGCGCGGCGCTGCGTTCAGAGAGCGCAGCCCACAGCAGCGTCAGCAGCAGCAGCGCCAGCACGCCCCGACCTAACGCGCTAATCCAACGGTTTTTGGCAACGGTCGTATTCATCACAGGCCATCCTCACACAGATATCACTGGCAGTCTCGGGGACTTCGCGGTGCATAGGATAGCATAATTGGCCCGGATTGCCAACTAACCGCAGGGGAAGCGTCAAGCAATCGTTGGCAGATTGTCAGCCTGTGAGTGGCGGCCGGTGAAGCAAAACCGGACATTTGTGCGTTTAACCCTTTGACTCCACCTTTGAAGTCGATGTACTGTATGGTGTGGATGGCAACGAACATGGAGTGGACCATGAACGAGTTACAGATCGGCCTGTTGGGTACATTCGATGTGCGACGTAACGACGAACCGGTAGTTGGCTTAGAAGGGCGCAAGGTGCAGGATTTGCTGGCCTTTTTGCTGCTCCAGCGCAGCCGCCCATACTCTCGGGAGTACCTGGCTGAGTTGCTGTGGGGACAGCGCGCGCCGGCCCAGTCCAAAAAGTACCTGCGCCAAACGCTGTGGCAAGTCCACAGCGCACTGGCCGCCCCTGGCCAGGACGCGCCGGACAGCTTCCCGCTGCTGGTGGACGACGAATGGATACGTTTCAATCAACGCTGCGATCTGTGGCTGGACGTGGCGGTATTCGAGGCGGCCTATCAGCAGACGCAGGGCATTGCCGGCCAGAACCTGGACGAGGATCACGCCGGCCGCCTGCGGCAGGCGGTTGATATGTACCGCGGCGATCTGCTGCCAGGATGCTATGACGACTGGTGCATCTTTGAACGCGAACGGCTGCAAAACATGTATTTGGCTATGCTGGATAAGCTGATCGACTGCTGTCAGCAGCACGGCCAGTTCGAGCAGGGCCTGGCCTATGGCGACACCATTCTGCGGCTTGATCGCGCCCGAGAGCGCACCCATCGGCGTATGATGCGGCTGTACTATCTGACGGGCGACCGCACCTCGGCGTTGCGCCAATTCGACCAACTGAAACGTGCGCTGCACGACGAACTGGACGTCAGGCCGTCGCAAAGCTCAGTTGCGCTGCGGGATCAGATTCGCGCTGACAGCCTGGGAGGAACGCTGCCGCCGCCCGGCGGCGCGTTCGCATCCCAGCAGCAGCCTCGCAACGGTGCCACCCAGGGCGATCCCCGGCTGCATCTGCGCCACTTGCACGCCTGTCTGACCCGCATGCAGCGCCAGATTGCGCAGGAGATCGAGTCCATCGAGCTGGCGCTGGCCGAAGCCTGACCGTTTCGAAAATCGCTCATCGCTTGACGCGGGCCGCCTTCCAGGCGGCCTTTTTTCTTCCCGCCTAGCGGCCGGTTCAGGGTTCACCGTGCGCGGCGCAGCACTCCCAAAACAGACGCTGTCAAAGACGCGCAGACAGACGCTGCGCCATACGCTGCGCTGCTACACTGCGCCTTAGCCTTCGGGCCTGTCCGCAGGTGTTGGCAGCCAGACGGCGTCCGCGCCAAGTTTGTACCCAGGAAGCGAGCATAGGCTGGCCCATGGATCCTTACGAGTCACACTCGTTCATTGTCAAAGTCTGGCTGGAGGAGTCGCTGGAGGAAAGCGGCGAGGCTATCTGGCGGGGGCACGTTACCCACGTGCCCAGCCAGGAGCGACGCTATCTGCACACCTTAGATGATATTATCGACTTTGTCGGACCCTTTTTGGAGCGCATGGGCGTCAAACCAGGCGGCTTGCGGCGCAGCCGGCTGCGGCGCGCGTCCTATAAGCCCTGACTGAAAGCGATACCAATGGCCGATTTTCGTGCATTCGCTGCCGTCAGCGAGGCCGTGCTGGCCCTGCTGCGCAGCAACTACGACCCGGTGGACTTCAACAACGAGTTAGATTTCCGCGTCTTCATGGCGCGCGACTTCGGATCGCCCACCTTGCAGAATGGCGTCAGCCTCTTCCTCTACCGCGTGCTGCCCAACGGAACCTACCGCGCGCCGGCCGGCCGGCTGGACGACAACGGCCGGCGCTACCGCAACCAACTGGCCGTGGATATGCACTTCGTCCTGACGGCCTGGGGCGGCAGCGCATCGTTGCAGCACACGGTCGCCGGCTGGATGATGCGCATCATGGAGGACTCGCCGCTGCTGCCGGCCGGCCTGCTGAACAGCGTCCTGCCTGACGTGTTCCAGCCCGACGAGGCGGTGGAGGTGATGCTGGCCGACCTGAGCACCGAGGATCTGCTGCACGTCTGGGAGACCCTGGTGCAGAACACCTACCAGCTCTCGATCCCCTACGTGGCCCGCAACATCCGCATCGAGTCGCGGCTGCTGCAAGCGGCCGGCCAGCCCGTCCAGCAGCGCACCTTCGAGGTCGCCAAACACAACGGATCGTAGCCCGCCATGCCCACCGTCATCGAGCGCCAGACCATCTTCACCCCGCTGGGCATCCGCTTCTGGGACCCGGCCACGGACAGCCAGGTTGCCCACGGCTTGGCCGTGCGCGCCTGGCCCGACGGCGCGACCGAGCCGGTGCGCAGCGCCTTCCGCACGGCATCGGGCATCTACGCGTTTCAGGGCCTGCCCGGCCTGCGCGCGGTGGAGTATCCGGCCAACGGCGGTGGCTCGGCCAGCCCGCCGGCCGGCCAGCGTTTCGTGGTGGCCGTGGAGGACGAGCAGCGGCGCTTTCTGCCGGCCGTGCTACGCGTCGACGCTCCCTTCGTCGGCATCTACCCCACGGCCGTCACTGGCAGCCCGCCTGACGC
>JBAQCH010000385.1:0-67228 GCA_049294015.1 Anaerolineae bacterium
GCCGAACTTCTGGGGAGCTATGTTTGGTGATTGTGGCAAAACGTGTACAATTGGTCACAATAGTGACCTTCACTAGGGAAGAAAGGAGCACCCCCATGTTTGCTGAGTTTCGAAAGTTCATTGCCAAAGGTAACGTGATCGACCTGGCGGTCGCCGTTATCCTGGGCGCGGCCTTCACAGCCATCGTCACCTCGCTGACCAACGATATCATCATGCCGTTGATCGGTGTGGTGCTGGGCGGCGTCGATTTCACCACCTTGTCCATCCAGGTAGGCGAGGCCACTGTGGCCTATGGCCTGTTCATCCAGGCCATCATCAACTTCATCCTGATCGCCCTGGTGCTTTTCTTCATGGTTCGTAGCATCAACAAGATGCAGGAGCGGTCGAAGAAAGAGGAAGCGCCTGCCGCCCCGCCTGCGCCTTCGGATGAGGTCAAGCTGCTGTCGGAAATCCGCGATCTGCTCAGGAAGAGTTAGCCCAGTCCCTGCCAGGAGTAGCCACCCATGACCACCCAACCTTACGATTCCAAGATCACCGAAACGCTGCAAACCGTCGCCGAGCTGATCACTCTGAAGCCCAAGAGCGAATGGACGCCCTGGATGCTGTTCCTGTTGAGCGAGATGAAGTCTGTCCTGCCGCCCCAGAGCTATGCTGACCTGTTGGCTCAACTGCAGGAAGCGATCGCCAGCCAACTGGCCGAACTGGCCAGCTAGCCGGCGGACGTTCGACGGTTGGGGGTATCGACCTGGTAGGTTTCGTTGCTGCTGTGGCAGGGAGCGCTGCGCGGTCGCCAAGTACACCTTAAGCAAAGGCGCAAAGGCGCCCGGCACTTCAACAATGCCGGGCGCCTTTACGCAGAACATGGCGGGCTGGCTCGGTCAGGCCCACTCGTCTGCACCTGCACCGCGCGCAGGCGCAAGTGTCCTCAGAAGCGGCGCGCCACGAAGTCCCGGAGCGGAGCGGCGTGGAGGGTTCGGGGTGCTGCGCCAAGACCGGCCAGCGCGCCAGCTTGTTTCTGGACGGTTATCAAACCTGATGACGCAGTGAGCTGGGCCGACTCGGCGGTTTCAGGTATTGCTATTTTTGCACTATTCTGCTAGAATTATGTCAGCAGCCAGCGTCGCTGCTCTGGCATTGTGACCGTCACGGGCCAGTTTTCGCACATCGTGTTTCATTCAAGTCATTCAGTCAAGAAGGAGATCTTTCATGACAGCAACAGCAATGGCAGCACCTAAACCCGCCCCTTGGTGGCTGATTCTGGTGCAGGGTATCCTGGCGATCGTCGTGGGCATTCTTTTCCTCACAAACCCGGTCACGACATCTAAGACGCTTGTGGGCTTTTTGGGCGCCTACTGGCTCATCCTCGGCATCCTCGACATCGTCGGCTTGTTCCGTGACCGCACCGCCTGGGGCTGGAAACTCTTCACCGGCATCATCGGTATTCTAGCCGGCGGCATCATCCTCACCAACTTCTTCGGCAGCGACGTCACCAGTTTAGACCGGCTGCTGGTTACGGCTGGAGTAGCCACCGCCTTTGCCTGGGTAATTGGCTTCTTGGGTGTGTTCTACGGCATCATCATGCTGATCCAGGCCTTCCGCGGCGCTGGTTGGGGCGCAGCCATTCTGGGCGTCCTGACTATCATCTTCGGCTTCATCATCCTGAGTAACCCGCTGTGGACAGCGCTCGGCCTGCCCTTCGTGATCGGCATCTGGCTGCTGATTGGCGGGATCTCCCTGATCTTCGCCGCCTTCCGCGTGCGCAGCGCTTAGGGTCAGCCACTGCGGCTTGAAAGCCATATGAACGAGGGAGTTGTCCATGTGACAACTCCCTCGTTTTTGTTTTTGCAGCCAGGTACCATCATCATCAGCGGGGGAGTTCCGACGATTCGTGCGCTGGAGCGAGCCAGGCCGAACCGTTCTGGCGGCGCTCATACCTTGACAGGCAGGGGGTATCGGGAGATAATGTGCCGGATTGCACAGATGTCCTCTCCGTTCGTCTCTTCGAAAGGAGCCTTGTATGGACCCCGTCGCCCTCTCGCGTCTGAAGTTCCTCCTGACGGCCAGCTTTCACTTTATCTATCCCCCGCTGTCCATTGGCCTCGGATTGCTGCTTGTTGTCTTGGGTGCCCTGTATCTGCGCACCAAAGACCCCAAATGGCGTCAGCTTTCGTTCTTCTGGGTTAAGGTCTATGGCCTGGTCTTCGCCATGGGCGTTGCCACCGGCATCGTCATGGAGTTCGAGTTCGGCACCAACTGGGCCGACTACTCTCGCTTCGTGGGCAACATCTTTGGCAGCCTGCTGGCGGCCGAGGGCGTCTTCGCCTTCTTTTTGGAGGGCGGCTTCCTGGGCTTGATGCTCTTTGGCGGCAATCGCCTGGGGCCGCGCCTGTGGCTATTCGCCATCACGATGGTGGCCTTCGGCGCCCACTTCAGCGCGCTGTGGATCGTGATGGCCAACTCGTGGATGCAAACGCCGGCCGGCTATGAGCTGTCTCAGACGGCTACCGGCACGATAGCCTTCATGACCAGCTTCCGCGAGGTGGTCTTCACCCCTTCGTTCATCCCGCGCATCCTGCACACCCTGGCGGCCTCGTGGATGGTCGGCGCGGCGCTGGTGCTGAGCGTCAGCGCGTTCTATCTGCTGAAGGGGCGCCATGTCGAGAGCTCCAAGGCAGCCTTCAAGGCAGCGCTGCCCATCTTCGTCGTCTTTAGCATCGTGCAGCTCTTGTTGTTCGGCGCCGAGTCGGCCGTTACCGTCACCGAGAACCAGCCGGTCAAGCTGGCGGCCATGGAGGGGCTGTGGGAGGATACCGCCTGCGCGCCGATGGTGCTGGTGGGCTGGGTCGATGTGGCCGATCAGCGCACGGTGGGCATCAAGATACCCTGCATGCTCAGCATACTGGCCGGCGGCAGCCCCGACGCGGTGATCCAGGGCCTGAACTCCTTCCCGCAGGACACCTGGCCGCCGATCAACCTGGTCTTTCAGAGCTATCACCTGATGTTGGCCTTGGGCATGTCCTTCGTGGGACTCGGCCTGCTGGGCGCGCTGATGGCGTTCTGGAGGCAGCGCATCTGGCAGACGCGCTGGCTGCTGTGGCTCTTTGTAGCCAGCGTCTTCCTGACCGAGATATCGACCATGACAGGCTGGTGGACGGCTGAGTTTGGCCGCCAGCCGTGGATCGTCTGGAATCTGCTGCGCACGGCCGACGCGGTCTCGCCCAATATCACCGGCGGACAGGTCTTTGCAGCGGTGGGGATGTTCGTGCTGCTCTACGGCCTGCTGCTGGCCTTGTTCATCTTCCTGCTGAACGAGAAGATTCAGCACGGGCCTGATCCGTATGCCGAGGAAGTGCCCGTCAGGTCGCTGCCGGACACTTTCAAGGATCTCTTCGGCCGCCGCGCCCGCGCGTAGTGTGGAGGTGACATCATGTGGCTCAACAACGTCTGGTATGTGCTCTTTGTCGTCATCATCGCCGGCTATTTGATCATGGACGGCTTCGACCTGGGCGTGGGCATCCTGCATCCCTTCCTGGCCAAGACCGACACCGAGCGGCGCGTCTCGCTCAACAGCATTGGCCCGGTCTGGGATGGCAACGAGGTCTGGCTGGTGCTGGGCGGCGGCGTGCTCTTTGCCGCCTTTCCCATGGTCTACGCCTCCCTCTTCTCCGGCTTCTACACGGCCATGATGCTGGTGCTGCTGGTGCTGATCCTGCGCACTGTGGCCATCGAGTTTCGCAGCAAGCGCCCCTCGGCCCGCTGGCGCACCACCTGGGACTGGGTCTTCTTCGGCTCGTCGCTGGGTATCGCCCTGCTGCTGGGCGTGGCCTTCGGCAACATCATGGGCGGCGTGCTGCTGGACAGCCAGGGCAACATCGGCGGCACGCTGTTCGACCTGCTCAACCCCTACGCGCTGCTGGTGGGTGTGACCACCATCTTCATGCTGGCCACGCATGGCGCGATGTACCTGAGCATGAAGACTGAGGACAACGTGCAGGCGCGGGCCAACCATTGGATTCCACGCCTGATGTTGATCTTCTTCGCACTGAACACGGTGCTGGTGGTGTGGACGGTGCTGGCGCACGAGGTGATCGCCAACCGCTACCTGGCGCAGCCGTTCTGGGCCATTTTCCCGGCCCTGGCCCTGGCGGCTGTGGTGGCCGGCTGGCTGATGGTGCGCAGGGGGCATACCTTCATCGCCTTTCTGCTCTCCTCGGCCATGATCGCCGGCCTGCTCTTCTCGGCGGCCATCGGGCTCTACCCCAACCTGTTGGTCTCCAGCATCGACACGGCCTATAACCTGACCATCTTCAACGCGGCCTCCCAGCCCAACACGCTGACCGTCATGCTGGTGATGGCGTTGATCGGTATCCCCTTCGTGCTGCTCTACACGGCCGGCGTCTACTACGTCTTCCGCGGCAAGGTGCAGTTGAACGCGCAAAGCTACTGAGACAACTGGCGACGAACACCAACGATGGGCGTGTCACAGACGGAGCTTCTTCTGAGAGGTTCCGTCTGTTTTTGTGCATCAATGCTTGATCGTTATGCCGAGATCGACTATAATGCGCTATACGCTTCTGTGAGTGCATTGCCTGGTATCGCGAATGATCGAGGCACACCGGCAGGAAGTGTCCTGCGCCTCTTGTAAAAGGGATGTGACCCATGGATACGATTGTGCTGGAACCAAACCTGCGCGCCTGGCTGGAACAGGATGCAGAACAAGACACTCGCAGCATCAACAATCTGATTAACGAAGCGGTCGCCCAGTATCTGCGCGAGCGACAGCAAGCCAAGCTCGACCGGGAGATCGTCGCATACGAAGCGATGCACTCCCAGTTGGCGCTCGATCACGCAGGTGAGTGGGTGGCTATCCATCAGCAGGAGCTAGTCGATCACGACCGTGATCGCGTAGCCCTCTACCGACGTATTCGTAGTCGCTTTGGACGGACGTCGGTGCTGATCCGTCAAGTCATGGACAATCCGATGGAGGAGGTGTGGTTGCGTACGCCTTCCACCGGGAGAAACGTGCTGAATAGGTTGGTCATGGTCCTGGACGGCCCCAAACAGACCTTGCAGATATGACCGCTCTACCACGAATCGCAGGGAGGCGCGGCGCTGACGACTCGACGCATCAGCGAAAGCCGGGCTTGACCAGCCGGCTGCTTTCGGCCAGCCCAACGGCCCGCTGGCTGCTGTTCCTGGCCGTGACCGCCGGCTTCACAGCCGGCGCTTTGTTAGTAGCGCAGATCGTCCTGCTCAGCAGCGCGGTTCAGCGCGTCTTTATCCTCGATCAAACGCTGGGCGACGTGCTGCCGCTGCTGGGGGTGATGCTGGCGCTGCTGCTGCTGCGCGCGGGCCTGGTCTGGGCGCAGGAGGTGGCGGCCCAGGGCGCAGCCAGCCGCGTCAAGCAGGGGCTGCGCGGCCAACTGCTGGCGCGCATCTACGCGCTGGGGCCGGCCTATACCCGCAGCGAGCGCAGCGGCGAGCTGGTCAACACGGCTGTCGAGGGGGTGGAGGCCCTGGACCCCTACGTCACCCAGTTCCTGCCCGCCCGTGCGCTGGCCGTTCTGCTGCCGCTGCTGGTGCTGCTGGCCGTCTTCCTGCTGGACCGCTGGACGACGCTGGTGCTGCTCTTCGCCGGGCCGATGCTGCTCCTGCTGCTGGCCGTGATCGGCGGCCGGGCTAAGGCGCTGACCGAGCGCCGTTTCCTGGAGTTGAGCTGGCTGAGCGCCTTCTTCCTGGACGTGCTGCAAGGCATTGCTACGCTCAAGATGTTCGGACGCAGCCGCGAACAAGCCGCTACCATCGAACGCATCAGCCAGCACTACGGCAAGACCACCATGGAGGTGCTGGCAACCGCTTTCCAGACCTCGCTGATGATGGAGTGGGCGGCCACCGCAGCCACAGCCATGGTGGCGCTGGAGGTTAGTCTGCGCCTGATCAACGGCGCGATCTCCTTCGACCGGGCGCTGGCCGTGCTGCTGCTGACGCCGGAGTTCTTCCTGCCTTTGCGCCAGATGGCGGTCAAATACCACGTCGGCACGGCCGGCCAGGCCGCGGCGCAGCGGGTGGCTGCGGTGTTGGATGAGGGGAGGGGAACTGGGGCAACTGGAGAAACCGGAGGAACTCGCGACGCTCAGACCGGTCTCCTGACCGAGCCCGCCGCGCGGTCATCCGCTGGGGCCGGTCTCCTGACCGAGCCCGCCGCGCGTTTTGACATAGGCTTCGACGACGTCTGGTTTGCCTATCCGCCGCGGGCGCAGGACAGCGGCCAGCTTGGAGAAAAGTCGGCCACTGTCCTGCGCGGTCTCACCTTTGTCATTCCGCATGGCCAGACCACAGCGTTGGTGGGGGCAACCGGCGCAGGCAAGTCGACAGTCGCGAATCTGCTGTTGCGCTTCATCGACCCCGACGCAGGCCGCATCACCGTGGGCGGCGTCAGCTTGGACAGCATCGGCCGCGCGGCGTGGCGGCGGCGGATAGCTATCGTGCCGCAGGCGCCGCACATCTTCCACGGCACGGCGCTGGACAACATCCGCCTGGCCCGGCCCGAGGCCAGCATGGAGCAGGTGATCGCCGCGGCCCAGGCCGCCCACGCCCACGGCTTCATCCAGGCCCTGCCGCAGGGCTACGACACCCCGCTGGGCGAGGGCGGCGCACGGCTTAGCGGCGGCCAGCGCCAGCGCCTGGCCCTGGCGCGCGCCTTCCTCAAGGACGCCCCGCTGCTGCTACTGGATGAAGCCACCGCCAACCTGGACGCCGAGAGCGACGCCTTGATCCGCGCAGCGCTGGCTCGCCTCGCCGCCGGTCGCACCGTCCTGCTCATCGCCCATCGTCTGGAGCTGGCCGCAGCCGCCGATCAAATCGTCGTCCTGGACGCCGGCCGCGCCGCCGAGGTCGGCAACCACGCCACGCTCCTGGCCCAAAACGGCCTCTACACCCAACTGGTCAACAGCTACATGAACGATGAATGAGGAACGATGAACGATGAACCGAAGAGTCATCGTCCCTCATTCATCATTCATCATTCATCAATCATCATTCCATGATACGCCTCCTCAAGCTCATCGCTCCCTTCCGCTGGTGGATCGTCGCCGGCGTGCTGTTGAGCTTCGCCGTCACCGGGGCCAGCGTCGGGCTGATGGCCGTGTCGGCCTACCTGATCTCCAAGGCGGCGTTGGCGCGCGACATGACCGACCTGGCCGTCTGGATCACCGGCGTGCGCTTCTTCGCCGTCTCCCGGGCCGCGCTGCGTTACGCTGAGCGCTACGTCACCCACCTGGCCACCTTCCGCATCCTGACCTCGCTGCGCGTCTGGTTTTATAGCGCTGTCGAGCCGCTGGCGCCGGCCCGGCTGGCGTCATACCGCAGCGGCGACCTGTTGACCCGCATCGTAGCCGACATCGAGACGCTGGAGAACTTCTACCTGCGGGTGGTGATCCCGCCCTTGGCCGCCGCGCTGGTCACGCTGCTGGCCTGTCTGCTGCTGGGCAGCTTCGACGTCTGGCTGGGCATCGCCTTGCTAAGTTTCTTGCTGCTCACCGGCGTCGCCCTGCCGCTGGCCAGCCGCTGGCTCAGCCGCCAGCCGGCGGCCGAGGCCATCGCCCTGCGCGCCGAGCTGAACGCCACGCTGGTGGACGACATTCAGGGCATCGCCGATCTGCTGGCCTGTGGCCAGGAAGAGGTGTACCAGGCCCGCACGCTGCGACTCAGCCAGCAACTCCACCAGGCTCAGCAGCGGCTGGCCCAGGTGCGCGGCCTGGGCAACGGTCTGGCCGCGCTCTGCGCCAGCCTGGCCGCGCTGACCGTGCTGTTCCTGGCCATCCCGCTGGTGACCGCCGGCCAGATCGACGGCGTCTTCCTGGCCCTGCTGCCGCTGGCCGCCATCGCCGCGTTCGAGGCCGTCCAGCCGCTGGCCCACGCCTGGCAGACGCTGGAATCCAGCCAGGCGGCCGCCCGACGTATCTTCGAGCTGGTCGACGCGCCAGGACTGTCAGGTCGGCGAATCGACGGCGGGACGAGCATGGGCGCGACGGGGCAGCCCCACACGTCAGCCGCCGACCTGACAGTCCTTGATGTAGTCGACGGCGGGACGAGCATGGGCGCGACGGTGCAGCCCCCCACGTCAGCCGCCGACCTGACAGTCCTTGATGTAGTCGACGCGCCAGGACTGTCAGGTCGGCGAGTCGACGGCGGGATGAGCATGGGCGCGACGGGGCAGCCCCACACGTCAGCCGCCGACCTGACAGTCCTTGACAGCGGCGGCCTCTCTATCGAAATACGGGACCTGCGCTTCCGCTATGCTGCCGACGAGCCGCTGGTGTTGGACGGCGTCAGCTTCAGCGTGCCAGCCGGCGGCCGCGCGGCCATCGTCGGCCCCAACGGCTCCGGCAAGTCCTCGCTGGTCAACCTGTTGCTGCGCTTCTGGGACTACGAGGGGGGAACGATCCGCGTCGGGGGACGTGACTTGCGGGAGATGTCCGCCGACGAGGCGCGCGGCCTGCTGGCCGTCGTGCCGCAGCACACCCATCTGTTCAACGCCACGATTCGCGACAACCTCCACCTGGCCAACCCCGATGCCAGCGACGACGAGCTGATCGCCGCCTGCCAGCAAGCCCAGCTTCACGACTTCATCCAGAGCCTGCCGCAGGGCTACGACACGCTGGTGGGGGAGAACGGGCTGCTGCTCAGCGGCGGCGAGCGGCAGCGGCTGGCCATCGCCCGCGCCGTCCTGAAGGACGCGCCGATCCTGATCCTGGACGAGGCCACGTCGCAACTGGATGCCCTGACCGAGCAGCGCCTCTTGCAGTCGCTGGCCGCTTTCATGGGCCGCCGCACCACGCTCCTGATCTCGCACCGCCGGGCCGGGCTGGCGCAGTTCGAGCGCATCGAGCTGGAGGCCAGCAGCGCCGGGAATTACACCTAAAATGCATCTATGATGGGGTTGCACAGCATGCATGAGTCTGCTACACTTGCTTCGATTCCTTCGATATCGGGCTATTCAGAACAGGAAATGGGTTCATGACACAATCCATCCATGCAGTTGCGCGCTTCCTTCTTCGTTTTGTTCTCGTCTGGCTGGTTGACGCCGTCTCCTTGCTCATTGCCGCCGGCATCCTGCCGGGGATGGAGTTTGTAACCATCGGCCCAACCCCAGCGTGGGTGGTGGCGGTGTCCGCCGCCTTCGTGATGGGCCTGGTGAACCTGCTGATCCGGCCATTGATCCTCATGTTGGCCCGGCCGCTGGGTTTCTTTGTCATGTTCGGCGTGGGCTTCCTGGTCAATGCGCTCGTCTTGCTGATCACTGCCAACCTGCTCGCGCCCGCCTTTTTGATCGGCGGCCTGCTGCAGGCCATCGTCGCCAGCATCGTCCTGGCCATCATCAACGCTGTGCTCACCGGTATCATCGAGCTAGATGACGAGGGCTCCTTTTTCCAGAACCGCATCGAACGCCAGGCCAGACGTCACATGTTCGCCGGCGCGACGGAGACGGGTCGCGGGTTGGTGATGATGGAGATCGACGGCCTTAGCTATCATCACCTCCACAAGGCGCTGGCCGATGGGTTGATGCCGACTCTGCAGCAGATGATCGACGAGCAAGGCTACGTCCTCTCCAAGGTCGATTGCGGCATCCCCTCGCAGACTTCGGCCTGCCAGGCCGGCATCCTGTTTGGCGACAACGACGACATCCCCGCCTTCCGCTGGTACGACAAGAGCGAGCAGCGCCTGATCGTCTCCACCAAGGATGCGACCTATCTGAATGCCCGCTACGCCAACGGCAATGGCCTGCTGCGCGGCGGCTCCAGCATCGGCAATATGCTCAACGGCGACGCCGAAAAGTCGCTGCTGACCGTGGCCGACATCAAGACCGACGACAAGGAGCAGCAAAAGCGGCGCGCGGAGGACATCCGCCTGCTGATGCTCCATCCCTATTTCTTCATGCGCACCATCGCCCTTTTCTTCGGCGTCGTGCTGCGCGAGCTGTGGGAGGGCTGGCAGCAGCGGCGCAAGGATGTCTATCCCCGCCTCAACCGGCTGCACGGCGGCTATCCCTTCATCCGCGCGGCCACCTCCACGCTGGTGCGCGACCTGACGGCCAATCTGACGTTGCTGGACATCGTGCGCGGCTCGCCGTCGATCTACATCACCTGGCCCGGCTATGACGAGGTGGCGCACCACTCCGGGCCCTGGACCAGCGACGCCTTCGGCGAGCTGAAACGCTATGACCGGGTTATTGCCCGCGTGCAGCGGACCATCCAGGAGAAGGCGCCGCGGCCCTATGACCTGGTCCTGCTCTCCGACCACGGCCAGTCCTTCGGGCCGACCTTCAAGATGCGCTACGGCGTCACGCTGAAGGAGTTCATCGAGCAGCACCTGCCGCAGGGTGTGACCGTGGCGCAGTCGATGGGCGGCGACACCGGCATGACCTCGCTGACCGGCGTGTCGGGCGAGCTGGCCAACGTTCAGCAGCAGGAGGGCGGCGCCGCTGGCCGGGCCGTGGCGAAGCAAGGGCAGAAGCTGATCGAACAAGGGGCCAAGGCAGGGGAGCCGGAAGAGCTTGCCCAGGCTGCGCAGGTGACGGCCTACGGCAGCGGCAACCTGGCTCAGGTCTACTTCGATCTCCAGCCGCGCAAGATCACCCTGAGCGAGCTGAACGAGGCCTACCCCGGCATGGTCGACGCGCTGGTGCAGCACGAGGGCATCGGTCTGGTCTGCGGCTATCTGGACGACGGGACGCCCGTGGCGCTGAGCAAGGCTGGCCAGCGCAACCTACACAGCGGTGAGGTGACGCGCGCGGACCCGCTGCTGCCCTATGCGCCGGCCGATCCCGCAGCCTACGGCCACGCGGCCATCGAGAAACGAATCTGGCAGGTGCGCCGGGTGATGGACTTCCCCCACGCCGGCGACCTGATGGTGATCAGCACGGTCTACCCCGACGGCACCGTGGCCGCGCTGGAGGAGCTGATCGGCAACCACGGCGGCATCGGCGGCGAGCAGACCGACGCCTTCCTCTTCCATCCAGCCGACGTTCTGGTGCCCGACACCCGTAACTCCACCGACGTGTTCCAAATTCTTAACGCCGTGCGCGGCACGCCCGTGCCCCCCAACGCTGCGGGCGCGCAGGCTGGCCAGGCCGCTGCGATCAGCGCCTGGTCGTCGTCCAACCTGGCCAGGGGCATCGGCAGCGTTGGCGTCTGGGTCGGGTGCGCCTTGCGAGCGTTGATCCTGGAGCGCAGCGCCTATCGTGAGGTGGCGCAAGACGCTTTGATGACCGGCCCGGCATTGCTGATTGCTGTGCTGGCGGCGCTGGTCGAGATGCTAGTGGTGACCGGCGGCTTCGACGGCCCGTTTCTCGCCATCCGCCTCGGCCTGTGGCTGCTGGCGGTCTTGTTCATCTTCGCTGCCGGGCGGCTGTTGAGCGGCAAGGGCGCGTTCACCAGGACGTTCCGAGCCGTGGGCTTTGCCCAAGTTGCCTGGTTCCTGGGACTGTTGGCGCTCATTCCCCCCATCGCGCCGCTGGCCCGGCTGATCACCGTGCTGTATGCTTTCTTCGCCGTCTGGCTGGGCGCTGCGGAGGCGCATGAGACCAAGGGCTGGCGCACCGTTGTGTTTCCGGTCGTCGCGTTGCTGCTCTTGATCGTCGTTGGCTTCGCGTTGCGTTCATTGCTAGCCGGCGCCGAGTTTGCTTTGTCGGCGCTGTTCAACGACTTCGGCCTGGCCCCCCAGCCGTAAACAGAACAGGACTTACGCCAAACGCTGGTCGAGTAGGCCCGGCGGGTTTCGATACGCTGGATTTGAGCCTGCAAGATACGTGGTTGCAGCCGCCACTCAACCCACCGGCCGTATCGAGACCCGTTTTGCGTAAGTCCTGAGAGTTTTCGGACCTTTCATCGAAGGAGGCTTGCAACACAATGCAGTACATTGCGACGTGGCGCAGGCAGTTCAACTGGCGCATGGTGCTGATGCGCATCGTCATCAATGCCCTGGCGCTGCTCATCACTGCCGGGCTTGTGCCCAACATCTACTTCATCGACCGCAACTTCAGGAGTTGGCTGCTGTTAGCGGTGGCTTTGGGGGTCTTGAACGCCCTTGTCAAGCCTATCATCCAATTCCTGACCCTGCGCTTCATCTTTGCCACTTATGGCCTGGTGGTGGCGCTGATCAACGGCGTGCTGCTGCTGCTGCTGGAGCTTCTGTTCCCCGGCCGCTTCGCCGTCGAGGGCATTCTCTTTTGGCCGCTGGTGGGCGGGGCGGTGATCGGCATCATTAGCGCGATCCTTGAAAGTCTGCTGGGCCTGTCGCCGCCCATCGTGTCCGAGAAGTACCCTGAGCTGCGCCAGCGCATCAAGGATGGGGAGACCGGTTCCGTGCAAGCCTTGATCACCGAGACGGCCGTCTCGAAGACCCTGGAGCCGCAACAGGCTGAACAGCCTGCCAGCAGGCCAGCTCAGGATGCCGCCGCAGTCTTGGCCGTGCTTGGAACCGACCGCGAGGCGGCAGATGTGCCGGCCCAACCGGCGCCGACAGAGCAGGAGGCCTAGGCCACACCATGCAACAAACATCAACCCTCGACAAGGTGCGTGAGAACCTGCGCCTGCAACAGGTCTACAACGTTTTCTTGCGCTATGGCCTGGACATCGCCTTCGAGCGCGCGCCTACCGTGGCCGCGCTGCGCACCAGCATGCAGCGCTGGGTGTGGAATCTGCCTGAGAACCTGGAGTCGCCCGAGCTGCCGGTCAAGGTGCGCCTGATGATCGAGGAGCTGGGCCCCACCTACGTCAAGGTCGGCCAGATCGTCTCCAGCCAGGCCTCTGTGCTGCCAGCCGAGTGGGAGGCGCAACTGGCGCAACTGCAGAGCAACGTGCCCCCTTTCCCCAGCAGCCAGGTGCGCGAGATCATCATCGAGGAGCTGGGCAAGCCCCCGGAAGAGCTGTTCGCTACCTTTGAAGGCGAGGCCTTCGCTGCCGCCTCCACAGCCCAGGTGCATCGGGCAACTCTTCGCGACGGCGCCGAGGTGGTGGTCAAAGTGCAGCGGCCCAACATTCGCAACCAGATGAAAGCCGACGTGGGCATCATGCGCAACGCGTCGCGCGTGTTGTCCAACCGCTTTCAGGCGCTGCGGGCCATCGACCTGGCCGGCATGGTGGACGAGTTCGGCACCAACGCCATCCGCGAGCTGGACTACACCGGCGAGGCCTACAACTCCTTCCGCCTGACGCAGAACATGGCCAGCATCCCCGGCGTGCATATCCCCAAGATCTTCCCGGAGCTGTCCAGCGACAAAGTGCTGACCATGGAGTTCATTCGCGGCGTCAAGATCAGCAACCTGGAAGCCATCGACGCTGCCGGGCTGGACCGGGAGGCGCTGGCCAAGAACGCCCTGCGCGCGATCGTCAAGCAACTGCTGATCGACGGCTTCTTCCACGCCGACCCGCACCCCGGCAACGTGCTGGTAGAGCTGGGTACCGGCGATATCGCCTTCATCGACACCGGCATGGTGGGCGAGCTGGAGCTGGCGCAACGGCTGAACATCATCCAGTTGCTGATCGCCGTGACGCAGAACGACGTGACCGGCATGGCCTCGGTGATGAAAAGCTTGAGCACGCCCTTTGTAGACAAGGTGGACGAAAAGGCCTACTACAAGGACTTCGAGCGCACGGTCGGCCGGATCATGATCTCAGGCGGCGCGGTCGATTTTGGCCACGCGGTGAGTCTGTCCATGGACTTATTACGCCAGCACGGGCTGCGGCTGGACCCCAACCTGACCCTGGCCATCAAGGCGCTGATGCAGGCCCAGGCCATCGCCGTGCTGCTGTACCCAGAGGGCGGCATCGTCGCCGACGGTGTGCAGATGATCCGGGAGGAGGCGCTCAAGGCCGTCACTGCCGACCGGCTCTTCGAGGAGGGCAAGAAGCAGCTCACCATGGTGGCGCGCCAGGCAGCCGGCAACCTGCCCAGCCTGTCCGAGGCCACCATGGGATGGCTAAACCAGTACCGCAAGGGCCGTTTCGAGGTTTACGTGGATACCTCCGGCGTGGCCAAGGAGGTCACCAAGATCAACCACCTCGGCCGGCAGTTGGTGGTCGCGCTGCTGGTGGTGGGCATGGTTATCGGCTCGGCCATCGCCACGGTGGGCATCGGCTTGGGCGAATTCACTGGCCGTTACTGGGACTTCATCGCCCAGATTGCCGTCTTCGGCTACATCTTCTCGTCGATCATTGCGGCTTTGATCGTGCTGCGCCTGATCTGGCGCTGGCTGCGCGGCAGCCCGGCGGATCGGGACTGAACGGCGTCCAGCACTTGCGGCGTCTCTGGCCGGCAATAGCGGCTGCACGAGAAGCTTCACAAACGCACAGGAGGCTGGGCGCGGCGTATTCGCGCCCTGTGGCTGGCCGGCCGATCTGAGTGACGAAGCGATCTTGGAGCGGCTGTTGGCGCTGAACGGGGAACGGGCAGCGGCGCCAGTCTAACGCCCCACGCTCGTTTGCCGCCACCGCCGTTTCGTGGATAATGGGGCAAAGCCGGGATTATCGTTTCGCAACTGCACCCAACCTGCGCATCCGCTGGCATCGACCGCGCCAGTTGCGACACCGAAATCTGCCCGGACCTTTCGTCTCATGCCCCACGACTATTCGACACTGATTACAACCAAGCTCCACCGTCCCCAGGTGGCCGGTGTACACGTCGAACGGACGCGCCTGCTCCAGCAGATGCAGCGCGGCCTCAGCCAGCCGCTGACCCTGGTCTGCGCCGGAGCCGGTTTCGGCAAGACGACGTTGGTTAGTTGCTGGCTGGCGCAGAACGATGAACGCGCAGCGCTGAACGATGAAGCGGGCGCGGCGGAGACCTCTGCCTTTCATCGTTCATCGTTCAACCCTCATCATTTCCCCTCCGCCTGGCTAACGCTGGACGCACAGGATAGCGACCTGGGGCGATTTGCGGTCTATGTCGTTGCCGCGCTGCGCACGATGTTCCCCGACGCGTGCAGCGCAACCCTGGAGTTGGTGCATACACGAGCGGAGCCTCCCCTGGAGTTGCTGGCTGCCACCCTGATCAATGAGATCGCCCAACTCCCCAAGCATTTCGTCCTGGTTCTGGATGCCTTCGGCTCCCTTTCTGGCGAGGCTGTCCCTGATCTGCTGAACCGGTTGTTGCAGCACTGGCCGCCCACCATGCATCTGGTGCTGATCTCGCGCTTCAGCCCGAGCTTGTCGCTCGCCCGGCTGCGGGCCAACGGCGAGATCACCGAAATCCGTAGCCGCGACTTGCGTTTCACGGCCGAGGAGACGGCGGCCTATCTGGACCTGGCGCTGCCCACCCCGCTCAGCCAGCCGGCCCAAACCACGCTCGAGCAACGGGCCGAGGGATGGGTCGCCGGCCTGCAGCTAGCCGTTCTAGCTCTGCGCACGATGAGCGAGGCCGACATCGACGCAGCGATTGGCGCAGTGGTCGGGGTCGACGCAGTACAATATTTGGTAGACGAGGTTCTCGCGCATCAGCCGCCGGCGATTGAGGATTTTTTGCTCAGAACGTCAATCCTGGATCGCTTCTGTGCATCCTTGTGTGAGGCGGTCGCAGGCGGCGATGATGCCGGATGGACGGCGCAGGAAAGCCTGGCTTGGGTCGAACAGGCCAACCTGTTCGTCATATCGATGGACTATCAGCATGAGTGGTTTCGTTATCACAACTTGTTCCGGGAGACGCTGCGCCAGAGGCTGAACCACCGCTGGGGCCCGGACGAAGTGACCCGCTTGCACCGCGCGGCAGCCAAGTGGTTTGCGGAAAAAGGGTTGATCGATGAGGCGTTGCGCCACGCCCTGGCGGCCGACGATCTGGAGCAGGCCGCCACCTTGATGGAGCATGCCCTGTGCGACGTGCTCAACCATGAGGACTGGCCCGCGCTGGCCCGCTGGCTGCGCCTGCTGCCCGAGGAGTCTGTCGAACGCCACCCCGGCATCCTGATGATCAAAGTGTGGTCGCTGCATTGGTCCTGGCAGCTTGACGCCATACCTCCGCTGCTCGACCAGATCGATAGGCTGATCGACGAGATTGGCCCCGGGGGCGACCTGCCAGCGCTGCGCGGGCAGATCGCTTTGCACCGTGCGCAGATCGCGTATATGCACAACCAGCCCGCCCGCGCCCTGGCCCACTGCCAGGAAGCATTGGCGCACCTGCCCAAAACGTGGCTGCACGGCCGCGGCAGCGCCATGTTGTTCACCGGCATGAGCCTGCAAGCCTTGGGCCGGGGCGACGAAGCCGAGCGCCTGTTGCGCAGCCAGTATGAGAGTCTTGGCGACTTGACAAGCAACTATGCCATCCGGCTGCTGTTTGGCCTGACGGCCGTTTATTTTCAGTCGGGCCAGTTCGAGCTGGCCCGGCAGGCAGCCCAGGGAATGCTCCATCAGGCCGTGCGCAGCCGCTTGCCGATCCTCGAAGGTTGGGCTACGCTCTATCTCGCCAGGGTCTGGTATCACTGGAATGACTTGGATCAGGCCAGCCAAAGCTTCGAGAAGCTGGTCGACAAGCGTTATGTCATCCACAGCCAAACGGCGCGCAACAGTTTCGTAGGCCTGGCGCAGACACTGCAGGCGCGCGGCCAAAGCGTCGAGGCATGGGAAGTGTTAGGGCTGCTCAGCCGCTTCGACCTGGATCTTGTCGGGCAGGAAACCGGCGACACGCGTGCTTTGCGCGCCTGGTTAGCGTTGGCGCAGGGCGATCGGGAACTCGCCTTGCGCTGGGCAGACTCGTTTTCTGCCCCGGCGTCGGAGCGCCCTTTTATCTGGGTGCAACAGCCGCACCTCATCAAGGCGTGTATCATGCTGGCCAGGGGCGGGAAGTCCGACATTCAGTCGGCCCTTGAGATCGCCGACGCCATCTACGCGATTGCCGAACGAGCGGCCAGCACGGACTTCATGATAGCAGCCCTGGCTGTGCGTGCGCTGGCGCTCGATGCCGCGCAGCAAGCTGATGCTGCTCAGGCGGCGCGCGGTTGCGCTGGCCCAGCCCGGCGGCTTAATCCGGCTATTCGTCGACCTGGGGCCGCACATGCAGACGTTGCTGCGCCAACTGGCCAGGGACGAAGCGTCCAACGAGCTCGTCCGGCGCATTCTGGCCGCATTCTCAGACGCGCACGATGGAGCGGCCGGGGAGACAGCCGCGCGGCCTGCGCCGCGATCGTTCAAGGTGGCCGGCCTGGTGGAGCCGCTGACCATGCGTGAACGGGAGATTCTGTTGCTTCTGCGCGAGCCCTTGAGCGGCAAAGAAATCGCCAAAACCCTCTTTATCTCCCCCACAACCTTCAAACGCCACAGCGCCAACATCTACGGCAAGCTGGGCGTTCATAATCGCTGGGACGCCGTGGCAGCGGCCGATGCGTTGGGCGTTCTCCCGCCCCGCTGACTGCGCCAGACCTCTTCGGGTTTTCCTGGTCGACCGCAACCAGTCGACCAAGCTCAATCTACCACCCTACCCGCCGCAGCGGCGTACCAATCTACAACCTACTTGATACCTTTGGAGGGTTTCGCACGGACGCGCCCTGTGCTACCATCATGACAAGATGAGCACATCGCTTGCCGCCCACTTGAGTTTCGATAGCGCTGCCCGGTACCGCATCCTCGTGCGCGGCCAAATTGCGCCGCGCTGGGCCGACCGGCTGGAGGGCATGTCGATCCATCTTGCGGCACAGCAAGACGAGCCGGCTATCACCATCTTGGAGGGCGAGTTGTTCGACCAGGCCGCGCTGGCCGGCGTGCTCAACACGCTGTACGACATGCACCTGCCGGTGCTATCGGTAGAGTGCCTGAGCGCCGGGCGGCAGGCGCCGTCGTTGCAATCGTCCGAGACCTGAGCGACCGCAGGAGCCGATCACGTCCACAGTCCGGCGGCAGTCGCAGGCTACAATCGCCGCTCTTTACTCAACTCTCAGGAGGATATCACCATGCCTTGTCTGTTCGCTATGTTCGCTGGCTTCTTCCCACGACTCGGGACTCTGCTCCTCTGGCTGGCTCGTCCCGCCATGGTCAACACTGCCTTCAATGGCAGTTGGCTCTGGCCGATCCTGGGCATCATTTTCTTACCCTTCACCACGCTGATGTACATCATCCTGGCGTCGGGCGTCGGCGGGTTGAGCGGTTTGGATTGGCTGTGGATCGTCTTGGCTGTGATGATCGACGTGATGCACTACTCCAGCACGGCCTACTCTAACCGCAATCAGATCCCTGGCTACAAGCCGGCCTCGACCGCTCCCGCGACTCCGCCGCCGCCGTCACAGCCCATGTAGGCGCTGGCAAATGGTGATCCTGGCGCGACTGAGCCAGGCAACACCACCAGCCGAGCACCAGTATGACTCCGCTGAGAAAGCCTATCGACTAGGCCCATCGCCACCCACGGCCTGATTGGGCATCTCTGACCCGATCAACGCAGATATGCCAGCTTCGGATCAACCCCAAAACTGGCATATCTGCTGGTTTCTCAGCGCTTCTACGGCCTGCGCACCACCAACGTACCACCTCGATGTCAAGGAATCAACCATGAAGCTGCGACCTCGTGCAGCCTTACTTCTCCGTGTGGGCGCTCTCCTGACGGGGCTCATGCTCCTCCTGGTGGGTCTCGCTGCCGCGCAGGGTCAGCCTGTGCGCACGCAGCGCATCACCGCTCGCCTGCAGGCTGGAGAGACCCACGCGTATCTGCTGCAAGACCTGCAGGCAGGGGACAGACTCACCGTCTCCATGCAGGCCACTTCTGGCAACCTGGACCCTGCGATCGGCATCGTGGACACCTCCAGGCCGCTGGACGAAGCCATGGCCGCCTACCAGGCGGACCTCCAGCGCCTTCTGGCTGAGAACGAGGGTGCAGCCCAGGCCGTAGAAGCGCTGCGCGACCAGACCTTCCTGGCTTGGGACGATGATAGCGGCGCGGGCTATGCGGCCGCCCTGGCCTTCGACGTGCCGGCTGCAGGCGACTACGCGTTGATCGCAGCCAGCTCGCTGTCAGCCCTCGGCCGCGCCACCTTTGGCGACTACGAGCTGGTGCTCGGACTCGACTCGCTTACCAGCCAGGATGGAGCGGCCTTGCCGGCGGACGCGCCCATCGCCCAACGGCTGCCAGGCGTTTGGGGTCTGGCCGTGTCGGTGGAAGAAGCATCAGGCACGCTGACGGCCGCTGCGCCCACGGCCAGCCTGAAGCTCGTCGATCTCGACGCCGGTCAGAGCCTCACAGCGTACGCCGAAGCCACCTCGGGCAACCTGATCCCGGTGGTCATTCTGCGCGACTTCGGCGGCAAGGCGCTCGAAGCCGGCAACCTGGGCGGTCAGGAACCGCGGGCGACGCTGGCGTACACCACGACGGAAGGCGCCGTCGGCTACACGCTTACCGTGCAGGCCGGTGCGCTGCCAGATGGAACCGTGACCGAGGGAGACTACCGCGTGCTGGTGGGTGTCAACGCGCCGGACGTTTTGACCGGCCAGGCGCAGCCGCAGGGCAGCCAAGTGCTTGAAGCTCCCATCGAGGTTAAGGCTGGCGTCAGGATCCTGCGCATCAGCGCGGTGAACTCGCAGGACGAGAACTTCACCGTGATCGGGAATCTTCGGATGGACTGGATGGACCCCCGGCTGGCTTTCAGTCCGGACACCTGCAACTGCACCGTGAAGCTCTACACCGACAAGGAGTTCGACCGCTTCCTCGCCGACGTGGGCAGCCGCTGGCCGGCCTTCACCTTTTTCAACCAGTTGGGGAATCGGTGGGTGCCGAGCCGGGCGGCGGCGATCTGGCCCGATGGACGCGTCCGCTACGCCGAGAGCTTCAACGCCACCTTCCAGGCTGATTTCGACTTCCGGCAGTACCCCTTTGATTCTCAGACCTTCCCGATCTATCTTGATCTGGTCTTTCCGACCACGAGCTACACCTTGGCGGAGTTGCCCGGCTTCAGTGAAATCGACCCGGCGCACGGGGAAGATGAGTTTATCATCAGCGAGTTCACGGCCACACCCAGCACCGAGGCGCCCAGCGCCGCGGACGACCCCGTCTCACGGATGACCTTCAGCTTCAGCGCGCCGCGCCATCTGAACTATTACACCCTTCAGGTCTTTCTGCCCATCATCCTGATCATCCTGATCTCGTGGTTCACCTTCTTCCTGCGCGATTACACCCGGCGCATCGAGGCCGCGGCCGCCAATATCCTGCTTTTCATCGCCTTCAGTTGGAGCCTGGCTGACAACTATCCGCGCCTGGGCTACCTCACCTTCCTGGACGCGGTCATGACTGTGACCTTTGCCGTGAACGTCCTGGTGTTGCTCTACAACGTGGTCATGAAACGGCTGGAGAACCAGGGCAAGGACGAACGCGTCAAGCGCATCGACGATGTCCTCGACTGGTCCTACCCCCTGATGTACGCTGCTTTGATCGGCGTGGTGGTTGTGCTGTTCTTCTGAACCAAAACTCGCAAGCGCGCTGCGTGGCAGGCACACGAAGCTATATCGCGTTCTGTAGTGTTGACGGCTGGTGTACTTCATGGATAAAATGCTAACGCCCTCAACGGAGAAAGCTAGCCTCGGCCTGATCCTCACACCACGTTAAGGAGAATGACACATGGCATACAACCTACGCAACCGCAGCTTCGTCAAGGAACTGGACTTCACACCCGGCGAGCTTCAATTCTTGCTCAAGCTGTCGGCCGATCTGAAAGCCGCCAAGTATGGCGGCTACGAGCAGCCGCGGCTCAGCGGCAAGAACATCGCCCTGATCTTCGAGAAGGCCTCGACCCGCACCCGCTGCGCGTTCGAGGTGGCGGCCTACGACCAAGGCGCGCACGTCACCTACCTGGGGCCGTCCGGCTCCCAGATCGGCCACAAGGAGTCGATGAAAGACACGGCCCGCGTGCTGGGCCGCATGTACGACGGCATCGAGTACCGTGGCTTCGCCCAAGCCACAGTCGAGACGCTGGCTCAATACGCCGGTGTGCCGGTCTGGAACGGCCTTACCAACGAGTTTCACCCCACCCAGACGCTGGCCGACTTCCTGACCATGATCGAGCACAGCGACAAGCCCGTGGGGCAGATCGCTTACTGCTACCTGGGCGACGCGCGCTTCAACATGGGCAACTCGCTGATGGTGATGGGCTGCAAAATGGGCATGGATGTGCGCATCTGTGCGCCGCGCAGCCTGTGGCCGGCCGAGGAGCTGATCGCCACTTGCCGTGAGATTGCGGCCGAGACCGGCGCGCGCCTGCTGGTCACCGAGGATGTGGACGCGGGTGTCAAGGGTGTGGACTTCCTGCACACTGACGTCTGGGTCAGCATGGGCGAGCCCAAGGAGGTTTGGGCCGAGCGCATCAAGCTGCTTTTGCCCTACCAGGTCAACGCGAAAACCGTTGAGCGCAGCGGCAACCCCCACGTCAAGTTCATGCACTGCCTGCCGGCCTTCCACAACCGCGAGACCAAGGTCGGCGAGGAGATCTATCAGCAGCACGGCCTGGACGGGCTGGAGGTGAGCGAAGATGTCTTCGAGTCGCCCCGCTCCATCGTCTTCGACCAGGCGGAAAATCGTATGCACACCATCAAGGCGATCATGGTGGCGACGTTGGGCGAATAGCGCCAGGTAGATTGGTAGATTGGTAAACCGGTAGATTGGTCAGCTTTTTCGCGAGACTCAACCAATCTACCAATCTACCAGCCGTGTTGAACTGATCAAAAAGGAATGAGAATGTCGAGACTTCAGTTAGATGTAGAAGAAAAGGTTGAGCACAAAGCCCCTCGTTTCGTGGATGTGACGGAGCAGAAGCGGCTGAACGACGCGCGTGAATTGGGCATCCCCTGGAAGAAGTGGGGGCCATACCTGAGCGAACGCCAATGGGGCACGGTGCGTGAGGACTACAGCGAGGACGGCAACGCCTGGGACTACTTCACCCACGACCAGTCCCGCGCGCGGGCCTACCGTTGGGGCGAGGACGGCCTGGGCGGCATCTCGGACGACGAGCAGCGCCTCTGCTTCGCCCTCGCCCTGTGGAACGAGCGCGACCCCATCCTCAAGGAGCGCGCCTTCGGCCTCACCAACAGCGAGGCGAACCACGGCGAGGACGTCAAGGAGTACTACTTCTACGTCGACTCGACCCCCACGCACTCGTACATGAAGTACCTCTACAAGTACCCGCAGCGGGAGTTTCCGTACCGCGACCTGGTGGAAACGAACCGGGGCCGGTCGCGCGAGGAATTCGAGTACGAGCTGCTGGACACCGGCGTGTTCGACGACGACCGCTACTTCGACATCTTCGTCGAGTACGCCAAAGCAGGGCCAGACGACATCCTGATCCAGATCACCGCCCACAACCGCGCGCCTGAGGCCGCCCGGCTCCAGGTGCTGCCGACGCTCTGGTTCCGCAACACCTGGTCATGGAAAGAGGGGACGCCGAAGCCCAGCCTGCGAGCCGCTGACGGCGCGATCCACGCCTCGCACCCGGAACTGGGCGAGGTCACGCTCTTCTGCGATGGCGCGCCGGAACTGCTCTTCACGGAGAACGAGAGCAACGCCCAACGGCTCTGGGGCCAGCCCAACGCCTCGCCCTGGGTCAAGGACGCCTTCCATCGCTACGTCGTCTCCGGCGACGCCTCGGCCGTCAACCCGGCCAAGACGGGCACGAAGGCCGCTGCGCGCTACGTGCTCGACGTGCCGGCCGGCGGCTCGGCTGCCATCCGCCTGCGGCTGTCGGCCGCTGCGCCGGTCGAGCCCTTCGGCAAGGACTTCGCCGCAACGGTCGCCGCGCGCCTGGCCGACGCCGACGAGTTCTACACCCGCATCACGCCGCCCGCCTTGGGCGAGGACGAGCGCCGGGTTCACCGCCAGGCGCTGGCGGGCATGCTCTGGGGCAAGCAGTACTACCTCTTCGACGTGGACACCTGGCTCAAGGAGCACGAGGCGCATCCGCTGGTTGGGACCGCCAGGCGCGCCGTGCGCAACGCCGAATGGTTCCACATGTTCAACGGCGACATCATCTCCATGCCCGACAAGTGGGAATACCCCTGGTACGCCGCCTGGGATCTGGCCTTCCACACGCTGGCGCTCTCGCTGGTCGACTTCGACTTCGCCAAGGAACAGCTCTCGCTGATGCTGCGCAGCCTCTATGCCCACCCCAACGGGCAGATCCCGGCCTACGAGTGGAACTTCAGCGACGTGAACCCGCCTGTCCACGCCTGGGCCACGCTCTTCCTTTACAAGATGGAGCGGGACCTGGGACGGGAGGATATCAAGTTTCTGGCTCGCTCCTTCCACGGCCTGACGCTCAACTTCAACTGGTGGGTTAACCGCAAGGACCCGCAGGGCCGCAACGTCTTCGCCGGCGGCTTTCTGGGCCTCGACAACATCGGCGTCTTCGACCGCAGCGCGCCGCTGCCCACCGGCGGCACGCTGGAGCAGGCCGACGGCACCGCCTGGATGGCCTTCTATTGCCAGAACATGCTGGAGATGGCCCTGATCCTGGCCGATCACGACCCGGAGTACGAAGAGTACGCCTACAGCTTCCTGCAGCACTTCATCTGGATCGCCTACGCCATGGACCGCATCGGCGAGCACCACGACGAGATGTGGGACCAGGCCGACGGGTTCTACTACGACGTCCTGCGGCTTCCCGATGGATCGGCCACGCGCCTGAAGGTGCGTTCGATGGTGGGGCTGCTCCCGCTCTGCGCCAGCACGATCTTCGAGGCCGACAGCCTCACCAAGCACCCGCGGCTGATGGAGCTGATCGCGCTCTTCCGCGAGCGCCACCCAGAGGTCGTTGCGAAGGTCGCCCCCACGGCCGAGGGCTACGTGGGCCATGCCGACCGGCGCTTGCTCTCCACCCTCTCGCGCGACCGGCTGGAGCGCGTCCTCGGCTACCTGCTGGACGAGAACGAGTTCCTGAGCCCCTACGGCATCCGCTCCCTCTCGCGCTACCACCAGGACCACCCCTTCGTCTTCCAGGCCGGCGGCCAGGAGCTCAGCGTCGGCTATCTGCCGGCCGAGTCGAACACAGGGATGTTCGGCGGCAACTCGAACTGGCGAGGGCCGGTCTGGATGCCCGTCAACGGTCTTATTGTGCGCGGCCTGCTGAACCTCTACAGCTTCTACGGCGACGACTTCACCGTCGAGTGCCCCACCGGCTCCGGCAACCGCATGACGCTCTTCGAGGCGGCGCGCGAGATCTCCGGGCGGTTGGCCAACCTCTTCCTGCGGGATGCCAGTGGTCATCGCCCTGTCTACGGAGGATCGGCGAAGTTACAGGAGGATCCCCACTGGCGTGACCTGATTCTCTTCTACGAGTACTTCCACGGCGACAACGGCGCCGGCCTCGGCGCCAGCCACCAGACCGGCTGGACGGGCGTCATCGCCCGCTTGCTGGACCTCTTCGGCCGCCTGGACGCCGAGGATATGTTGATGACGCCCAAGGAACGGCTTGCGGAACGTCTGGTCCGTGAGCAAGTGGGCGGCAAGAAACAGGAGCCAACCATCCAGATGGTATAGCGCGATAAGGAGATTCGCCTACGATTTCAGCCTTTCTGTGGGGCGGCCTGGCGGCCGCCTCCTTGCTGATCGGCTTTGTCCTGGCCGGCCGCGGGCTGTCCAACCGCGCCATCGGCTTGATCATGGGCATCGGCGCGGGCGCGCTGATCAGCGCCATCGCCTATGAGCTGCTGCCTGAGCCGGCGGTGGAGGGATGGATCACGGCCGTGGCCTTCCTGCTGGGCGCGCTGGCCTTTTTTACCGGCGACTGGCTGGTCGACCACCGCGGCGGCCGTGACCGCAAGGCCATCGCCGGCCAGCAGGCGGAAGGCTCCGGCGCGGCTATCTTCATCGGCACGCTGCTTGACAACGTGCCCGAGTCGATCATCCTGGGCATGAGCCTGGCCCTGGGCGGCGCGATCAACGCCGCCTTCCTGGCCGCGGTCTTCGTCTCCAACCTGCCGGAGGGCGTGGCCGGGACGGTCAATCTGACCAGCTCAGGCGTGGCCCGGCGCAAGGTGTTCTGGCTGTGGACGGCGTTGGTCCTTGTCTCGGCCGCGTGCGCGGCGTTGGGCTACGCGGCTGTGACCGCGCTGCCCGCTGTCGATGGCCGCGCGGCACAGGCCTTTGCGGCCGGCGCCATGCTGACCATGCTGGCCGACGCCATGATGCCCGAGGCGTTCGAGCACGGCGGCAAGCTCGTCGGCCTGTGTACGGTGTTGGGCTTTCTGGCGGCAGCAGTGCTATCTTTTATGGAATAGGTATCATGACCGCTCCCTACAAACGCATTCACGTGATCATCAACCCGGCCTCGGGCAAGAACGAACCAATCCTGAACGTCATCAACGACGTCTGCGCCAAGTACAATGTCCAGTGGGATGCGACCGTCACCCACAAGTACGGTGACGCGACGGCGCAGGCCAGGGCCGCGATTGCCGCGGGCGTCGATCTGGTGGCCGGCTACGGCGGCGACGGCACCCAACACGAGGTGGCCAACGCCATTCTCAGCAGCCCGCGCCAGGTTCCCCTGGCCATCCTGCCTGGCGGCACGGGCAACGGCTTCTGCCGCGAGAACGGCGTGCCCGACGAACTGGAGGCTGCTGCGGAGCTGATGTGCATCAGCGCCAACCTGCGCCACGTGGACGCGGTCAAGCTGGGCGACGGCTTTTTCATCCAGCGCCTGTACACCGGCGTCGAGCCGGAGCAACAGACCAGCCGTGAGATGAAAGAGCGTTACGGCGTGTTGGCCTATCCCATGACCGTGCGCCAGCAGGTGAAAGAGATGATCGAGGCGGCGTATCGCCTGACCATCGACGGCGAGGTGATCGAAAGGCGCGGCACCCGCTGCTACGTGGTCAACTCCGGCATGACCGGCCGCGGCATCACCGCCAGCGCCGATTTCAGCGCCACCGATGGCATGCTGGACGTCTTCCTGCTCAAGCGTGACCTGGCCCACGTCGAGGCTGTGGCTCAGCGTTTCCTGAACGTCGACCGCCCTGGGGCGGGCCTGGACTATTGGCGCTGCCGCGAGATCACCATCGAGTCCGACCCCGACCGCCCGGTGTGGACCGACGGCGAGTACACCGGTCGCACTCCGGTCACAGCCAGCGTGCTGCCCGGCGCCCTGCGTGTGATCGTGCCTTGAGATTCTGTCAATCTCCTTGCCGATCTGCAAGGGGTGCTGTAAAATGAACTGCCTGGTTACCAAGGAGAACCAACCATGGGCAAGAAGAAAGACAAGAAGAAGGAAAAGCGCCAGGACGTTGCCCTGACTGAGGCTGGCGGATCTGCTGGCGAGGCGGCAGCGGAGCCCAAGGCCAAGATGAGCGCCAAAGAGTTCGAGCAGGAGATGGAGAAGCTCCAGGTCGAGCTGGTCAAGATGCAGGAGTGGGTCAAAGCCACCGGCGCCAAGGTTTGTGTGCTGTTCGAGGGCCGCGACACGGCCGGCAAGGGCGGCGTCATCAAGCGCATCACCGAGCGGGTCAGCCCGCGCGTCTTCCGGGTGGTGGCTCTGTCGGCGCCCAGCGAGCGCGAGAAGTCGCAGATGTATTTCCAGCGCTACATGCCCTATCTGCCGGCCGCCGGCGAGGTGGTGATCTTCGACCGCAGTTGGTACAACCGGGCCGGCGTGGAGCGGGTCATGGGCTTCGCCACGCCTGAGCAGGTGGCGTACTTTCTGAAGAATGTCCCGCCGGTCGAGAACGCCATCATCGAGTCCGGCGTGATCCTGATCAAGTACTGGCTGGAAGTGAGCATGGATGTCCAGGACGAACGGCTGCGCGCGCGCGACGCCGACCCGCGCAAGATCTGGAAGCTCACCCCCATGGACCTGAAGAGCTACAGCCGCTGGTACGACTACTCCCGCGCGCGCGATGCCATGTTCGCCGCCACAGATACCCCCCGAAGCCCCTGGTACGTGGTCGATGCCAACGACAAGCGCCGCGCGCGGCTGAACTGCATCTCGCACCTGCTGAGCCTGGTGCCCTACGAGGAAGTGCCGCGCGAGCCGGTCAAGTTCCCCAAGCGCGGCTCCAAAGGCGACTACGTCGAACCGGATTATCCTTATCGGATGGCGCCGGCAATCTACTGATCCAAGAAGGAGAACTCAATGGCAGAACCTACTGACAGCCAACCCAGATGGTACGCCATGCCGGCCGAGGCCGTGGCGCAGCAACTGGGCGTCGATCCGGCCAAAGGGCTGAGCGCGGCTGAGGCGCAGAAGCGCTTGCAGCAGTATGGCCCCAACAAGCTGGCCGCCAAGGCGAAGGAGCCAGGCTGGCGTGCCTTCCTGCGCCAGTATCAGGACTTCATGCAGATCCTGTTGGTGGTCGCAGCCGTCGTCAACCAGATCTTCACCAGCGAGCTGGGCACCACGCTGGTGCTGCTGGGCCTGACGGTCTTCAACGCCGTGCTGGGCCGCAACCAGGAGTCCAAGGCCGAGGCCAGCCTGGCCGCGCTGGAGCAGATGATGAAGAGCATCGCCCGCGTGCGCCGCGACGGCCAGGCCGTGGAGATCGACGCCGAGGAGCTGGCGCCGGGCGACATCGTGCTGATGGAGGCCGGCAATCGCGTGCCAGCCGACGGCCGCCTGTTCGTCACGGCCACGTTGGAGATCGAGGAAGCGGCCCTGACCGGCGAAAGCGTGGCCTCGTCCAAGGACCCTGAGACGATCGACAAGCCTGACGTGCCGCTGGGCGACCGCCACAACATGGCCTTCATGAACACCTCGGTGACGCGCGGCCGCGCCGAGATGATCGTCACCACCACCGGCATGGGCACCGAGATGGGCCACATCGCCGACCTGCTCAACAAGACCGAGGCCGACAAGACCCCGCTCCAGAAGCAGCTCGACAAGCTGGTACTCGTCATCGCCGGCGTCGCCGGCGTCACCTTCCTGCTGATGTTCGTACTCGGCTGGCGCAACGCCCAGGCCGCCGGGGTGCCCTTCAACAGCGTGTTCGACGCCATCTTCCTGGCCGGCATCGCCCTGGCCATCTCGGCCATCCCCACCGGCATGCCGGCCGTCATCACCACGCTCTACTCCATGGGCACGCGCGTGCTGGCCGAGCAGGGCGCCATCGTCAAGCGGCTGCCGTCGGTCGAGACGCTGGGCTCGGTCTCGGCCATCTGCTCCGACAAGACCGGCACGCTGACCCTCAACAAGATGACGGCCGTCGAGTTCTCGATCCCTGGCCAGAACCGCTACCGGGTGACGGGCGAGGGCTACGGCACGGCCGGCGAGCTGCAACTGACCCGCGGCCTGGCGGCCGGCCAGCCCTGGCAGAAAGCCACCACGCCCTACAGCACCGAGGGGCAGATCAAGAGCGCAGGCGGCGCCAAGATCGACCTGGAGCAGGTCATGCTGGCCATGGCTCTGTGCGCCGACGCCCGGCTGGACGGCGAGGCGCTGATCGGCGACCCGACCGAGGGCGCGCTGATCGTGCTGGCCGAGAAGGGCGGCGTCAGCGTGGACGACGCGCGCGATCTGTACCCGCGCGTGGCCGAGCTGCCCTTCGACTCCGACTACAAGTTCATGGCCACCTTCCACAACATGACCGACGCCCAGGGCAAGCCGGTGGTGCGGGCCTTCGTCAAGGGCGCGCCCGACGTGCTGATCGCCCGCGGCGGCTACTACTGGCTGCCGGAAGGGCCGGACGTGGCCGTCACCGAGGAGAACCGGGCGTTGGCGCTCAAGGAGAACGACCGCATGGCGGCCGCCGGCGAGCGCGTCATGGTGGTGGCCCGGCGCGACTTCGACCCGACTGCCTTCGACCCCAAGGCCAACCTGATCGAGTTAATCCATGACCTGACGCTGATGGCCATGGTCGGCATCGTCGACCCGCCGCGCGCCGAGGCCCGCGACGCCATCGCCAAGTGCCACAGCGCCGGCATCCAGGTGCGCATGATCACCGGCGACCACGCGGTGACCGCGGCGGCCATCGGCCACCAACTGGGCATCGAGGGTACGGCCCTCACCGGCGCGCAGTTCAAGGCCATGAGCGACGAGCAGCTCACGCAGGACCTGGACGAGATCGGCGTCATCGCCCGCGTCGCCCCGGAGGACAAGATCCGCCTGGTGGACCTGCTACAGCGCAAGCAAAATATCGTGGCCATGACCGGCGACGGCGTCAACGACGCGCCGGCCCTGAAGAAGGCCGACATCGGCGTGGCCATGGGCATCACCGGCACCGAGGTCAGCAAGGGCGCGGCCGTGATGATCCTGACCGACGACAACTTCGCCACCATCGTCAAGGCCGTGGAGTATGGCCGGGCGATCTACGACAATTTGGCCAAGTACATCCGCTTCCAGATCACGGCGCTGGTGGCCTTCATCGTCAGCTACCTGGGCGCGGCCTTCTTCCTCATCCTGGGCGGCGTGCCCTTCTCGGCGCTGGTGGTGCTGTGGATCAACTTCCTGGTGCAGGTGCCCATCGCCCTGGCCCTGGGCTTCGACAAGCCATTGCCCGGCCTGATGGACCGCAAGCCGCGGCCGCTGAGCCAGCCGGTGCTCTCGCGGGCCCAGTGGGCACGCTTGATCTTCATCGGCGCGCTGGTGGCCCTGAGCACGCTGTACCTGGAGATGATCCACGAGCCGACCGACCCTGCGGCCTCCAATGCCGTTGCGGCCACGATGGGTTTCGTTGTGTTTTCGCTGTTCAACATCGCCATCGGCTTGAGCTCGCGCTCTGAGACGGAGACCTTGTTCCAGGTCAGCAACTTCGCCGACCGGCGCCAGTTGACCCTGTACGGACTGTCGCTGCTGTTCATCATCGTGCCGGTGGAGCTGGGCTTCCCGCGCTTCCTCGGCCTGACCCAGCTCGACGGCAGCCAGTGGCTGCTGTGCCTCGGCTTCGCCATCGCGCTGGTCCTGGTGTACGAAGTGATGAAGTTCTTCCTGCGAAGGAGCCGCAGCGGCAGCCAGGCGCAGCCCGCGCCGGCCGTGGCTGCCAGCAAGGCCGCCTGATCCACCGGCACGCCTTTTCCGGACGGCGCGCACTACGCAGTGCGCGCCGTCCCAGCCCTGTCTCATGAGCGACAGTTGTCCCCGATCTGTTACCGCCAGTCGCTTAGAAACTCCAACCAACCCTGCATATCTTCGGCGCTGCGGCTATCGAGCAGTCGCAAAAGACGCCGGATGACAACGCTAATCTCCAGTTGGTCAGAGACGATGATGCCCGAATAGTCTTTTCCGCGCTGTAGATGTTCCGCATGAAGTCGGGCGTAGTCCCTACGATTGAAGGTAAAGACCGTGCGGTTCTGCGACGCGGGAATGTGAGTTGCGCTGCATCAGCGATGCCTGCCCTGCGTCGCAAAAGTGCCGGGCGCCAATGCGCAGTACCTTTACTTTGACACTACCAGTCAAGCGACACCATGAAAAACCTACACCCATCCCCCCTGCTGGTCTGCCTGAGCCTCGTGCTGGTCGTGGCGGCAGCCTGTTACCCGCCGGCCACGCCGGTTCCGCCGAGCACGCCGACCGTCGATCCCGACATCTACAACGTCGTGCCGGACACCACGGTCTATGAGCCAGGCGAGTGCAGCGCTGTCCTGGACGCGCCGGCCCCGGCCTACAGCTCCAACACGTTAGGCGGCCAGCCCAGCGGCCAGGTGCCAGCCGGCAGCTACGAGGTGGGAGTCGCCGCCGACTACGGCAGCAGCCTCTGGTTCATGCTCAACGGCGTGGCCGATCCCAACTGGATCAACAGCGCCAGCGCCGCGTCGCTGGAGGGCGTGTGCGCGGCCGCAGCCAATCCCATTGTGGACATCACGTGGCAGTGGACCAGCGTTCGCAACAGGACGACGGGCGAGGCGACAACGGTCCCCGCCCCGTCGGCCTACACCCTGATCTTGCGCGACGACGGCACGCTGAGCGGCCAGGCCGACTGCAACAGCTTCACCGGGACCTACACGCAGCAAGGCGGCTTCTTCATCACCCTGGGCGCGATGACCCTGGCAGCCTGCGGCCCGGACTCGCTGGACCAGCAATATCTCCAGTTGTTGGGATCGATTGCGGCCGGCGGGCCTGACGGCGCCGGCGGCCTGGCCCTGGAGACGGCCGGCGGCGAGCAGCGCATGGAGTTCGTGAACGGCGGCGCGGCGCAGTAGCCGCTCGCACAGTGCAAGCTGCCCGACAAGCAACAGCCGCCAGATCGTCGATCTGGCGGCTGTTGGCTAGCTCAGGGCCAAGGCGGGCTTCACGCCAGTTGTGAAAAGACCTCCGGGTGCTGCTCGGCGATGCGCAGCAGGGCCTACGAACCCAACCACACCACGCGCAACCGCAGAGCGCTGCGCATCCCCAACTCCCTCGACGCCACATGGGAGTTGCGCTGCGGTGTGAACAACCGCTATCGGGTGTTCTACGACGTCGTTGTCGACGAGCGGCTGGTGGTCGTGTTAGCGGTGGCCAGAAAGCTTGGCAACAGGGTGATGATTGGCAACGAGGAGATCGAACTATGAAGATTGCCCCTCTGGCTGAAGTGAAGGATCGCTTCAGCGCCTACATCGACGAGAGCCGGGAGCCGCCCGTGGTGGTCACGCGCAACGGCCGGCCGGTCGCCATGCTCATCGCCATCGATGAGGAGGATGACCTGGACAGCCTCTTGCTGGTTCACAACCCGCGCTTCCTGCAACTCCTGGAAGAGGCGCGGCAGCGCATGTGGGTGACGGGAGGGGTCTCGCTGGCCGAGTTTCGTCGCCGGCTGGATGTCGCTGCGGTCGAGTGAAGCGCTCCAGGTGAGGCAATTCGCCTACTTGACGCACCAGTTCTCCGTGACTATGATCAGTTCCATGATTACCACAGTCACCCAGAAGAACATGATTACCATACCCGCCGAGGTTGGACGGCGCTTTGGCATCAAGCCAGGCTATCGCCTCGACTGGCAGCCGGTTGAAGACAAGGACGTGATCCTCGTCCGAGTCATCCCCGACCGGGGCGAGCTGGCGCGGCGCCTGTTGGACGCAGGATAGCGCTTCTCGCCTGAGCGCGATGCGGTGGCAGAACTGATCGCTGAACGAGCCAAGGAAGCGTAATCTGCCGTGCGCTACCGAGCAATCCCTGCTGAGTTGGTGCGCCAGCAGGATTTGGCAGCTTCATCAACCCACGCCTGAGAAATACCATGACAAGCAATCTATCGCAAAAGCCCGCCAGTTGGTCCGTGATCGCCATGCTGGCCGCCGCGCAGTTCATCATGGTGCTCGACACCACCGTGATGAACGTGTCGATCACCCAGATCGTCGCCGACCTGAACACCACCGTCGTCGGCTTGCAGACGGCCATCACCCTCTACACGTTGGTGATGGCGGCCTTCATGCTGATCGGCGGCAAGCTGGGCGACCGCTGGGGCGCCAAGCGCGCCTACGCAGTCGGCCTGCTGATCTACGGCCTCGGCTCGCTGACCACCGCGCTCTCCCCCAATCTTGCGGTGCTGCTCGTCGGCTGGTCCTTCATCGAGGGCTTCGGCGCGGTGCTGGTCATCCCGGCCATCGCCGCGCTGACGGCCGCCACCTATCAGGGCCGCCAGCGCGCCATGGCCTACGGCATCCTGGGCGGCGTGGCCGGCGCGTCGGCCGCGCTGGGCCCGCTGATCGGCGGCTGGGTGACGGCTAACTTCACCTGGCGCCTGGTCTTCGCCAGCGAGACGGTCGTGGTGCTGGCGCTGATGCTCTTCCTGCGCGCGATCCCCAAGACGGACGGGCGCAAGGGCAAGCTGGACCTGGGCGGCGCGTTCCTGTCGGCCGCCGGCCTGGGTCTGGCCGTCTTCGGCATACTGCGCTCCAGCCAGTGGGGCTGGATCACGCCCAAGGCGGCCGCGCCGCTGACGTTGCTCGGGCTTTCGCCGGTGTTCTGGCTGATCGTGGCTGGCCTGGTGCTGCTGGGCCTGTTCGCCCGCCGGGAGGAGCGGCTGATCGAAGCCGGGCAGGAGCCGCTGCTGGACACCCGCCTGCTGAGCATCCCCCGCCTGCGCGCCGGCCTGACCACCCTGGGCTGCCAGCAGTTCATCATCATGGCCACCTTCTTCGTGCTGCCGCTCTACCTGCAGACGGTGCTGGGCTACGACTCCTTGCAGACTGGCATCACCATCCTGCCCCTGTCCATCGGCCTGTTCGTCTTCGCCTTGCTGGGCGCCTCGCTGACGACGCGTTTTTCGCCGCGCCGCCTGGTCGAGGTCGGCCTGCTGAGCATGCTGGTCGGCGAGGTGCTGCTGATCGGCTTCACCGGGCCGAACCTGCGCTCCGTGGGCTTCGCCGTGGCGCTGGCGCTGGTCGGCGCCGGCCTGGGCCTGCTGGCCTCGCAGCTTGGCAACGTGATCATGTCCTCGGTGTCGCCTGAGCGCGGCAGCGAGGCCGGCGGCCTGCAAGGGACAGCGCAGAACCTGGGCGCGTCCCTGGGCACAGCGCTGATCGGCTCGATCCTGATCGCCTCGCTGGTGGGCAACTTCCAGACGGCCGTGCTGACCAACCCGGCGCTGGCCGACGTCAGCAGCCAGCTTGCGGCGACGGCCGAGCAGAACGCCAACTTCGTCAGCGCTGCTCAGGTAGAGTCGGCCGCCCAACAGGCCGGTCTGAGCGCCGAGCAGGTGGACGCCATCGTCACGGAGTACACCGACGCCCAGATCGTGGCGCTCAAGGCATCGTTTGCCGCCATTGCCCTGTTTGCGCTGCTGGCGCTGTGGTATGTCAGGCGTTTGCCGACACGTGCCGTCGGCGACGAGCCGCCGAATGACCTGGCGCTGGCCGAGGCAACCGGGTAACTGCGCGTGGCTGGCAAGCCGGCTGCGTCCTCCGCTATGCCATCAACAGAACAGCCCAACACCAATCCCTTTGCACGCGCTGCGCGGCCCAGCGGGCTCAGCCGCTGGGTCCCGGCCATCCCCGCGCTGCGCACCTACCAGCGCGCCTGGCTGGCCAGAGACCTGACGGCCGGTCTGGTGCTCACCGCGATCCTGGTGCCCGTGGGCATGGGCTACGCCCAGGCCGCCGGCCTGCCCGCGATCTACGGCCTCTACGCCACCATCGTGCCGCTGCTGGCCTACGCCATCTTCGGGCCGAGCCGCATCCTGGTGCTGGGGCCGGACTCGTCGCTGGCGGCCATCATCGCCGCCACCATCGTGCCGCTGGCCGCCGGCGACCCCGATCGCCTGGTAGCCCTGGCCGGCGCGCTGGCTCTACTGACAGGCGGGCTGTGCATCCTGGCCGGCCTGGCGCGCTTCGGCTTCATCACCGATCTGCTCTCCAAGCCGGTGCGCCTGGGCTACCTGAACGGCATTGCGCTGACGGTGATCATCGGCCAGTTGCCCAAGCTGCTGGGCTTCTCCGCCAGCGGCGACAACCTGGTCGAGGAAGCGATCAGCCTGGTGCAGGGGATCGCCCAAGGTCTGACCAACTGGACGGCCTTTGCCATCGGCGCCTCGTGTCTGGCCATCGTCCTTGTCTTCAAGCGCCGTTGGCCCAAAATCCCAGGCGTGCTGATCGCCGTGGTCGGCGCGACCGTCCTCGTGGGCCTGCTCGATCTGGCGGCCACGGCCGGCGTCTCGGTGGTGGGGCCGCTGCCGCAGGGCCTGCCCTCGTTCCAGATCCCCGCTGTTTCCCTGGCCGACCTGAGCGCGCTGGCGGCCGGCGCGATTGCGATTACGCTGGTGTCCTTTGCCGACACCAGCGTGCTGTCGCGCACCTTCGCGCTGCGCGGCGGCTACGAGGTCGACCAGAACCAGGAGATGATCGCGCTCGGCGCGGCCAACGTGGCGGCCGGGCTGTTCCAGGGCTTTTCGATCAGCAGCAGCTCGTCGCGCACACCGGTGGCCGAGCAGGCCGGCGCCAAGACGCAGGTCACGGGCGTGGTGGGCGCGCTGTGCATTGCGCTGTTGCTGCTGTTTGCGCCGACGCTCTTGCAAAACCTGCCCAACGCCGCGCTGGGCGCGGTGGTGATCGCCGCCTGCCTGTCCCTTGTCGATATCCAGGGCTTCGTGCGCCTGTACCAACTGCGCCGCGGCGAGTTTGTGCTGGCGTTCGTCTGCTTCCTGGGCGTCGCGCTGATCGGCGTGATCCAGGGCATCTTCATCGCCATCGGCCTGGCCCTGCTCGGCTTCATCTGGCGCGCGTGGCGGCCTTACGACGCGGTGTTGGGCCGGGTCGAGGGCTTGAAGGGCTACCACGATGTCACCCGCTATCCCGAGGCCGTCCGCATCCCTGGGCTGGTGCTGTTCCGCTGGGACGCGCCGCTGTTCTTCGCCAACGCCGAGGTGTTCCGCGACCACGTCCGGCAAGCGATTGCCGTTGCGCCCACCCCGACCCGCTGGGTTATCGTCGCCGCCGAGCCGGTGACCGACATCGACATTACCGCGGCCGAGATGTTGTCGGCGCTCGACAATGACTTGCAGCAAGCCGGCATCGAGCTGGCCTTTGCCGAGATGAAGGACCCGGTGAAGGATCGGCTGAAGGATTATGGCTTGTTCACAAAGCTGGGCGCCGAGCTCTTTTTCCCAACCATCGGACAGGCGGTCAACAGCTACCTGGAGGCGTATCCGGTGGACTGGACCGACTGGGAAGATGTGCAGCCAGGTTCCGCTGTGCCCTGACGTCGCGCGTCGCAGCCGGCCCCACAACACTGAAAACTGCAAGCGTCTGATAGTTAGGAAGAGACGCCGCCAGGCCTTGTTGCACTACATACTTTCTACAACTGCATGACACTATCCAAATGCATCGATCCGTGGTAAACTGGCAGCTAATGCGCATGATGGTGCGCATTGCCTGGTCTAGCGCGCGGCGAGATCGCTGCGATAGCTTATCGGTTCCCCTGGCAACGGGTCTGCCGTTGCCTTCATTCATGTTACTTTTCTGAAGGAGTGTTCCATGTCCGCAAGTGCTACCAAACATCGTCCGTTCGGCGCTACTCTGCTGGCCATCCTGGCCGGTATCGCTGCTGTCCTGGCAGCCTTTCATCTGCTGCAATCGCTGGGTATCCTGCCCTATGTCATCGGCGAGTATTCCGTGCGCGGCTTCAACCTGTGGAACGCGATCATGTGGGGCCTGATGCTCTGGGTCTGGGTGTGGGTCGCGCAGATGCTGTGGCGGGTCGATCCGCAGGCCTGGCTGTTCCTGGCCGTGATCACCGTCTTCAACCTGGTGCTGAACTTCACCTACCTGGTGGGCAAGGCCGAATGGTCGGACGTCAGCCTGAGCTTCATCGTCAACGCCGTGATCCTGATCTACATCATGCTGCCGGGCGTGCGCCAGGCCTTCGGCCAGAAGTAACCGGCCCCGCTCAACCTACGCCAAACAGCCACCAAGACCTCATCTTGGTGGCTGTTGCGTTCTCGACCTATGTCTCCCAGGCAATCCATGATCCCCAGACTCTCGCAGGATTCACAGCCTTGATGCAAGAAAAGAGTCGCCCGATCGTCGATCAGGCGACTCTCTTCTTGGAAGCACTTCAAGCAGGTCGGGCAGCTACAGGTTCGCGACCAGCGCCCGGCTTCTAGCTACAACCGCTGCCGACCGCGGCCAGGCTGCTGACGGGCACCCACATGGGCGGGTTGCCCATGGACGCTTCAGGCTGGATCATGTACCAGTCCATGCCGTTGTAGACGGTGCGCTGCAGCGCCTGCACCGGGCCGCCAGCCACGAAGTAGCTGACCTGCGGGCCACCGGGGTAGGCGTACATCGGCCCGCCTGGCGCGCCGGTGATGGTGCATTGCCCCGGCGAGTACACCACGGTGCCGCCGCCGCCGCTGGACGAGCCGGCCCCGCTGTAGGTGATGGAGACGCCGGCCCCAGCGTTGACGCCGGGCGATGACGCCTCGATCGCGCCGGGCGTGATGTCGTAGACGTTGACGGTCATGCTGACCGACCAAGCGCCCGATCCACCCGTGCCCACGTTCGATCCTTGCAGGGTGGTCGACTTCTGCGCCAGCACGCGGCCCGCGCCGTCCAGCGCCTTGACTACAACGTTGCCCTCGGGCAGGCCGCCGCCTGTGCCGCTGACTGTGAAAGTGTTGGGCAGCATAGCGCCCGGCTGGGGATTGCTGATCGTGAGATAGCTCTTCTGCGCCGGCGGCGCGCTGCTGGCGGTGCAGAGGCCGGGGATGATCAACTGCCGGCCGGGATACACGCCGCCGCCGCCGTTGGCCGCCGAGATCGTCTCCCAGGGCAGGCCGAAGCGCACGCCGATGGAGTACCAGGTGTCGCCAGCCGCAACCGTATAGACATTGCCGCTGACCGTGCCGTTAGCGTACATACTCGGCCCATGGTCGTAGACGCCGCTGCTGCACGTGGTGGGCGGCGGCGCGCTGGTGGCGCAGCGGTTGGGCACGTAGAGCAGCGTGCCGGCAACCAGCACGTTAGGGTCCGGGCCGATCACGCCCGCGTTCATGTTGTAGACTTCTTGCCAGGTGGTGCAATACTTACTGGCAATCTTGGCCAGCGTGTCGCCCGGCTGGACGACATAGGGCACCACCGTGACAGTTTGCGCCGAGGCAGAGGGCGCCAGCGTCAGGCCGATGATGGCGACGAACAGGAACAGCAGGGCCAGCAGAAGGCCCATGCGCAGGTTTACACGTTTCATGGCGTAGCTCCTCCTTTACTGGGCGGCCGGCGCCAGAACAGCGGGCGCCGCGTCCGTGTCGCCGGTGACGGTCAGGCGTCCAATGACTACGTTGTCCGGCGTCATGCTGGCGATGTAGACCTTGTAACGGCCCACCACCGGCGCATCGATGTCCACCAGCGGGTTGAGGGTGTCCTCGGTCGCGTTCAGGTTGCACAGCAGTTGGTTGTCGGGCGTGATCACCGCCAGCGCGCTGTCCTCCCGCGCCTCGAAGAAAATGCGCACGGCCTCCGCGTCGCCGGTCCAACTGAAGGTGTAGCTGGGGATCAGGCTGATATAGCCCGCGCAGGCCAGTTGGCCGTTCTCGAAGGAGAAGGCCGAGATGTCGCCGCCGCCGGCCGCGAACTTGCTGATCGGCTCGAAGCCGGGCTGCAGGGCGGCTGCGCCGAAGATGCCAGGCCGGCTAACCAGCAGCGTGGCTGGATCGAGCCGCGGCAACGGCTGGGCTTGCGGCCGCGCGCGACGGGTCAGCATGGGGCGCAGGTCCAGGTCGGCCAGGGCGAGGTCGTCCATGTCCATGCCCGTGATGCCCAGGAAGCCCAGCGCCGGCTCACCCTCCTGCGCCGTGCCCACATGGATGTTGTAGGCGCCCTCGGCCGGATTGTCGATCACCAACAGCGGATCGGTAGTGTTCAGGCCAGCGTCGTCGTTGCAGACGAAGCTGCCGTCGGGCAGTTGCACCACCAGCACCGGGTCGGAATCGCTGTAGCCGAAAAAGGCCAGCCGCTCCGCCTCGCCGGCCCAGTTGACCACCACGTTGGGCTCGGCGTTGACGAAGCCGTTGCATCCCTCCAGCACGTCACCGGCTGCCAGGTCGCCCGCGCCGATGACCGGCAGAATGAAGGGGTCGAGGATGAAGCCGGCGCGCAGGTCGATCATGGCACGCGTGACATCGGCCGCCGGGTCAGCCAGCGGCGTGTCAGCTTCTTGCGCGGCCGGTTGGCCCTGTGTTGCCGCCAGCAGCGGCGTCGCGGCCAGCAGGGCCAACAGCGCAACGCCAGCCAGCATGAGTGCTCGTTTCTTGAACATCGGGAGCTCCTTTCGGGAATTGGGTTGGCAATCGAGGAATGCCGGATACACGCCAGCGCGCTGCTCGCGGTTCACCCCGTGCAGTCACTCCATCACCCTGTCACCTTGCCACCTTGTCACCCTGTCACCCTGAGGCTCGGCGAAGGGTCTCCAGCGGGGACGCGCCATGATCGCTGCGCGCCAAACAAATATGGGGCGCTCCAAACCTGAAGCGCCCCATGTCTCACCGTCATGACGTAGGTGTTGCTAACCGTGCTCAGCTAGCCCTGTCAGCCAGCTCCCCGCCGACCGCTTCCAGGGTCGCGCCAGCGCCCAGATCCATCGAGCCGGCGGCCACTTCGGCCACGCCTTCGACGGCCATCTCGCGAGCGATCTGGCCGGCCGCCTGGGCGACCTCCAGCTCCTCGATGCCGGACACGGCATAGCCCAGGCCGGCCATGGCCAGGTCTTCGCTGTGCTGGGCCGCGGCGTCAGCCACAGTCCGGCGCGCCAGACCCTCGACCATCTCGTCTGCGCCCATCTCGCCGACCTGTGCGCCGATAGACTCCATCGTATTCGCCATCGCGCGCGTTGCGGCGAACTTGATGATCGCGTCCACGGCCAGGTCGCGCAGGTCATCGCCCTTGTCGGCCAGGAATTCAGCCAGCACGGGCATGTCCAGCATGGCCACCACGTCGGCCGCCACGGCCAACTGGCCGGCGATCGCGCCCATCTCCATGCCCAGCCGCAGGTCCTCTTCGCTCAGCCCGTGGATCAGGATGCTCTGGACCTCGATGTCCTGCGACGCGGCCAAGATCTCAGCGCCTTGCGCCATGTCGGCGGCGCCCGCCGCCCGAACAACTTCGCTCACGAAGGCCGTGCGTTCAGCCATGATCGACAGGTCCTCGGCGCGCGTCAGGTCGCTGGCGCCAGTAGCCAGAGCCGCCTTGCCCACCATCGCCACCGCCTGCGCGTCGCGCAACGTCTCGACGCCCTCGGCCATGCCGGCGACGCCTGCCAACGCGGTCTCTGTGCCAACGACCTCAGCCGCCAGGGCCGTATCGGCCAGTTTGTCTTTGCTCACCGAAACACGCTTTGATTTACTTGCCATGGGAATTTCTCCTGTGAAAACTGTATCTGTTGCTCGTTCCATATGTTTCAAGACGGACGATAGCTCAAGGATACATCAGGCGCTCGCTAAAGGTAAGCCTCAAAAGGGTGCAATTAAGGTGTAAACGCCGGTTGTACAGCGTCAAAAGCGCGGCGGGCTGGCTGGCAGACGGCGGACGACGGGCAGCTTACGGGTGCGCTACAACCTTTTTACATACTTTGGGCGCTTCAGCGGGCAGGGGAGTTGTGCTATTCTGAAGATGCTATCCCTTTACGCTGCATCTGGCAGTTGTCTGCTTGCAAGGGCGAATTGCTTTGCGAGCCGTGCTGCCAAGGAAGGCAAAAACCACCAAGGAGTGTTACGATGAGCGAACTTTTGGTCTTTGCTTTTGACAACCCGGACGGCGCCAACGCCATGGTTGGCACCCTCCAGAGCCTGCAAAAGCAGCAACTGATCCAACTGGCCGACGCCGCCGTCGTCGTGCGCAAGCCCGACGGCAAGGCCAAGGTCAAGCAACTGAACAGCCTGGTCGGCGCCGGCGCGCTGGGCGGCGCGTTCTGGGGCATGTTGATCGGCCTGCTGTTCTTCATGCCCTGGCTGGGGTTGGCCATCGGCGCGATCAGCGGCGCGATCGCCGGCAAGTTGAGCGACGTGGGCATTGACGACAATTTCATCAAGGAAGTCGGCGCCGCCATCGAGCCCAACCACTCGGCGCTGTTCCTGATGGTGGCAAGCATGACTGAGGACAAGGTCTTCGAGGCGCTGACCCAGCACAAGGCCACGGTGCTGCGCACCAACCTGAGCGCTGAGGACGAGGCCAAGCTGCGCGAGGCTTTCTCGGGCCACGATGAAACGCCCGTTGAGGCGTAGTCGCACCGCCAAGACCCTTCGGGTTTGCCGTAAACCCAAAGGGTCTGGAAGCGAGGAAAACAATGTTACGCAGAGATGATCGACAGGAGAGGCGCGAGGAGCGCCGCGAAGGTGGCAGCGGTAAGACCCACTACCAAATGCGTCAAAAGATGTTCGCTATCGGCGACGACTTCTGGATCGAGAACGACCGCGGCGAGCGAGTCTACAAGGTCGATGGCAAGGCGCTGCGCATCCGCAGCACGCTGGTGCTGGAGGACCGCAGCGGCCGCGAGGTAGCCAGGATCCAGGAGCGCATGCTGCGCATCAAGGATAGCATGGAGATCGAAGACGCCAACGGCCAGCGGGTAGGCATGGTCAAGAAGGCTCTGATCACGCCGATTCGCGATCGCTGGGTGGTCAAGATCAAGGACGGCCCCGATCTGGACGTGCAGGGCAACATCCTGGACCACGAGTACACCATCGGCGAGGGCCGCGACAAAGTGGCCGAGGTGTCCAAGAAGTGGTTCCGTATTCGTGACAGCTACGGCATCGAGATCGAGCCGGGCCAGGACGACGCCGTGATCTTGATGGTCGCCGTCGCCATCGACGAGATGGCCCATCCTTCCCGTTAGGAGAGAAGCACTATGCTCAAGTTTGGACCTGTGGATGTAGTGGTGCTGGCGGCTGGCGAGCCGCGCTTCAACGGCAGCATCTTTGCTGCGCTGGAGCGCCAGGCAGCGGCCGGCACGATCCGCGTGCTGGACGCCATGCTGCTGATGAAGGACGACGCAGGCGAGGCCTGGCGCATCGATCTGGAAGACCTGACCGATGAAGAGAAGGCCGCCTTAGGCTTCATCGAGACGGAGACGCGTGGTCTGTTCGACTCCGACGACGCCGGCGTGCTGTTCGAGGGCATGGTGCCCGGCTCGGCCGTGGTGGCCCTGGCCATTGAACACACCTGGGCCGTCGAGTTGGTCAACGCAGTCTATGACGCTGGCGTGGAGCTGGCCTTCCAGTTCCGCGTGCCGGCGGTCGTCGTCGACGAGGCCTACGCCTCGCTGGAAGCTAATTGACGGAGGTTATCATGCCAGGACTAGTACGAGGAATGGCCCGCACCGCCGCTGTGGTGGGCACCGCCACCGCCACCCGCAACGCCGTCAATCGCCGGCAGGCTGACAAGAACATGGCGGCCTACTCGCAAGCCGCGGCCAACAACGCTCCGCAGCAGCAGGTCGTCTACGCTGCGCCGCCGCAGGAGTACATTCCTGCGCAGGCGCCAGCCATGCAGGAGGATGTCATCACCCAGCTTGAGCGCCTGGGCGCGCTCAAGGCGCAGGGGTTGCTGACCGAAGAGGAATTCGCCGCACAGAAGGCTAAGCTGCTGGGGCTTTGATCGAACTGAACTGCCCTTTGGGCTGTGACGCCGCAGCCCAAAGGGCTTCTTTCATTTGGGTGTGTTCAAAGTAGGTTGAGTCCCCCTCCGGCTCGTAGGACGATTTTCCAAATCGTCCGTTCTTGTGGCCGTGAGGCGGACGATTTGGAAAATCGTCCTACGCAGGCTCAACCCATTTTGAACACACCCCTTTCATTTGGCGATGTCGCACGGAAAGGAGGCGCAACGGGTAAGAACACCCTGGTCCACGTCAATTGTTTGTATCCTCGCCGCGTCCCCGGCTAATTCTTGCAAGGAGCGACCATCATGAATCCTGATTCTTTCTTCGCGATGGCCTGCGCCAGCCTGATCGCCTTCATGTTCGGCCTGGTGCTCTGTTTCGGCGGCTATCGCTTCTTTCTCATCCTGCTGCCCATCTGGGGCTTCTTTTTTGGCCTGGTCTTCGGGGCCCAGTCGATGCAGATGCTGTTCGGCGCGGGGTTCCTTGCCACCGTGACCAGTTGGGTGGCTGGCTTCGTGGTCGGCGCGATCTTCGCCGTGCTGTCCTATTTCTTCTACTTCTTCGCCGTGGTGTTGATCGGCGCAGCGCTGGGCTATACAGCCGCCACCGGGCTTCTGCTGGCCATTGGCATGGATATGGGCTTCCTGGTCTGGATCGTCGGCGTCGTAGCTGCCGTCGCGATGGCCTTCGTCACCATCCGCTTCAACCTGCAGAAGTGGGTCATCATCATCGCCACCAGCCTGCTGGGCGCGGGCGTGATCTTCGGCGCCTTCGTGATCCTCTTCGCCCCGCACGCTGCGTTGATGGAGAACCCCATCAAGGTGGCCTTGCAGCAGTCGCCGCTGCTCCTGATCACGGCGCTGATCGTCGCCATCCTCGGCATCGTCGTCCAGGTGCGCGCTAACCGCGCCTACACCCTCGAGACCTACAACCGTTGGGCTGAGCCGGTCTGAGAGTGTCAGGTGTCAAGTGTCATAAGTGTCAGGTGTAGGGTGTCATGTGTCAAGTACCAAGTGTCAGGTGTCATGTGGCATGTTGAGCGTGCTGCGGGGCACCTGACACCCGACACCCGACACCTGACACCTTCCCACAAGGAGATTCCCCATGTGCTGTCTATTCACTGTCCTGGTCTTTCTCGGCCCGCGCGCCGGCATTCTCGTCTGGTGGCTGCTTCAGCCGGCGCGTTGGCAGTTGGCTTTTGCCAACATGAGTTTCCTCATACCGCTCCTGGGCTTCGTCTTCGTGCCCTGGACGACCATCATGTACGTGCTGGTCTTTGCCGGCGGCGTCACCGGCTTCGATTGGGTGTGGCTGGGCCTCGGCCTGCTGGCTGACATCGCCTGGTGGTCGGGCGCGGCCGCGCGCCGGCGCGTTCCGGGCTACACCGGCCAGTATTAGGTCCACGTCGGCCTTACCTTGCGTGGAGTTCGCACGCCCACGTGCGAACTCCACGCGCGCCGGCGGCGCGTGAGCGGGGCATGTTTGCTTTGGGGTAAATCATCGCCTATAATGTCACATTATGGGCACTACGGCGCTTGATATCCTTCGCACCAAACTGTATCGTCCTTCAGTCAGCGCAGACTTCGTGCGCCGTCCCCGCTTGACCAGCTTGCTGGACCAGGGGCGCCATTTGCCGTTGACCCTGATCTCGGCGCCGGCCGGCTCAGGCAAAACCTCGCTGCTCAGCGACTGGCTCGCGGCCTGCCCTTGTCCTAGCGCGTGGCTGTCGTTGGACGAGGGCGACGGCGACTTGGTGGTTTTCCTCGACTACTTCGTCGCTGCGCTGCGCACCATCGTGCCGGGTGCTTGCCCACAGACGCTGGCCATCCTGAGCGCACCGGACTTTCCGCCGGTTTCAGTGTTGGCCGGCCTGTTGAGCAACGAGATCGAGAGCCTGCACGATCACCCGGCGCTGGCCGCACACAAGGGCTTCGTGCTGGCGCTGGACGACTATCATCTCCTCTCCGGCCAAGCTGTCAACAACTTGCTGGCCGAGTTGCTGCGCCATCCGCCGCGGTCTCTGCGCCTGATATTGGCCGCGCGCAGCGACCCGGCCCTGCCTTTAAGCTCACTGCGCGCCCACCGCCAGGTAGTCGAGATTCGCCGGCAAGACCTGCGTTTCACGTTGGGCGAGGTGCGGCAATACATCCAGCAGGCGTTGCCACAGTCCGTCGACGAAGATATGGTCGCCGTGTTGCACGACCGGACCGAGGGGTGGGTCACCGGGCTGGTGCTTGCCATCCTCTTTCTGCGCCATGCCCCGGACTCGGACGAGTTCCTGTCCGACTTGGCCGCCAACGAGCGCCTGGCCATGGACTACCTGGTGGACGAGGTACTCTCCCGCCAGCCCGAGGCGATTCAAGACTTCCTGCTCAAGACGTCGCTGCTGGACCGGTTGTACGGCCCGCTGTGCGAGGCCGTCACCGGCCTCAACGATCCGGTGCGCAATGGCCACGCCTATCTGGAATGGCTCGAACAGGCCAACCTCTTCATCGTGGCGCTGGATACCCAGGGCCAGTGGTTTCGCTACCATCACTTGTTCCAAAAGCTTCTGCAAAACAGGCTGCTGCGCCACGCTGGCCCGGTCCAGGTCGCCGAGCTGCACCGCCGGGCCAGCGCCTGGTTGGCCGGTAACGGCCTCGTCGAGGAGGCGATCGGCCATGCCCTGGCGGCCGGCGATGAAGCGGCCGCCGTGCAGATCATCGAGGAAAACCGCCACCAGGCCATGAACCAGGAGCGCTGGCAGCAGATCGAGACCTGGCTGCGGCTGCTGTCCCAGCGTCTGGTGGACGAACGACCAGAGCTGCTGCTCGCGGAAGCCTGGATTCAGCACAAGCAGTGGCGTTACGGCGACCTAGCTCCCTACCTGACGCGCATCGAGGCCCTGTTGCAAACCGCGGTCTTGCCAGAGGAGGGGCGCGCGCATCTGCAGGGTGAGGTCGATGTGTTGCACTGCGCGGTATCCTACTTTGCGATGGACGCGCAGCACACCTTCGAGCTGGCTGGCCGCGCTCTGCAAACTTTGCCTATGGAGTGCTCCATCGCCCGCGGGCTGGCCTGGATGTACTACGGCGGCGGGCTTCAGCAGATGGGGGATCACGACGGCGCGCGCGCCGCGCTACACCGGGGTCTGCAAGAGGATCGAGTCCACGGCGATTCGTTCGCGGCCCGTCTGCTGATTGGCCTGTGCCTGCTCGACTGGATGGCGGCGGATTTGGCGGATTTGAACCGGTCGGCGACGCAGTTACTCAGAATCGCCGGTGAGCGCCAACTGACCGAGAGCGCTGGCTGGGCGCGCTATTTTCAGGGCTGCGCGGCCTATCAGTGGAACGACCTGGCCGGCGCCGAGGAGGATTTCGCGTCCGTGGTAGGGCAGCGTTACGTTGCGCACAGCGCGCCTTTCTCGCAGAGCTGCTATGGCCTGGCTGCGGCGTATCAGGCATCCGGCAAGGGCGATCAGGCGCAGGCCGTGGTCGAGTCGGTGCTGGTCTTCGCCTTGGAGATGAACAACACGCGCGTGCTGGCCGACGCCCGCGCGTTTCAGGCCTGGCTGGCGCTGCAACAAGGCCGGCCGGCCGAAGCGCAGCGCTGGGCAGAGTCGGTCGACCCGCACGCGCGGCTATTGCCTTTCTCTACGTTCTTCGTTCCCGCCATCGCCTTGGCGCAAGTGTTGCTGGACCAGCGGACGCCGGCCAGCTTGCGCCGGGCGTCCGAATTGCTGGAGCGCCTGCACGGCGCGGTCGCCAGCCAGCGCAGCGGGCGTTTCGCCGTCGAGGTACTGGCGCTGCAAGCCTGGCTGGACGACCTGCGGGGCGACGAGCCGGCTGCGCTGGCGGCCCTACAGCAGGCCGTGACGCTGGCCGAGCCGGACGGCATCGTGCGCGCCTTTGCCGACCTGGGACCGCACATGGCCGGGCTGCTGACGCGTCTGCGCCAGCAAGGGGTTGCCGTCGATTTCATTGGCCGCCTGCTGCGGGCCTTTCCGGGAGACTTGGCTGACAAGTTCGACCTATCCCGGTCTGCGCGCCCCAAAGCTCCCGCCACCAGCCTGGTCGAGCCGCTGACCTATCGCGAGATGGAGATCCTCGAGCTGTTAGCCCAACGGCTCAGCGCCAAGGAGATCGCCGAGCGGCTGGTCATTTCCGACCGCACGGTCAAGCGCCACACCGCCAACATCTATCAGAAGCTCGACGTCCACGGTCGCCAGCAGGCAGTCGCGGAGGCCAGAAGCCTGGGGTTGCTTTCATCCGTTTGACGTGCAGCGGGGGACTGAACCGCGCACCCTGCACCTGGCGGTTGGCCACCCGTGGGTTGAGTAGCCGCCTGCGGCGTATCGAAACCCACGGGTGGCCAACCACCTGAGTCCTACACCTTTTTTGCGCACTTTCGGCTCTTGTTTCGACCGGGGGGGCATGATAGTCTGATGGCGCGGCTGAATCGCATCAGGCCGTAGCGCGCGGGGTCAGGCTGGCGAGTCTGCCTGACCACCATCTCTACGCTCAGGATCGACCAGGGGCCAAGCCGATGCCAAGCAAGAAACGGATCACCATCGATTCCCCCGCCGCCTATGAACTCCGCCTTCAGGGTCGTCTGGACCAGCGCTGGTCCGAGTACCTGGGCGGCGTCGAGATTCGGGTCGAAAGCGCACCCGACGAGGCGCCTGTGACGGTGGTCATCGGCAGATTCCAGGACCAGGCCGCGCTGGCCGGCGCGCTGAACCTGCTCTACGATCTTGGCCTGCCGCTGCTTTCGGTCGAGTGTCTCGACGATCCGCAGCGCAGGCTGACCCCACTGCCGGCGCTTGCGTCGGCTGCTTTGGCCGCCCAGCCGTCCGGCTAACTGGGCGCGACCGCGGCGTTGCAATGGAGATCGCTGAGCCCATGACATCGGAATAGCTCACCCGTACCACTGAACCGCTCGGCATCGCGGGCTCGGTCTGGAGACCGGCCCGAGCAGCTATTCTCAAATCAGGAGGACTACACCATGCCTTGTCTCTTCGCTATGATGGCCGGCTTCTTTCCCCGCCTGGCGACGCTGTTGCTCTGGATCGCTCGCCCCAACATGGTCAGCAACGCCTTCAACGGCTGGCTGTTGCCGATCCTGGGCATCATCTTCTTGCCCTTCACCACGCTGATGTACATCATTCTGATGCAGGGCGTCGGTGGCCTGACCGGCTTGGACTGGATGTGGCTGATCCTGGCCGTTCTGCTGGACCTGATGCACTACTCCAGCACCGCCTACTCCAACCGCAACCAGATCCCCGGCTACAAGGCTGCGCCGACCACGCCGCCGGCCACACCGCCCCCACCCCCTGCGCCGATGTGAGTTCTCAGCGCCAGCCGCTTAACGACAGGCCCAGAAACCGGGTTTTGCTCCTGCGACCACTTCTCACAAGGAACACGCCGCAACCGTTGATTAGCGTGAACACGAGTCGCGAGATCAAAACCCGGTTTCCTTTGACACAACATACAAATGAGTTGAACCCATGAACAAACCTTCCCATCGGACACTGTTGCTAGCCTGCCTGGCCGTTGTGCTGGTCGCTGGCGTAGCCTGCTATCCACCGGCCACACCGGTTCCCCCCGCCGCGCCGCCTCCCCCCGCGGCGTCCTCCAACGTCATCACGAACATCCTCTGGAAGTGGCAAACCCTGAACGATGTGGCAGCCGGCACGTCGATGCGGGTGGACGATGCGAACAAGTACACCATCGTCTTCTATGCCGACGGCACAACCAGGGGCCAGGCCGACTGCAACACCTTCTCCGGCGCCTATTCGCAGGCCAACGGCTTTACGATCGCCGTAACGCCCGACGTCATGGCGGCCTGTGACCTGGGGTCAATGGACCAACAATACCTGAACTTGCTGGGCGATGTCGCCGCCGGGGGTTCGGATGGCGCTGGTGGCCTGATGTTGCAGACGGCCGGCGGCGCACAGCAGATGCTGTTCAGCAACGGCGGCCCTGCGCAGTAGTCTTTCGAGCGACAAGCCACGGCCGGATAGACCTGCTCTGACCCGATCAGGGCAGATCTGCCAGTTTCCAGTTCGATCAGTGGCTGATCGCAGCCGCTGATTATATTTCTTGAAAGGAGAAAGCTCGTGACACTCAAGACCTACAAAGACGGAACCCCCTTTACCGGCATCATTGGGCGCACCATCGAGGAGTCCTCGCCAGCCTGGCCGGATGCGCCGCGCCCCACAGAGGGCGCGCCCAACGTGCTCTTCTTCGTGCTGGATGACGTGGGCTATGGGCAGTTGTCCTGTTTCGGCGGGCTGGTCGAGACGCCCGTCATCGACAGCCTGGCCGATAACGGCCTGCGCTACACCAACATGAACACCACCGCGGTCTGCTCGCCCACGCGCGCTTGTATCCTGACCGGGCGCAATCACCATTCAGTCGGGATGGCCTCGATTACCGAGACCTCCACCGGCTATCCCGGCTACAACGGCATGCTGCCCTTCGACCGGGGCATGCTCAGCGAGATGCTGCTGCAGAAGGGCTACAACACCTTCTGCATCGGCAAGTGGCACCTGACTCCCCCCGAACACACCACACCCGCCGGCCCCTACGATCGCTGGCCGCTGGGCCGCGGCTTCGAGCGTTTCTATGGCTTCCTGGGCGGAGAAACCCACCAGTGGTATCCGGAGCTGGTCTACGATAACCACGAGGTCGAGCAGCCCAAGTCGCCAGAGGAAGGCTACCACCTGAGCGCCGACCTGGCCGACAAGGCCATCGAGTTCATCCAGGATTCGCAGGTCAACGCGCCAGACAAGCCCTTCTTCATGTATTACGCCACGGGCGCCGGCCACGCGCCGCACCACGTGCCCAAGGAGTGGGCCGACAAGTACAAGGGCAAATTCGACATGGGCTGGGACGAGTACCGCAAGATTGTCCACCAGCGCCAGCTCGACATGGGCATCCTCCCGCCGGGCACCGAACTGTCGGCGCACGACCCGGACGTGCCCGTGTGGGACACGCTGCCGGATGACGCCAAGCGGCTCTATGCCCGTATGATGGAAGTCTATGCCGGCTTCATGAGCTTCACCGACTACCACTTCGGGCGCATCCTTGACTTCCTGCGCGAGATTGGCGAGCTGGACAATACGCTGATCATGGTCATCTCCGACAACGGCGCCAGCTCCGAGGGCGGTCCGGTCGGCTCGCTCAATGAGATGTTCTTCTTCAACAATGTCAAAGAGTCGCTCGAAGATAATCTCAAGATGATCGACCAGCTGGGCGGCGTCGAATCCCTCAACCACTATGCCTGGGGGTGGGCCAACGCCGGCAATACGCCCTTCCGCCGCTGGAAACGCGAGACCTACCGCGGCGGCGCCACCGACGCCTGCATCGTGTCGTGGCCCAAGAGCATTCAGGGGCGCGGCGAGATTCGGACGCAGTACGGGCACGCCATCGATCTCGTTCCGACCGTTTTGGAAGCCTTGGGCATGGAAGCGCCGGAGAGCATCCGCGGCGTGACCCAGGCGCCTATCGACGGGATCAGCTTTGCCCACACCTTCAACGACGCGGCTGCGCCCAGCAACCACCACACCCAGTACTTTGAGATGTTCGGCCATCGCTCCATCTACCACGACGGCTGGCGGGCGGTCTGCCCCTGGCCGGGGACCAGCTTCACCGAGGCCGCCAAGAAGGGCCGCGCCTTTGGCTCCCCCATTCCCAACGAGGTTCTCATGGACATCGAGACCCACGATTGGGAGCTCTACCGCGTGGACGAGGATTATGCCGAATGCCACAACCTGGCCGCCGAACAGCGCGACAAGCTGATCGAAATGATCGGCCGCTGGTGGGCCGAAGCAGGCAAGTACAATGTTCTGCCTATCGACGGCGATGTCCGCAGCCGCCTCGTCGTGGAACGTCCGACCATCGCCAAGCCGAGGAACAAGATCGTCCTGTACCCCGGCGGGTCGTCAATCCCCTTCGCTGCCACGCCCAAGCTGTACAACCGGCCGTGGAGCATCACGGCTGATGTCGTGATCCCTGAGGGCGGCGCAGAGGGGGTGTTGCTGGCCCAGGGAGGGCGCACTGGCGGTTACGTCTTCTTTGTCAAAGACCAGCGACTCCACTTCCTGTACAACTTCATCGGCCGGGACAAGTTCTGGCTACATTCCAACCAGACCATCCCGGAGGGCGACGTCGAGCTGCGCTACGAGTTCGAGCCGACGGGCCAGCCCGACCCCGCCCAGGGGTACGGCGTGCCGGCGCGCGGCCAGCTGTACATCAACCGCAAGTTGGTGGGCAGCATTGACATGCCCTACTCGATCCTGTTCATCTTCGGGACGCAGGGCCTTTCCTGCGGCTACGATGCCGGCGACCCTGCGGCGCCGGAGGAATACAGCGGTGCGTTCCGCTTCACCGGCACCATCAAGCGTGTCACGATCGATCTGTCCGGCGATCTGATCCCGGATACGGAAGCTGACATGAAGATCGCCATGCGGCGGCAGTAACGTCAGCGACCGATGGGAGCTTTTGGGACATGGAAGAGCGTATCCAACCCCGACCCTACCTGATGCTGCTGCTGCTGGCCGCGCTGCTGGGCCTGATCAGCGCAGTGATCACGTTCACCTTCATCGCCTTGGTGGACGGCGCAGCCTCGGCCGTCTGGGAAACGGCGGCCGAGGCTATCGGCCTGTCGATGCCGGTCTTCACGCTGTTGGTCTGTATGCTGGGCGGCCTCCTGGTGGGCGTGCTGGTCAAGGTCTTCGGCGATCACTCCGGCATCTTCGCCGAGATGATGGCCGAGTTCGGCCACACCGGCCGCTTCAACTACCGCCAGGCGCCCGGCATCGTGCTCACTGCGTTCGTATCGCTGGTGAGCGGCGGCAGCCTCGGCCCCGAGGCGCCCATGGCCGACGCCTGCGGCAGCGCGGGCACCTGGTTGGCGGAACGGCTGAAGCTGGACGAGCGTAGCACGCGCTCGCTGGGCTTCTCTGGCCTCAGCGGCATGCTGGCTTCTTTCATCACCTCGCCCTTCGGCGGCGCGCTGTTGAGCCTTGAGGCGGCGCGCGGCGGCGTCTCTTACCCGTGGATACTGATCCCCAGCCTGGTGGCATCGGCCGTGGGCACCGTTGCGTTCTTGGTGCTCAGCCAGGAGTACTTCGGCAGCCTCTACACCTTCCCCGACTACGCGCCACGCGTGACAGACCTTGCCTGGGCCGTGCCGCTGGGCCTGTTGGGCGCACTGGCGGGGGCCATCTTCATCCTGGCCATCCGCACCCTGCGCAGGCTGTTGGCGCCGTTGCGTAGCCGGCTGATCGTGCGCGGTCTCCTCGGCGGCCTGATCCTGGGCATCGCCGGCGCCCTGCTGCCGCTGGTCCTCTTCTCGGGCGAGCAACAGACCCATGTCCTGATCCAGGACGCGGCCGCTATCGGCGTGATCCAGCTAATCGTCATGGCCCTGGTGAAGCTGTTGATCACCGCGCTGCTGTTGGTCACCGGCTGGAAAGGGGGCTACATCTTCCCGACCATGTTTGCCGGCGTGGCGCTGGGCATGGCGGCGAATCTGGTATTTCCAAGTATTCCGGCGCCGGTGGCCGTGGCCGCGACCATGGGCGGCGCGATGGTGGCCACGATGAAGGCGCCCATCTTCTCGGCGCTGTTCGTCGCGCTGATGGTGCAAAGCAGCACCGGCCCCGTCATCGCTATCGCCGTAGTCGTCGGCTTGCTGGCCACCGCACGGCTCTCCTTGGTGCAGGCACCATCTCCAAAAGGTTGACGTCCATACCGCGATGCTGCGCCAGCGGCGCTGAAGGTGATTTTCAATGGCACGCAAGTCGAAGAGCAACTCCAAGGGACAGTCCGCACAGGAGTTCGCCGTGGTCGGCCTGGGCCGTTTCGGCGCCAGCCTGGCGCGGCGGCTGGATGCCATGGGCCACACCGTGCTCGGCGTAGACGGCGACATGGCGCGCGTGCAAGCCATCGCCGATGATATCACGTCGGCCGTCGCCCTGGACGTGACCAACGAGGATGCGCTGGAGGAGGTCGACATCGCCTCCTTCGGCACGGTGATCATCGCCATGGCCGATGATTTCGAGGCCAGCGCGCGATCTCGATGGCGACGGTGTGGCGCGCCCTCACCGTGCTCTTCATCAGCCTTGGCGCGGTCCTGATCGCGACCTGGCTGTTGCTGTTCACTCAGGACCTGGCCCTCAGCCCAGCGCTGTTCGAAGTTGTCTCGGCGTTCTCCACCACCGGCCTGTCGCTCGGCGTGACGGGGCAACTGGACACCTTGGGCCGGCTGGTGATCATCGCCCTCATGTTCTGGGGACGGCTGGGCGCCATCACCATCGTGCTCCTGCTGCTGAAACGCCGCGGGCATGACAGCCTGGTGAAGTATCCCGAGGAGCTGGTTCTGGTTGGATGATGGCTGGTTGACCATCGAGCGCGCCGGGCATTTTGCTTGACCGTGTTCTGGCCTGGCATGAGAACTATGACTGAGACACCACCTATCTTGAGCCGCCAAGCGCTCACAACGCCGCGCGCCGCGGCCATCGCCGGCATTGCCTTTTCGCTGCTCCTCATCGCCAGCTTGGCGCTGGTCCGCCTGGCCGTCCCGCAAGACCCGCAGGACGCCGGCGAGTGGTTGGAGGGCGGCTGGCGCAGCGTCACGCTGGCGCTGAACCTGCTGCCCTTCGCCGGCATCGCCTTCCTGTGGTTCATCGGCGTGGTGCGCGACCGGCTGGGCGCGCGCGAGGATCGCTTCTTCGCCACCGTGTTCCTAGGCAGCGGCCTGCTCTTCCTGGCCATGCTGTTCGCCTCGGCGGCCGTGGCCGGCGGCATCCTGCGCGTCTACGGGGCCACGCCCGGCCTGTTGATCGAGTCGGGCATCTACACCTTCGGCCGCACCGTGACCTACGAGATCATGAACGTCTACGCCATGAAGATGGCCGGCGTGTTCATGATCTCCACCAGCACACTGTCGTTGCGCACCGGCATCGTCCCGCGCTGGATGGCGTTTCTGGGTTTTGCCCTGGCGCTCTTCCTGCTCTTCAGCCTCGGCCTCTTCTACTGGGCGCCGCTGGTCTTTCCGCTGTGGGTGCTGCTGATCAGCTTGCACATTCTGCTGGCCAATATGCGTTCGTCGCAAAGCCAGAAGGCGGCAGTCAAGATCGAAGAGTGACACCTTGGTCAGCTATCCTGGGCCAGCTTCCAGGGCAGACAAATCGTACCAAACTTCCACCCACACATACGCAAGGAGGCTGCACATGGCGCAGAGCACGCAGCAGGAGAATGGTGAGCTCAAAGCCATCGGTTATGAGTTATTCATCGGCGCGCTCTCTATTCTGTCGATCATCAACCTCATCCTGCTCCTGTTTATCAAGAATGACAGTCTGGATTACGTCATCGGCATCATCAATGCCATCATGATGCCGATCTTTATCGGCGACTTCCTCTACCGTTTTTTCACGACTGAAAGCAAGTCGAACTATTTCTTCCGCAACTTTGGTTGGGCTGACCTGCTCTCCAGCCTGCCCTTTCCCAACGCCAAGATCCTGCGCCTGTTCCGGCTCTGGCGTGTGTTCCGCCTGTTCGTTCGCTTTGGCGCGCGCAACCTGCTCGACGAGTTCATCAGCCACCGCGCCCAAAATGCCCTGTTGACGGTGGTGTTCCTGGTGCTGTGCGTCTTGCAGTTCGGCGCGCTGGCCGTGCTGCGCGCAGAGCTGGCGGCCCCCGATGCCAACATCAAGACGGCCTCTGACGCGATCTGGTGGACCTTCGTGACCATCACCACGGTGGGTTATGGCGACCGCTTCCCAACCTCCAACTGGGGCCGGATTATCGGCGTGTTCGTCATGATCGCCGGCGTGGGCCTGTTCGGCACCCTCAGCGGTTTCCTGGCCAACCAATTCCTCACGCCGCCAGCCCCGAAAGAACCGGAAGCGCCAGCCGAGGCGCCGGCCCCGACTGATCCCAAGGCGCGCATCGCCGAGTTGAGGCAAATGTTGGCGGCGCAGGAGCAGGCCAACGCTGACCTGCGCGCCAAGCTGGAGGAGATCGACCAACTTCTCTAGGAATCCCTTCTACCTTGCCATGCCAACACAAACACAAAACTTCACCCCCACCGGCCTGCGCCGCTGGCTGCCCATCATGCAATGGCTGCCGCGCTATGACCGCTCCTGGCTGCGCGGCGACGTGATCGCCGGGCTGACGGTCGTTGCGCTGATCGTGCCCGAAGGCATGGCCTACGCTAGCCTGGCCGGCATGCCGCCCGAGACGGCGCTCTACGGCGCGTGGATCGCGTTGGTGCTCTATGCCATCTTCGGCGGCTCGCGCCAGATCGTCGTCGGCGCCTCGTCGGCCATCGCGGTCATGTCGGCCGGCATCATCGCAGGCTACGCGCCTGCCAACAGCGCCGAGTTCATCGCGCTCAGCGCCGGCCTGGCCCTGCTGACTGGCGCAGTAGCGATCCTGGCCGGCCTCCTGCGCCTGGGTCGCATCGCCCAGTTCTTCTCCGAGTCGGTGCTGGTCGGCTTCGTCTCCGGCCTGGCCCTGGTCATCGCCATCAAGCAGGTGCCCAAGCTGTTCGGCCTGGAGGCCGGCGAGGGCAACTTCTGGCAGCGCCTCGTCGACCTGGTCACCCACCTGTCCGAGACCCACTTGTTGACGCTGGCCGTCGGCGCCGCCAGCCTGGTTCTGCTGCTCTTCATTGAACGGCGCTTCCACCGCTTCCCGGCCGCGCTGGCTGCGTTGGTGTTTGGCATCGGCGTGGCGACCATCTTCGGCCTCGAAGCGCTGGGCGTACACGTCGTGGGCGCCATCCCGGCTGGGCTGGCTATGCCGCAACTGCCCGACGTCACCGTGCAGCAACTCGTGCAGCTCATCCCCGGCGCGCTGGGCATCACGCTGGTGATCTTCGCCGAGGGCATCGGCCCCTTGCGCTCCTTCGCCGGCAAATACCGCTATCCGCTGAGCTCCGACCAGGAGCTGATCGCCCTGGGGGCCAGCAACGCCGGCGCCGGCCTGTTCCAGTCGTTCACGGTGGGCGTCAGCCTGTCGCGCTCGGGCGCCAACGACGCGGCCGGCGCGCGCAGCCAGGTCTCCGGGCTGGTGGCCGCGGCCATCACCATCCTGGTGGCCCTCTTCCTGACGCCGCTGTTCTACAACCTGCCCGAGGCCACGCTGGCTGCCATCGTCATCGTGGCCGTCGCGCGCATGTTCAAGTGGCAGGCTATCCAGCGGCTCTGGCAGGTGCGCCGGCTGGACTTCGCGCTGGCCATGCTGACCCTGCTGGGCGTCCTCACCTTCCAGGAGGTGCTGACTGGCCTGCTGGTGGCGGTCGTCGTCTCGCTGATCGCCTTGGTGCTGCGCGCCAGCCAGGCTCGGGTCAGCGTGCTGGGGCGCGAGCCGGGACGCCTGACCTTTGCCAGCGTCGAGACCCAGCCCGAGATGGAGACGGTACCCGGCCTGCTGATCGTCCGGCCTGACGAGGGCCTCTACTTCGCCAATGCGGCCCCGCTCCGCGAGAACATTCGGGCGCTGGCGATGACAGCCGATCCTCCCGTCACCTCTGTGGTGGTCGACCTGGAGATGACCAACGACCTGGACGCACCCAGCGCGCACGAGTTGGCCGAGCTGCACGCCGACCTGGCAGCGGCCGGGGTTCACCTGATGCTGGCGCGCGTGCATACGCCGGCGCGCGCGGTGCTGGACCGCAGCGGCGCCACCGAGGAGCTCGGCGCGGAGAACCTACATCCCCGCGTGTTGGCGGCGGTGGCCATGCATCTGAAGCGCACAGGGGACGGCAGCGAGGTCCTCGGCATGTCGGCCGACAGCCTGCAACGCCTGATCGACGTGATCGACGCCCAAATCCCGGGCGTGACCGGCGATGACCAAGAGCGCCTGACCACCCTGCGGCAGCGTCTCCAAGCGGCTCTGGATTCCATCGAGCGGGTGGATTCTTAACAGGATTAACAGGATTTGTCGCCGCTGACGCAGACAAGAATCCTCACCGTGTTTGTACTTGCTTGATCTTGGACGCAGATTTGCCTGAAAAACGCAGATCGGAAAACAATAACCTGTCATTCTTCCCCCTCTGATCAGCGTAAATCGGTGTAAATCAGCGTCCCATTGCTCGCTTTCAAAAGCACTGCAAAGATAGTCAATCCTGTCGATCCCGTGAATCCTGTCGAATAGGAGCGTTCCTGTCGTGCAACAGCTTTCCGACGCCGCGCAGACCCTGAAGCCTGAGCGCCGGCATCTCAACGCCGACCTGCTGGCTGGGCTGACCTTTGCGGTCGTCAACGTGCCGCAGGCCATGGCCCACGCGCTGTTGGCCACGGTCAACCCGGTGCTGGGCATCTACACGCTGATGATGGCCGTGCCCATCGGCGCGCTCTTCACCAGTTCGGTCTACATGAACGTCTCCACCACCAGCGCATTGTCGGTGGCGGCCGGCGCTGGGCTGGCGGGCATCCCCAGCGAGCAGAAGGCACAGGCGTTGGTGGCGCTGGTGTTGATGATGGGCGTGATCCAGTTGCTGGCCGGCATCCTCAAGCTGGGTTTTCTAGTGCGCTTCGTCTCCAACTCGGTGATGATCGGCTTTCTCAACGGCGTGGCCGTGCTGATCATCCTGGGCCAACTGGGCGACCTGACTGGCTACGACAGCGTCTACTCCAACAGGCTGGCCCAAACCCTCGATCTGCTGCTGCACCTGGACAGCATCAACCTGCAAGCGACCTTCATCGGGCTATTGACCCTGGGGCTAATGGTGTTATTACTCAGGACATCGCTGAGCAAGTTCGCCTTCATCATCGCCATCGCCGCATCCACCCTGTTGCTGGCCCTGCTGACTCTGCCCGCCCTGGCCACGTCCACCGCGTTCGCATCGGTCCAGACAGTGGGCGACATCGCCGACATCCCGCGCTCGCTGCCCAGGCTGGCGCTGCCAGAGCCCGCGCTGATCGTCAAGATGCTGTTGCCGGCTTTCTCGGTGGCGATCATCGGCCTGATCCAGGGCGCGGGTGTCAGCCAGGGCTACCCCAACCCCAACGGCAAGTATCCCGACGTCTCGCGCGACTTCCTGGGCCAGGGTGCGGCCAACATCGCCACCAGCCTGGTGGGCGGCGTGCCGGCCGGCGGCTCGATCTCCGGCACTGCGCTGATCATGAGCGCCGGCGCCAAATCGCGCTGGGCCAACATCTCTGTCGGTGTGTTCGTCGTCGCCATCGTGTTGTTGGCGGCGCCGCTGGTCGAGTCGGTGCCAATGCCCGCGCTGGCCGCGCTGCTGATCGTGGCTGGCTTCCAGGGGCTGCGGGTGCAGCAGGCAATTACGGTCAGGAACACCGGCCGGGTGACGGGCGTGGTGATGGCCCTCACCTTCGTCGCCACGCTGCTGGTGCCTTTGCAGTACGCCGTGCTGGTCGGTGTGGCGTTCAGCATTCTGCTCCACGTCTTCCGCCAGTCCAACAAGGTGGTGGTCACAGAGATCGTACCGGTGGCCGGCGGATTTCCGGAGGAGCGGCCGGCGCCCAAGGCGCTTCCCAGCCATCAACTGACCATGTTGTGGGTCTACGGCAGCCTGTTCTTTGCCGCCGCCAAGAGCCTGGAGGAGATGCTGCCTGAGCTGGACGAGGCGACCCATGCCGTGGTAGCCATCGGTCTGCGCGGCAAGAGCGAGATCGGCAGCACCTTCGTCGCCGTCCTGCAGCGCTATGCCGAAGCTTTGCAGGCGCACAACAGCAAGCTGATGCTGGTGGGTGTGGATCCAGCCGTGCGCAGCCAACTGGTGAAGACCGGCCTGCTCGCGCTGCTCGGCGAGGAGAACGTTTTCATGGCCACGCCGCGGCTGGGCGAGGCCATGAACCAGGCGGCGACGGCGGCCCACGCCTGGCTGGGCCAGGAGCCGGCAGCGAAGGCATGACCGCGGGCATGATAGCACTCCACACTGAACTGTGGAGCTTGCCCGGCGCCGAAGCCCCACCTTTCCAAGGCGGGGTGCTGAACTGGGTTGCCGTGGGTTGTTGTCCGCAAAGATGTGCGTACAATGGCTCCCGTACCTTCCTAGTGCAGCGATATGCACCCACCCCGTAGTACCGCCTGATGGCAGGAGACAACCTGATGCGCTTTTTCAACACCGAAGGCCCGGTCAACTGCCAGGATCACGACGGCTTGCCCATCACCGTGTGGGGAATGTAGCCCGATGATCCCATCCATCGACTATCCACCCGCCTTTCACCTGCTGGCCAAGCCCACTGGCGCGACCTGCAACCTGGACTGCGCTTACTGCTTCTTCCTGTCCAAGGAGATGCTCTATCCCGGCAGTCGCTTCCGCATGGCCGACGCGCTGCTGGAGACCTACATCCGCCAGTTGATCGAGGCGCACCAGACGCCGCAGGTGCAGGTGGCCTGGCAGGGCGGCGAGCCCACGCTGATGGGTCTGGACTTCTTCCGGCGTAGCGTCGAGTACGCCGAGAAGTATCGCAAGCCAGGAACGACCGTCGAGTATACGATCCAAACCAACGGCACGCTGATCGACGACGATTGGGCTGCCTTCTTCAAACAGCACAGTTTCCTGGTGGGCATCAGCATCGACGGCCCTCGGGCCATGCACGACGCCTACCGCGTCGACAAGGGCGGCCAGCCGACGTTCGACAAGGTGATGCACGGCCTCAGCCACCTGCAAAAGCACGGCGTCGAGTACAACACCCTGACCACCCTGCACCACGCCAACGCCGACCACCCGGCCGAGGTTTACCGCTTCCTGCGCGATGACTGCGGCTCTGGCTTCCTCCAGTTCATCCCCATCATCGAGCGGCTCCCCGGCGCCTCAGTCACCCAATCACCCAATCCCTCCGGGACGGTTCCCAGTCACCCGGTCGTCTGGACCTCCTGGCGCGACCGGCCGTTGTATACGCAGCAGGGTGAGTACGTCACCGATCGTTCCGTCACGGCCGAGCAGTACGGCCGCTTCCTGATCGGCGTGTTCGAGCAGTGGGTGCGGCGCGATATAGGTACGGTCTACGTGCAGATGTTCGACGTGGCGCTGGCCAACTGGGTCGGCGAGCCGTCGGGGCTGTGCGTGCATTCCAGGACCTGCGGCCTGGCGCTGGCGCTGGAGCACAACGGCGACATCTACTCGTGCGACCACTTCGTGGAGCCGGCCCACCGGTTGGGCAACATCGCCGAGACGCCGATGATCGAGCTGATCACCTCGCCGCAACAGCAGAAATTCGGCCAGGACAAGTTCGATGCGCTGCCGCGCTACTGCCGCGAGTGCGACGTGCGCTTTGCCTGCCACGGCGGCTGCCCTAAGGATCGCTTCATTCTGACGCCCGACGGCGAGCCCGGCCTGAACTACCTGTGCGCCGGCTACAAGCTGTTCTTCCACCACATCGACCAGCCCATGCGCTTCATGGCTGAGGCGCTACGGCGCAACCGTGCGCCGTCTGAGATCATGCAGCTCTACGCCGCGCGCGATGCCGCCCTGCAACAAGCGTTCGCCGCAGCAAGCCGCAACGACCCCTGCCCCTGCGGCAGCGGCAAGAAGTTCAAGCAGTGCCACGGCCGCGAAGTAGCGCTTTCCAACCCGCTCAAGGAGCCAGCACGATGACATCTCAACCTGTTCTCAGCCCCGCGCTGCGCATCATCCTGCTGCTGGCCGGCGCTTTCGTTGTGTTGTGGGGCATGAGCCAATACGCGGCGTACATTCTGTCCCTCACCTTCGCCTTCCTGATCGCCCTGGTCGCGGATCCGCTGGTCAACTGGCTGCGCCGCAAGGGCGCAAACCGGGGGGTGACTCTGGCGATTACATTGGTGGTCGTCTACGTCGTGTTGGCGCTGCTGGCGCTGCTGTTCATCTACGCCGGCGCGCAGTTCATCACCACGCTGCCAGCCTACACCGATCGGGCGCAGCAGATTGTGGCCGGCTGGCAGGCGGGCTTACAGACTCTGGGGCTGGACAGCGCTGGCGCAGCGGCCCTGGCTAGCCAGATCGACCCCTCCAGGCCATTGAACTGGATTGCCAGCCTGTTGAGCTCACTGGGCAGCGTGGTCGGCAATTTCGTCACGTTGATCCTGCTGACCTCCTTCCTGTTCGTGGACGTCGTCCTCTGGCCGGGCCGCTTGCAGGAGATTGCCCGCCGCGGCCACGACTATGCCCGGCGGCTAGCGGAGTTCACCATCGACCTGCGCCAGTTCATGGTCGTCATGACCATCGTGGGCGCCTGCATCGGCGCCCTGAACAGCGTTGTGTTCGTCCTGTTCGCCGTACCCTTTGCCCTGCTGTGGGGCGTGCTCTCCGGCATTCTGAACTTCATTCCCTTCATCGGCTTCTGGCTGGCCTTGATCCCGCCGACCGTTCTGACATTGCTAACCCATGGACCAGAGCGCGCGTTGCTGCTGGCCATTCTCTTCATCGCCATCAACGCCTTCGTTCAGAACGTGATCCAGCCCCGGCTGGTGCTGACGCGGCTCAATTTGACGCCGTTCACCGATCTGGTGGCGGTCACGTTCTGGCCGCTGGTGCTGGGGCCGGCCGGCGCCATCGTTGGCATACCGCTGACCATGGCCGTGCGCGCCTTGATTCTCGACGTGGACCCGTCCCTGCGCTGGTTGTCTGGCCTGACCAGCAGCAAGCTGCCCGACCTGCCATCCACCACCGAGAGCGCGGCGTCAGAGCAGTAACGGCACAGCCGTTGTTGCGCCGGTGTGTGAAACGTGGGTTAAGTAGGCCGCCGTACACCTGCACTTGCGCCGGAGCGCGGCGCAGGTGCAAGCGTCGAAACCAGCGTTTCGCACACCGGCAGAGTTCAAGCAGCGTTTGGCACACCCGGCTAGGCGACGCGACAAACCACGCCATGAGTGCTCAATCTTCAGCGTCCAATTCAGAATCAGAGAGTTCCAACCAAGCGCGCCAGTTGGTCATCCATGCCAACTACGAGCTGTTTGCGCTGGCGCTGGCCGTGTTGCAGGTGGTCAACTCGGTGCTCTGGGTGCTGCTGCGCGATCGGGAAGAGGGTCGGGTGATCCTCTTGACCACGGTCGGCATCAGTCTGTTCTTTATCGCCGACAGCGCCTATCGCTGGCTGCGCGCGCCGGACCGGCGACACTTCCTGCTTGGCCGGCGGGGCTGGCTGCTCTGGCTGGGCAGCTTACCCCTGCCTTTTTTCGCCCTGCTGCGTATCTTCTGGCACTGGTGGGCGATCCGCAACCTGCGCCGCAGCGATTATTCGGACATGGTACAGATCGTGGTAGAGAAGCGCGCCCAGAGCACGTTGCTGGTCGCGATCTTCGCCGCCCTTGTCGTGCTGGAAGCCGCGGCCACCCTAATCCTCGGCGCCGAGTCCAAGTCGGCCCAGGCAAACATTCAGACGGCTGGCGATGCTGAGTGGTGGACCATCGTCACGATGGCCACGGTCGGCTATGGCGACAAATACCCGGTGACCGCAGCCGGCCGGGTGATCGCGGTCTTCGTGATGATCGTGGGCGTAGGCTTGTTTGGCGTGCTGACCAGCTTCCTGGCGCAGTGGTTCGTGCGCGCCCGCCAGCACGACCCAAGGCCCAGCCGCGACTCGGCCAGCGCCGAGGACATCCAGACCTTGCTGGCCAGGCTGGACTCGATCCATGCGCTCTTGGAGGAGCAGGATGCGGCGCACCAAGCCCGCAGCGCCGGCCTGCACGCCCGGCTGTCCGAGATCGAGAAAAGGTTGAGCGAGGATTAATAGCTCTTTGCTCTCGCCGGTTCCGTGAACCGGCGGCAGCGGTAGCTAGGGACGCATTTACACCACCGTCTACTAGGGCGCGGGGCTTTCGCCGCGGCCACTGCGGCGCTGACGCAGAGTCTTGGCCTGGGTTTGTAGCTGAGTAAAGAACTCCGTCTCTGTCACCTCGGCCACCTGGCGGGCCCGCTTGGCCTCGTCCACCTCAATCTTGAGCTGGGCAATCTGGGCTTGCAGCTCCGCCTCGCGCGCCTCCACCTTCTGCGCGGTTTCGATGGCCACGGCCGCCTGCAAGGCGATAGTCTCCAGCAGTTGCCGGCTATGCTCATCGAACTGGCCCGCCTTGGTGCTGACCAACTGCATGGTGCCCACCAGCCGGTCGCCCACCAGCAGCGGCACACCCACGTAGCTGCGCACGGGATTCTTCACCACATCGCCGTAGATAGGCTTCACGCCCGGCTCCTGGGTGATGTCGGTCGACAGAAAGCTGCGCCGGCTTTGACCGATCCCGCCCGTAAAGCCCTTGCCCAGCGGATACTTGCGTTCCCGCCAGTCGATGCTGCCTGTCAGACCCTTCCAGCCGCGCACGCGCAGCGCGTTCTCCTCCGGCACGTAGAGACAGATCTCCCCTTCCTCGAAGGGGATCATCTGCTGCGCCCGGTCGAGGATGGTGGTGAGCGTCTCGGTCGGATCGTTGCTGCTGGCCGTGATGGCCTGGGCGATCTGGTAGACCATGCCCAATTCGGTGTTGCGCTGTTCGACCTCGTCGACCTGCACCTTGAGCTGCGCGGACATCTGGTTGAACGCGCCAGCCAGGTCGCCCAGCTCGTCGTTGGAGCGCAGCGCGATGGTTTTGCCCAGGTCGCCGCTGGCCAGCGCTTGCGCGCCCTCCTGCAAGCGTCGCATGGGCCGGTTGAAGGTGAAGATCATCGCCAGCAGTGAAAGCAGCACGCCGATGATGCCGCCGCCGATCAAGGTGGCGCCCACCCGCAGGCGTGTCGCCTGCTGCAACAACGCCAACCGCTCGCCATAGATCACGGCCTCTACCAGGCCGATGACTTCAGGGTGACCGTCTGGGCCAGCAGCAATCAAGGGCGCAGCATAGCCATAATAGGCGCCGAACTCGTCGGTGTATTCGACCTGCATCGGCGCCTGCTGCGCATCGTCGAAGGCCGCCATATGCGCTGGCGTGGCGTAGAAGAAGGGATAGCCCATGCCGGTGGCGTCGCTGTCCACCCAGTAATAGAGCCGGTCGCCCTCGCGGCGGTAGATGCCGACCCAGTCCACAGCGCCCGCGTCGCGCACGCGCACCAGTTGCGCCCGCACGGAAGCGTACTCCGGTCCAATCTGGTCGGACGGCTTTTGGACAGCCTGCAACGCGGCGCGATCGATCCGGTCGGCCGCAGCCGCGGCGATGGTCTGCACGCGCAGGTCCAGTTCCGCGCGGCGGCGCGTCGCGCCCTCCTGGTAGACCAGATAGCCGGAGGCCAGGGTGGTGAGCAGCAGCACGGCCAGCAGCGGCGCGATCACCTTGACGAAGATGGGGATGCGCAGGCTCATCAGGGCACCTCGATCATGCGGCGCAGCCGGCCATCGGGCTCGAAGACCCAGATGACGCCGTTCAGCGCGTCGGCTGCCAGCAGCGCGCCGTCAGGGGCGAAGGCCAATCCCATGACCTGCCAGTCGTCGACGCCGGGCGGCGCCAGCTCGGCCAGCGCGTTGCCCTCAGGGTCGAAGATCTGGATGCGCCGATTGGCCATGTCGCCTACGGCCAGGCGGCCGCTGGCCTCGTCCACCGCCAGGTATTGCGGATAAGCCAGCTCGCCCAGGTCGCGTCCATAGGTCCCAAAACTGCGGCGATGCACCGCGCTGATCTCACCCTCGGGCGTCGTGCTCAGGTCGAACTGCTGGATGCGGCTGTTGCCCGCGTCGCTGGCGTAGAGCAGGCCGCGCGGCGCATCGAAGGCCACGTCGCGCAGGCCGATGAACTCGCCCGGCCCTGTGCCCGTCGCGCCCCACAGCGTGGTCAACAGCCTGCCCTGCGGGTCGAAGATGCGCAGATGATTGGTGTTGTTGTAGACTGCGAAGATGCGGCCGGCGTCGTCTACGCGCACGCTGTAACAGCCTTCAGCGCCGTCCTCGCCTGGCGCAGTGATCTCGCGCACCAGTCGGCCGGTGGGGCTGAAGACCTTGATGCTCTCCCGGCCGATGCTATCCTCCTGGTCGCGCCAGATGTGGCAGAGATAGATGTTGCCGGCTACGTCCAGCGCCGTGCCCCAGCCCTCGTAGATGTCGGCCGGCCGGTCGCCCAGCCTGCCGAACGCGTCGAGGCGCCGGCCGTCGGGCGCCAGATGCACGACGCGATGGTTGGCCAGCGCCATGACGTAAATGCTGCCGTCCGGCGCCAGGGCGATGCCGTTGGGCCGCGGCGGCTGACGGCCGGCCAGGGAGCAGGCGCTCAGCAAGATAACAGATAACAGGGCGACGCTGATCCACGGGCGAAGGCGAGGCAAGAAGCGCATGGCGACTCCTGGGGTTGCGGCAAACCGGCCCGAAATTCTGGCCTGCCAACCTATGATAGCTAAAACCGACTGGAATGCGAAATCGCGCCACAGGCTTGGCCCAGCGGTTTGCGTCGCGCAGCACATGCGGTTACAATCAGGTGGGCGCACGTGGCGTCTGTCTCACATCTATTTCATTCTGCAACGGAGGTCTTCATCATGTTCAAGAATAGCCCCTGGTGGCTCGGCTTGATTCAGGGCCTTGTGGCTCTGGGCGCTGGGCTGTATCTGTTGGTCGACCCAACCGGCGCGAGATTCTTGATTGGCTTGCTGGCGGCGATCTATCTGCTGGTCACTGGCTTGATCTACACGGTACGCGGCATCATCGCGCGCCGTCCGGGCAAGAGCAGCCTGCTGCTCATCCGCGGCATCGTCGGCCTGGTGGTTGGCGGCGTTTTGGTGTTGATGGCGTTGTTTGACATCGGCACGCTCGATCTCGGCTACACGATCCTGGCCATCGGCCTGATCCTCTTCGGCGGCATGGGCCTGTTCAGCAGTCTGTTCAAGCGCGAGGGCAAGTCGTTTGCCTGGGGCCCGGTGATTGTCAGCGGCGCGCTGCTGGCCTGGGGTCTCATCGTTCTTTTCCTGCGCTCCAGCATCAATCTGCCGGCCGTCAGCGGCTGGATCCTGGTGATCATCGGCGTGGTGATCATCGCCTACACCATGCTGGGCCGGAAGGAACCCACCAGCGAAGCAGTCTGAGATCGATCTAGCGCCTTGGATGCAGAGGCCCGGTGCGAAACACCGGGCTTGTTACATAGACCGGCTCTCATGCCCCAGGCAGGCGGCGCCTGGAGATCACACTCTCGATGGTCAAGTCCCAGCATCCCACCCCTCAGGCCTCTACCCGTGTGCAACGCGGCGCTGGCGCGCAGCCAGGCGGGCCGTCGCCGCTGCTGGCCACCAAGCTGCATCGGCCGCGCCTGGCCGCACCGCTGGTCGACCGGCCGCGCCTGCGGGCGCGCCTGACGGCCGGCCTGGACCAGGGATTGCTGCTGATCTCCGCGCCGGCCGGCTACGGCAAGAGCACGGTGGTCAACCAGTGGCTGGACACGGTCGACCTGCCCTGGGCCTGGATCAGCCTGGACGAACACGACAGCGACCCGGCAACCTTTCTGAGCTACCTGCTGGCCGCGCTGCGCTCGGTCTACCCGGAGGCTGGCTCAGCCGTCGAAAGCCTGCTGCGCGCGCCAGCCCTGCCCGCCCCAGCCGCTCTGGCCGACGCCCTGCTGAGCGATTTGGCAGCGCTGCCCGGGCCGCTGCTGCTGGCGCTGGACGACTATCACGCGCTCCAGTCCCTGGATGTCCACGCCGTCATGCAGCGGGTGGTGCAGCACCGGCCGGCCCACGTTCGTCTGGCGCTGACGACGCGCGCCGATCCACCGCTGCCGCTGGAACGGCTGCGCGGGCGGCGGCAACTGCGCGAGCTGCACGGCACAGACCTGCGCTTCACGACCGAGGAAGCGGCTGAGCTGCTGCGTCAGGAGCTCGGCGAGGCCCCCGACGAAGAAACTACGGCGCTGCTGGAGAAGAGCACCGAAGGCTGGGCCGTGGGACTGCACCTGGCGGCGCTTACCTTGCGCGAGCAGGATGACCCAGTTGCGTTTGCCCGCAAGATCGCGCAGGGCGGCCACCAGTTGATGCTGGACTATCTGCTGGCTGAGGTACTGCAGGGGCTGCCAGACGACCAGCGCGCCGTGTTGTTGCAGACCGCGCTGCTGGATCGCTTCTGTGCGCCGCTGATCGACGCCATCCAGGGCGACAGTGGCCCCACCCTGCCCGGCGCTGACCTGCTGGCTGAGCTGCGCCGCGCCAATCTCTTCCTGACGCCGCTGGACGACCAGGGAACCTGGTTCTGCTATCATCAACTGTTCCGGCAACTGCTGCGTCACCGGCTGCGCCGGGCCTACGACGAGGCCGAAATCCGCGCCATGCATGCCCGCGCCAGCGCCTGGTTCGCCAAGGAGGGCCTGGTAGACGAAGCGATTGTCCACGCGCTGCAAGCGGACGACCTGCTGCAGGCAGCCAGCCTGGTAGAGTGTCACATCCATGAGATGCTGGACCGGGAGGAATGGCGCCAGCTCGAGCGCTGGATCGGGCTGCTGCCGGCCGAGCTGAAGGACCGTCCCCGCCTGCTGTTGGCGCAGGCCTGGCTGAGCTTCATCCGCTATCAGCTTCCGCCGATTGTGGCGCTGCTGGAATCAGCCGAGGCGGCGCTGGCCAGGGAGGCGGCGCAGAGCTCACAGCAGTCGGCTTCGACGCTGCTGGGCGAGGTCGCAACGCTGCGCGCGGCGGTGGCTTACGGCGCCAACGAAGCAGCGGCGGCCGTGCGCTGGGCCGCCGACGGCATGCAGTTGCTGCGCCCGGAGATGCAGTATGCCATGGGGATGGCAAACTTCTTCTACCTCAGCGGCTTGCAGGCTGCCGGCCAGCCCGCGGCGGCCAGCGCGTTCGCGCGTCAGCAGCTTGCCATCCATGGCCAGTACCCGGCGCTGGCCGTGCGCGTTCTCTTGGCCTTGTGCAACATTCACTACGAGCTGGCAGACCTATCCTCCCTGCAAGGGGCGGCCACGGTTTTTGGTGAGATGGCGCAGCGCACCAACTGGGGCTTGAGCGTGGCCTGGGCGACCTATACCCAGAGCTGGCTGCACTATCAACGGAATGAGCTGGCGGCGGCCGAGCAGGGCTTCCGCACGCTGGAAAGCATTGTCAGTCATGGCCGCACGACCGTCGACAGCTTCACAGGGCTGGCGCTCACGCTGCTGGCCCAGGGCCGTCCTGACGAGGCGCTAGCGGCCGTCGCTGCGTTGCAAACGCGCCTGGTCGAGCGCGGGATGCTGGCGATGGCTCCCCTGGCCGAGTCGCTGCGGCAGCGGGTGCTGCTGGCCAGCGATCCAGCGGCCGCGCAGACGCGCGGCTACCGCGCGCCTGAAACGCCAATCTCCATCGAGTTCTGGGAACAGCCCGCGCTGACCCAGGTGCGCACCCTGCTGGCTAGCGGCGCGGCCCACGAATTGGCGCAGGCGGAGGAGTTGCTGGCCGAGCGGCGCGCCCAGGCCGCTGCGCGCC
>JBAQCH010000386.1:0-8326 GCA_049294015.1 Anaerolineae bacterium
AGCAGGATGTGCTGGCTTACGTCGAGGCCCGCGAGCGCGGCGCTGTCGCGGCGCCCGCGCCGGCGCCTGCCGATGACGATCTGCAACCCTGGGAGCGGCCCGGCAGCGGCGACTTGTTCAAACCGACCGACGATTTACCGCTGTCCAGCAGCGCTGCCGCACCCGCGCCTGCGCCTGCTGCGTCTGCTGCGCCGTTACGGCCAGTAGCGGCGCCCGCAGCCCCGGCGACCGACGAGCAACTGGTCCCCCACAGCCGGCTGCGCAAGCTGATCGCTGAGCACATGCTGGCCAGCCGGCGCACCTCACCCCACGTAACCACGGTCGTAGAGGCCGACATGAGCGCGGCGGTGGCGCATCGCATGGCGCACAAGGCGGAATTTGCGGCCAAGGGGGTGGCGTTGACCTTCACCCCCTATTTTGTCCAGGCCGTGGTGGCTGCGCTCAAGGCCGTGCCGCAGGCCAATGCGGTCTACCGCGAGGATGGCCTGCTGCTCAAGCGCCGCTACCACATCGGCATGGCCACGGCCATCGACGACGGGCTGGTGGTGCCGGTGATCCGCGACGCGGACGAGCTCAGCCTGCTGGGGCTGGCGCGCACGGTCAACGACCTGGCTCAACGTGCGCGCGCCGGCCAGCTCAAGCCGGACGAGATCCAGGGCTCGACCTTCACCATCACCAACCACGGCGTGAGCGGCAGCCTGTTCGCGATGCCCATCATCAATCAGCCCAACGTAGGCATTCTGGGCGTAGGCGCGATCCAGAAGCGGCCGGTGGTGATCAGCCGCGGCCATCCGGTGGAGCCCAGCGGCGAGGACTATCTGGCCATCCGCCCCATGGTCTACCTGAGCTTCACCTTTGACCACCGCGTGTTGGATGGCGCGTCCGGCGATGTCTTCGTGGGCACAGTGAAGCGGATGTTGGAGGGTTGGCAGTAGGGGAGGAAGTAGACAGGTAGACAAGTAGACAAGTAGACAAGGGGGATACGGTTCGTGGCGGTTGGCGTAGTGAATGGCAAAGCCGGCTGGAAGATGGTATACTGTGTTGCGGATGGTGCAGAGAAATCCATGTAAACTGGAAACGACTAATGGCGTATCACAAGCGCCACAGTAGCATTCTTACAGGAGGCCGACGAATATGCTTCGCACCTTAGAAGCAGTGATCGACAAAAGAGGCGCTGTACAACTCCTCGAACCTGTGCAGCTTGCCGCGCCTCGTCGCGCGCTTGTGACCATTTTGGACGACTCGCCAGAGCCGCGCGGCCAGTTTATGCGCCCGTTTGGCTTGGCTGCGGGTGAGTTTGTGGTGCCTGATGATTTTGACGAACCATTGGCTGCCGACATCCTGGCGTTATTCGAGGCGGCATGAGAATCCTGCTGGACACACATGTCTTCTTGTGGTTTATTTCGGGAGATGGTCGGCTGCCATCAACCTTCCGTGACAGCATCCGTGATCCAGACAACGACGTTGCACTCAGTGTCGTATCGCTGTGGGAAGCAATCATCAAGAATCAGCTTGGCAAACTGCCGCTACCGCAACCTCCGGAGCGTTATTTGCCATACCAACGACAGCGGCATGGTATCAGCAACTTACCTGTAGATGAGGCAAGTGTTGTCCGCCTTGCTGGCTTGCCACCATTACATCGCGATCCCTTTGATCGCCTATTGATCTGTCAGGCACTTGAGCACAACATGGCGTTTGCGACAGTAGATGGGGATCTGAAGCACTATCCAGTGCCTATGTTGGCTGTCTGACGAGAGAGTCACTTCGAGGAGTCCCATGAGCACACAATTCGACGTTCTTGTTGTCGGCGGCGGGCCGGGCGGCTATGTGGCTGCTATTAGGGCCGCGCAGCTTGGGTTGAAGACGGCCGTGGTGGAGCGCGAGGCGCTGGGCGGCGTCTGCCTGAACTGGGGCTGCATTCCCAGCAAGGCGCTGCTGCGCAACGCCGAGCTGCTCAACATTATCCACGAGCAGAGCAAAGACTTCGGCTTCAGCTTCGACGGCTTCAGCGCCGACTTCGAGAAGGCCTTCAAGCGCAGCCGCCAGGTCTCCCAGCGCCTGGTCAAAGGCGTGGGGTTCCTGATGAAGAAGAACAACATCGAGGTGATTACGGGCGCGGCGCGGTTGACATCGCCGAACAGCGTGGCGGTGACCTCCCCTCCCTCTAGCTCCCCCCCCAGGGAGGGAGGACCGGAGGTGACGGCCAAGCACATCATCCTGGCCACGGGCGCGCGCAACCGCACCTTCCCCGGCATGGAGACTGACGGCGAGCGCGTGCTGGGCTACCGCGAGGCCATCGTGTTGGAGCAGTCGCCCAAGAGCCTGGTGGTGATCGGCACCGGCGCGATCGGCGTCGAGTTTGCCTACGTGCACAAGGCCTACGGCGCGCAGGTAACGTTAGTCGAGATGCTGCCCCGCATCCTGCCCCTGGAGGACGAGGAGGTCAGCCAGGAGTTGGAGAAGCTGTACGGCAAGATGGGATTCGACGTGCGCACCAACACCCGCGTCGAGCGCATTGAGCGCACCGAGGACGGCGTGCGCGTCCACGCGCAGAACGCGGCCGGCGAGGCCGTCACCTTCGACGCCGAGAAGGCGCTGGTGGCCGTGGGCGTGCAGCCCAACGTCGAGGACCTGGGCCTGGAGGCCGTGGGCGTCCAGACGCGCAAGGGCGGCTTCGTCGAGATCGACCGCTATATGCGCACCAGTGTGCCCAGCATCTACGCCGTGGGCGACGTGACCGGCAAGCTGATGCTGGCCCACGTGGCTAGCGCCATGGGCATGGTCGCGGCCGAGCACATCGCCGGCCACGAGACGCAGGGCTTTGAGGACGACGACTATCTGTTCATGCCGCGCGCGGTCTACTGCCAGCCGCAGGTGGCGTCTATGGGCTTGAGCGAGAAGCAGGCCGTGGAACGCGGCTACGAGATCAGCGTCGGCCGCTTCCCCTTCATGCCCAACGGCAAGGCGCTGGGGCTGAACGAGAAGAACGGCTGGGTCAAGGTCGTCGCCGACAAGCGCTACGGCGAGATCTTGGGCGTCCATATGATCGGCCCGGAGGTCACCGAGCTGCTGCCTGAATTCGTGCTGGCCCACAACAACGAGCTGACCGCCCACGAGATCGCCCGCAGCGTCCACGCGCACCCGACGCTGTCCGAGGTGCTCATGGAAGCAGCGCATGCGGTGGATGGGCAGGCGATACACATATGAGATCAGATACACAGAACTGGATTGCGCTTGCTGAATACGACCTGGATACGGCTCAACACATGTTGGAAACGGGCCGATATCTCTATGTCGTGTTCATGTGCCATCTGGCTTTGGAGAAGATGCTGAAGGCCCACGTAACAGAGGCGACTCAAACAATGCCTGCAAAAAGCCACGATTTGATCTATCTGGTCAAAAAGAGCGGCCTGACGTTGCCTGAATCACATCTTGAATTCCTGGGCAAGATCAACAACGCAAGTATTCCAACCCGTTATCCCGAAGATCTGCAACAGGCACTAGCCGAGTATCCAAAATCGGTTGCCAGCGACTACTTGCAGCAAACGCAAGAGGTGATTGGATGGCTACAACAGACGCTCACGTGACTGCTGCCGTGAAGCGCTATTGCAAAGAGCTTGGTCGCATGGGTATTCCGTGTGAGCGGGTGTTTCTCTTTGGTTCACAGGCCACTGGCCAAGCTGAAGACGGCAGTGACATCGACCTGATCGTCATCTCACCGGCCTGGGAGGTATACAGCGCGCGTGAGCGGCTGGAATTGTTGGGGGTCGCAGCAGCGCGCGTTCTGGAGCCGATTCAGGCTTTGGCGGCTACTCCAGAAGAGGTGGAGACACACCGACTCTCGCTTTTTGTGAAACAATTACTTGATGAACAGGCCGTGCTGATTGCGTAGATCGAGTGAAATTGGAGTCTTCATGGACAGTACGTTGAGCAATATCGAATTGAAACCTTTCCGCCCCGGCCGCGAGCCGGCGGATCAACTGACGCGCGGCCGGCGGCCCGATTGGCTGCGGGTGCGCATGCCCGACAGCCCCGGCTACCGCGAGATCAAGGGGCTGGTGCGCGGGCACAGCCTGCACACGGTCTGCGAGGAGGCTATGTGTCCCAACATCGGCGAGTGCTGGGGCCGGGGCACGGCCACCTTCCTGCTGATGGGCGACACCTGCACCCGCTCCTGCGGCTTCTGCAAGATCAAGACCGGCCGGGCGCCCCTGCTGGATGAGGACGAGCCGCGCCGCGTGGCCGAGACCATCGCCATGATGGGCCTGCGCCACGCGGTGCTGACCAGCGTCAACCGCGACGAGCAGCCCGACGGCGGCGCCCACATCTTCGCCGAGGTGATCCGCCAGATACGGCGCTTGCAGCCCGGCTGCTCCATCGAGGTGCTGATCCCCGACTTCATGGGCAACTGGAACGCGCTCAAGCTGGTGATGGACGAGCGGCCGGAGATCCTCAACCACAACACCGAGACCGTGCCGCGGCTCTACAAGCGGGTGCGGCCGCAGGCCAGGTATGTCCGCTCGTTGGAGCTGCTGCGCCAGGCCAAGCAGATGGTCCCCGACGGCGTGACCAAGACCGGTATCATGGTCGGCCTGGGCGAGACCATGGACGAGGTCTTGCAGGTGATGGACGACCTGCGGGCCGTGGATGTGGACATCATGACCATCGGCCAGTACCTGCAGCCCAGCCGCTTCCATCTGCCCATCGAGCGCTACTGGACGCCCGACGAGTTCCGCACTATCCACCAGGAGGGCATGGCGCGCGGCTTCCGCTGGGTAGAATCTGGCCCGCTGGTGCGCTCCTCCTATCACGCCGACGGCCAGGCTGACCAACTGGTGCTCAAGCCGGCAGCGGCCATGTGAACGGATCGTCGGGAAGGAGTCAAACCCGATGCGCACAGTGCTTTCTCTTGTGGTGTTAGTTTCCGTGGTAACGGCCGTGGTAGCGCTCATCGTGCTGGGACTACTGCCGGTTACACCTGAGCGGCCTGACACTGGCCGGAAAAGATCGCGGCGGCGCAAGTGAAGTCGATGAAACCTTTCTACGGATGCCTGCATCAAAGCTGTGTATCGACAACAAGAACAGAAGGAGCTAAGGAGAAAAGTCATGGCTAATCCCTTTAAGAATATCTTTGGCGCCAAAGAGGCGGAAACGCCCGTTGGTTCCGGCAACGGCGCACACAAGGTCGAGCCGATTCATGTCACCGACGCCGACTTCGAGGCGCTGATCCTCAAGTCCGACGTGCCGGCTGTGGTGGACCTGTGGGCCGACTGGTGCGGCCCTTGCCACATGATCGCGCCGTCGGTAGAGCAACTGGCCTCGGCCTACGACGGCCGCGCGGTCATCGCCAAGCTGAACGTGGACGAGAACCCTAACGTGCCTGGCCGCTACGGCATCATGGGCATTCCTACCCTGCTGTATTTCAAAGACGGCAAGGAAGTGGATCGCCAGGTAGGTGTGGCTGGCTATGCTGGCTTGGCTAACAAGCTTGAGAAGCTGTTGAACTAACTGGGGATTTCGCATCCCCCCACCTGGGCCGGCGAAACGCACTGCGTTTCGCCGGCTTTTTCTTTCCAAAATATGCGCTGCGTCATGTACAGAAGCGGGGAACTTGGGTACAATAACCATAATCGCCGACGGATAGCAGCGCCGGGTCGGTTGTCTGCCTGGCGCTTGACTGGCAGCGCCGATGCTGCTGCACGGACTCAACGAAGGAGACCAAAACATGCCCCAGTTCGACTATATGACCCCCGTTCCCAGCGACATCGACGTCGCCCAGGCCGCCACGCTCAAGCCCATTTTGGAGATCGCCGCGCAGGTAGGGCTGAGCGAGGACGATCTGGACCTCTACGGCAAATACAAGGCCAAGGTTCATCTTGATGTCCTCGAGAAGTTCAAGGACCGGCCGCAGGGCAAGTACATCGACGTGACGGCCATCACCCCCACGCCGCTGGGTGAGGGCAAGACCACCACCACCGTTGGCGTGAGCCAGGCGTTGGGCGCGCATTTGGGTAAGAGCGTCTTCACCTGCATCCGCCAACCCTCGCAAGGCCCCACCTTCAGCATCAAGGGCGGCGCAGCCGGCGGCGGTTACAGCCAGGTGGTGCCGATGGAGGACTTCAACCTGCACCTGACCGGCGACATCCACGCGGTGACGGCGGCCACCAACCTGCTGGCCGCGGCCATCGACGCCCGCCTGCTGCACGAACGCAACTACGGCGCGCGCTTCAAGGAGGTCACCGGCCTCGATCCGCTCAATATCGATCCCTACGCCATCACCTGGAAGCGGGTGGTGGATGTCAACGACCGCGCGCTGCGCAGCATCGTGGTCGGCCTGGGCGCCAAGGACGACGGCGTGCCGCGCCAGACCGGCTACGACATCGCCGTGGCCAGCGAGGTGATGGCCATCCTGGCCCTGTCTACCAGCCTGATGGACATGCGCCAGCGGCTGGGCCGCATCGTCATCGGCCAGAACTACGCCAAGCAGCCGGTGACAGCCGAGCAGTTGGGCGTGGCCGGGGCTATGGCCGTCCTGATGAAGGATGCGATCATGCCCACGCTGATGCAGACGTTGGAGGGCACGCCAGCGTTGGTGCATGCCGGCCCCTTCGCCAACATCGCCCACGGCAACAGCAGCATCGTGGCCGACCAGATCGCGCTCAAGCTGGCCGACTACGTGGTGACCGAGTCCGGCTTCGGCGCTGACATCGGCATGGAGAAGTTCTTCGGCATCAAGTGCCGTTACTCGGGGCTGATCCCCAACGTGGTGGTGTTGGTGGCCACGATCCGCGCGCTGAAGATGCACGGCGGCGGGCCCAAGGTGACGGCCGGCCGCGACCTGGACCGTGCCTACACCGAGGAGAATCTGCCGCTGTTGGAGAAGGGCTTTGCTAACCTGGGCAAGCACATCGAGATCGCCCGCCAGTACGGCGTGCCAGTGGTGGTGGCCATCAACCAGTTCAAGTACGACTCCCCGGCCGAGATCGAGATGGTGCAGCGGCTGGCGGCTGAGACCGGCGCCTACGCGGCCGTGCCCAGCAACCACTGGGCCAAGGGCGGCGAGGGCGCGATCGCTCTGGCCGAGGCCGTGGTCAGCGCCTGTGAGCAGCCTAGCGACTTCAAGTTCCTCTACCCGCTGGATATCTCCATCAAGGAAAAGATCGGGATCATCGCCCGCAAGGTCTACGGCGCAGATGATGTGGACTACACCCCCGAGGCCAGCGCGCAGATCGCGGCCTACGAAAAGGCCGGCTTTGGCGGTCTGCCCATCTGCATGGCTAAGACGCACCTCAGCCTGAGCCACGACCCGGCGCTGAAGGGTGTGCCTACTGGCTTCACCCTGCCGATCCGCGAGGTGCGCGCCAGCGTTGGCGCCGGCTTCATCTATCCCCTGTGCGGTGAGATGCGCACCATGCCCGGCCTGCCCAGCAAGCCGGTGTTCATGAAGGTCGACATCGACGAGAACGGCAAGGTAGTGGGGCTGTTCTAGGGGAAAGGGTGAATTGGTCAATGGTTAATGGCCGGAGGGCGCGTGCGCTGGGCCGGCTGACGGGACGATGACGGAGGCTGTCCTCTTGACGAGGCAGCCTCTGTTGTTTCTGTGCTGGCCGGCAAGCAGACCGGTCGCCCAGCCATCTCCACCCATTTATGGGAGTGATCCGTCACTCCCAAGGGTTAAGCGCAGACTGCCTGACCTCGCCTTGTAACGCAGCGGCGCTGGTGTTATACTCGGTTTGGCACAGACTGCACGACCGGGATAGCCGTCACCGGGCAATTGACGCCAGCCAGCCGGGCCGCCGCTACATAAGGCCGAGAACGACCAAGCCGCATACTCCATGATGATTTGCTTATGACCTACGACTTCTGGACCAGCGCCGCCATCGCCGACGAATTACGCCGTACCATCGTGCCGGGCCGCGTGCAGCAGGTGGTGCAGGTGGACGCAGCCAGTCTGGCGCTGGAGCTTTACGCCGGGCGGGAGCGTCACTACGTGCTGCTCTCGGCCGATCAGCAGACGCCGCGCGTGCATCTGCTGGCCGATAAACCGCGCCGCGGGGTGGACACGCCTTCGACGCTGCTGCAACTGCTGCGCAAATACGTGCGCGGCGCGGCCCTCCTGACCGTCAGCCAGCCTCCCTGGGAGCGCATTCTGCGCCTGGGGTTTCAGCACCCCGAGTTCGGCCCTAGCTGGATCGTCGTCGAGTTGATCGGCCGCCGGGCTAACCTGCTGTTGCTGCGGGCTGTCCCCCCCTCACCCCCAGCCCCTCTCCCCCCAGGGGGCGAGGGGAGCGCTCCTCTAGCTCCCTCTCCCTCGGAGGGAGAGGGT
>JBAQCH010000387.1:0-8825 GCA_049294015.1 Anaerolineae bacterium
ACACGCCGAACCAGAACGATCCGCCCGTGGCGCAGGACGACACGGCCAGCACCGAGCAGGGTGTGCCGGTGTCGGGCGACGTGCTGGTGAACGACAGCGACCCGGACGGCGACCCAATCACGGTGACGGCCGTGCTGGCCGACACCGACTGCGACGGCCAGGTGGACGATGTGATCACGCTGGGCACGCCGGCAGCGGTGTGCGGCGTGGACGAGAACGGCAACGTGGTGCCGGCGGGCGAGCTGACCATCAACCCGGATGGGACGTGGACCTTCGCGCCGGAGCCTGGCTTCACGGGCGACGTGCCGGTGGACTACACGATCCAGGATCCGGGCGGTCTGAGCGACGATGCGACGCTGACGATCACCATCGTGCCGAACCTGGGCAACGAGACCTTCGCCAACGACGACGCCAACATCGGGCCGCAGGGTGTGGCGCAGACCGGCAACATCCTGACCAACGACTTCGACCCTGAGGGCAACGACCAGGACGTGACGTTGATCGACACGAACGGCGATGGCACGCCTGACACGCTGCCCGTGGCCGGCACGCCGATCACCATCCTGCAGAACGGCAACCCGATCGGGACGTTGACGGTGGACCCGGAGACCGGCGCGTACATCTGGCAACCGGCCCCTGGCTTCGTGGGCACGGCGGTGGTCCCGTACCAGGTCTGCGATGCTGGGACGCCGCAGGCCTGCGCGACCGCTACGCTCTACCTGACGACGCTGGCTGCGCCGCGACCGGATGTGACCCCCATCATCACGGCGATACCTAACGTCATGACCGGCGTCACGCAGTTCAACCTTACCGTCCGAGTGCTGGAGTTGAACCAGGTGTCAACCAGTGGCTTGATCACCGTGAGAATTCCCAAGGATAGTCGCTGGGGCCTGGCCGAGCCCTACAACCCCAGTCTAACCATCCTGGGTAATATCCCGGTGAATAACGCCGTCTGGACGTTCTCGCAGAACTCCACGCACTACATCTTCCAGACTACGACGGTGATCTCCGCCGGCAGCTCTTCGACCTTCGGCATCAGAGCCGTGTGGGACGCCGGCCAAACTCAGGGTCAATACACGATCACTTCGCAGATTGACTCTGGCAGCGGCAATGAAACCCGCATCGACAACAACTCGGACGCCGAGCGGCTCGACTACTTCATAAGCTAAAGTGAGCGCCCATGGAGGCCGGGAGTTGATAGGCATCGTGTCTGAAGGCAAGATGCATCAACTCCCGGCTCAGGCGCAGATCTGTTGTTTGCTGGAACGTCACAGATGTTGGAGGTAATACCCATGAAACACATATTCAATACCACCCACAGGCGCTTGCCAACTGCCGTTGTGGCCAGCTGCCTGGCTCTGGCCATCCTGCTGGTTGCGCCAGCCGTACAGGCACAGACCATCCCCCCTGGCGGCAGCTACAATCCCTATCTGATCCAGGGGATAATCGATCAGACCGGCACGACCAATGGAGGCACTCTCCTGCCCGTTGAATTCAACGGCACAGGGGTCGCCCGCTTCGACGTGGGCAACACCGGCAGCACGGACATGGTTGTCTCCACTGGTGACGAGATGACACTGGTGATCAGCCTGTCCAAGGGGGTGCCGAACAACGCCGATCCCCTGGCAGCCTTGGGTGGGAACGGCGTCGAGTGGTTCACGTGGCAATATGACCCTGCCATCCGCACCTACTTTGCCAAGCAGATCGCGACGATCCCAGGTGACAGCCGCCGGACCGTCACCATTCAGTACAGGGTAGCGGAGAACAGCTTCTTGGGCGCAGCGCCGACGGTGTCCAACGGCTTCAACGTGAACTTGCAGCCGCCAGGCTACACCAATCCTCAGCCCACCGACGACGACTCGGTCAGCTCCTACACCTATGTTCAGGCGTTCGACTACGGCGATGCGCCCAGCAGCTACGGCGCAGCGTGGCACACAGTGAACGTGGTCAAGAGTCCGGCCACCACAGGCGCGTACAGCTCCTATATGTACATGGGAGCTGTGGTGGATCCTGAGGTTGTGTATCAGGCGTCGTCGGATGCACGCGGTGACGACATCAACCAGACCGGCGGGCTAAACGTGGACGACGAGGACGGTGTGACGTTCCCGGTGTTGCGGCGGGGTGAGTCTGCCACAATCCAAGTGGCAGTAACCTTGACTGCGCCTACCCAGTTTGGTTTCCTGAATGCCTGGATCGATTGGAACGGCGACGGTGATTTTGCTGACATTAGCGAGCAAATAGCGACCAACACGGTCGTATTTGGGGTAAGCCAGGTAGTCAACGTCAATGTCACAGTACCGGCTAACGCAATCACCAGTCAGCCGACCTTTGCCCGTTTCAGGCTTGGGCCTCCCGGCGCCGTGCCTACTGGAGCTGCGGAATACGGTGAGGTCGAGGATTACCAGATCCAGATCATCGTCCCTTCAGCCGTCCTGTTGGCCGACTTTGCTGCTGCCTCCCAGCCTGACCATGTCCTGGTGACCTGGCAGACCTTCAGTGAGTTCGACAACGCCGGCTTCAACCTCTACCGGGCGCTGGCGGTTGACGGCGAGCGCACGTTGTTGGGTTGGACCCCCTCCGCCGCGCCGGGCAGCACAGCGGGCGCAGCCTACAGCTACCAGGACTTCGACGTGGTTGCCGGCCAGACCTATTGGTATTGGCTGGAGGACGTCGACCTGCTCGGCGTCGCCACCCTGCACGGGCCGGTGAACGCCGTCCAGGGCGGGATGCTGACGCCGCGACTGTTCCTGCCCTTGATTATGAAATAGGGCGAGTTGCCGGTGCTACAGCCGTCAGTTGGCCCGCCCCATCGCTAGTACTGACGGGCGTAAGTGGACCAGTGGTGATTGTTCGGACGCAATCCAGCGGATTGCGTCACTCATCAACAGCCGGCCCATTTATGCCCGTCTGTACTTGCCACCAGATGTGACGCTAATGAAGACAATAATGAAAAACCCTCAGAGGCAGGCGATGGCAGCGCTTTCGGTGTGCTTGCTGGCGCTGCTGACTTTTGGACTGCTGTTTCCAGGTGTCCACGCACAGGAGAGCAGCAGCTATAATCCCTATGTCAATCAGGCCATCATCGGCCCATCGGGTACAACCACTGTCACCCCCTTGTTGCCGCTGGAGTTCAACGGCGCCGGGGTTGCCAAGTTCGACGTAGGGAACGCGGGTAGCACCAACATGGCGGCTGTTCCGGGTGACTTGATGACCTTGGTTGTCACGCTGTCCAAGGGCGTCCCCAACAACGTCAATCCATTGGCGGCACTGGGCGGCCCCGGAGTCCAATGGTTCACTTGGCAATACGACCCCGCCATCAGGACGTATTACGCTGTACAAAATCAAACCATTCCGGGCAACAGCAGCGCAACTGTCACCATCGCTTATCAAGTGACGGCAAACAGCTTTCTTGCTGGGAGCCCGACTGTCTCCAATGGCTTCAATGTGAACCTACAGCCTCCCGGCTACACCAACCCCCAGCCCACTGACGACGACGCAGTGAGTGCGTACACCTATGTCGAAGCGTTTGACTACGGGGATGCGCCCAGCAGCTATGGCGCAGCGTGGCATGAAGTCAACGTGGTCAGAAACCCGCCCACCACAGGTCCGTACACCTCATACATTTACATGGGAGTCGTCGTAGATCCTGAGGTTGTCTACCAGGCGTCGTCGGATGCACTCGGCGATGACAACAACCGGACCGGCGGTTTGAACGTGGACGACGAGGATGGCGTGACGTTCCCGGTGATGCGACGAGGTCAGCCCGCTGTCATCCCTGTGGCAGTGACCCTAACTGCGTCCGGCCAGGTTGGCTTCCTGAATGCCTGGATCGATTGGAACGGCGATGGGACGTTCGCGGCCGGTGAACAGGTCGCGACCAATACACTGGTTGCGGCCTCGAGTGTCGTGAACGTCAATGTAACAGTCCCGGCCAACGCGATCGTCAGCCAGCCGACCTTTGCCCGCTTCAGGCTTGGCCCTCCTGGTAGCGGCCCCACCGGCGCCGTGGCCTATGGTGAAGTCGAGGACCACCGGGTCACCATTCTGACCTCAGTGTGCTGGGACTTCAACAGCAATGGTCGCATCGACGTGCAGGACATCATGCAGGTCTCGGCGCGCTGGAACAATCCAGCCGCGTACGATCCAACCTACGACGTAGCGCCGCCGTTTGGCAGCCCGATCGACACCCTCGACATCACAGCCATCGCCGCGCAGTGGAATGCAGTCTGCCAGTAGCATGGCCCAGCGCGTGGACTCAGGCGCGCGACCACTTGACAACACCTGATTGTGCGTCCGACGTCTGGCATCGACTGTCAGAGCTAGCCCTTTGATTCCACCACGAAAGAACCCCTGCAAAGTTCATGAGCACAACACGACGAACCGAACGCTTCGGGCTGGTATTATCTTCCCAGGAGCGGGCCGGACTGCGCTATCTGGCCGAGATCGAAGGCCTGGCCGAGGCCGACGTGCTGCGCCGCATGCTGCGCGTGGCCCTCAACGACCTGCCGGATGCGTGCAAGCAGGCCATCGACTGGCCGCCGCTGGCAGCCAGACCGGCGGGCAACGGCAGCCAGCGCGCTCCCTGATCACGTCCGCCTGAACCTTCCGTTGGCTGTGGCTTCGCCCCTGACACCGCATACAGAGACCCTGGCCGCCATCTCCACCGCCCACATCGTCCCCCCCACGACTGGGTCTTTGTAGAATCTGACGCCGAAGCTGGCATCGTGCCGTCATCGTTCACTTCTCCAGCTTCGGCGTCAGATGTTTCCCCCCTCCCCTCCCCCGCTGTGGCCGGTCTCCTGACCGAGCCACGCCGCGCCACTTACTGCGCCGGCCGTAACAGCAGGGTCTCCTGGGCCGCGCCTTCCACGTCCGCCCGGTCGAAGCGCAGGGGAATGGTCTGCACGTTCTGCCACGGCTCCACCATGTCGTCGTAGTGCGGGCTGAAAACATCGCCGCTCTGGCCGGTGGTGTAGATGAAGCGGCTGCCAGCCAGGTTGCTCAGGTCGATGATCTGGCGGAAGCTGGCGCCGCTGTTCATGCTGAAGTCCTCGTAGTCCGCGCCGGCCGCGTTGACGGTGAAGCCGCTGCCTTGGGCGGGGATGCGACGGTTGAAGATAGCATCCAACGGGCTGACCGAGGCGAAGACCAGGTGGTCGAAGTTGGTCCAGTGCGCGTCGCCCCAGCGCCAGCGCGCCGGATCGTCGCCAGAGCGGATCTGCAGCTCGGCGACGGCCAGGCTGAGCGCGCGCGCCACAATCTCGGTCTGGCTTTCCACTGCCGCCGTGCGCACGTCGTCCCACCAGGGGCTGTCAGGCTGGCCAGCCAGCCGCTGCACGGTTTGGGTCGAGATGTTACGGAAGCCGGATAGGAAGTCGGCGGCCAACTCCTCACCGCCGGCCGCGCTGATCTCGTCGCCCACCGTCTCGCGGATCAGCATCTGTTGGTACATCTCATAGATCAGCGGCTCGGCCGCGTCGGCCGTCATGCGGCGATCCCAGGCCAGCAGCGCCGCCAGCGATTTCTGGACGGCTTGCGAGCCGCCGCTGGCGTCGATCTTGCTCAACAGCGGCACGAAGATGTCGGTGGGAACGGGGTGGATATCGCCCTGGATGGCCGCGAAGTCCTCAGGGCTGAGCTGGGGCTTGCTCTCGATCAGCTCGACGATGCGCTGGGCGCGGTAGGGCGCGGCCCAGTCGGTGGTGATGAGGTAAGGGTAGCTGTCGGGGACGACCTGGTTGTTGGCCGTGGCTACATAGCCCACGGCGGGATTGTAGACGAAGGGCAGTTCCTCGTAGGGGATGGTGCCGGTCCACTCGTACTCGCCAGTCCAGCCGGGCACAGGCACCGTGCCATCGCTCTGGGCGCGGATCGGCACCCAGCCCGGCATCTGGTAGCCGATGTTGCCGTCCACGTCAGCGTAGACGAAGTTCTGCGCCGGGGTGGCAAAGTCCTGCAAGGCGCGGCGGAACTGCTCCCAGTTCTGGGCCTGGTCGATGCGCAGGATGGCCTGCGAGAGTGGCGTGGCTTGCAGCGCCGTCCACTGCATGGCCAGCGGCTGGGAGTCTTCGCCCATGGCGCCGCTGACGTCGTTCATGATCGGCCCGTGGCGGGTGATGCGCACGGTCTGGATGACCGGCTCCGTCCGTCCCTTGACTGCGATCGCTTCCTCGATGACCTGCATGTCCTGCCATTGGCCCTGGAACTCATATTGGTTAGGGTTGTCCGGGTTGATCTTCTCGATGAACAGGTCCTGCACGTCAGGGCCGACGTTGGTCACGCCCCAGGCGATGCGGTTGTTATGGCCGATGACCACGCCGGGCACGCCGGGGAAAACCACCCCCACCACGTCGAAACCGCCGCCGTGCAGCCCGTTGGCGTACCATACCGAGGGGATCTGCATGCCCAGGTGCGGGTCGTTGGCCAGCAGGGGCAGTCCCGTGGTGGTGCGGCTGCCAGCCACCACCCAGTTGTTGCTGCCCACGCCGGGATCGGCGCTCTTCAGCAGCCGCTTGACCGCCCAAACCTGGTCCATGTCGAACTGTCCCAGGCCAGCGAAGCTCTTGACCTCGGGCGGGATGATGAAGGGGCCGTCTGCCGGATAGCCGGTCAGCAACTCAGCAGCCTTGTCCGCGCCCAACGCCTCGATGATCTGCGCGTTCATCAGCTCGTTTTCCCAGTTGCCGCCCAGGCTCCAGGCCATCATCTTGCCCCAGACCAGCGAGTGCAGCGGCTGCCAGGGCTCTGGCGCGTAGCCCAAAACGCGAAACTCGATGGGCAGCTTGTCAGGGTTGGTCGCGATGAAGGCGTTGACGCCGTCGGCGTAGGCTTGCAGGTGGGCCAGGGTCTCGCCGTCCAGCACGTTCAAGTCTTCGGCCGCCGCCCGGCCCGTGCCCAGCGTGCGCAGGAACTGGTCGGTCTCCAATGTGGCTTCGCCCAACACCTCGGACAGCCTGCCCAGGCCGACGCGGCGCTGGAAGTCCATCTGGAACAGCCGGTCCTGAGCCTGGACGTAGCCCTGGGCAAAGAACAGGTCGTGCGCGTTGTCGGCGTAGATGTGGGGAATGCCGTTCTCGTCGCGCTGGACGGTGACCTCGCTTTGCAGGCCGGCTAGCTCCAGCGCGCCGTCCGTGGCAGTGGCTGCGCTGGAGCGCAGGAAAAGAAACGCGCCGGCCAGCGCCAGCGCCAGGACGCCGAGGATAGCGAGAACGATGATGAGGACTTTGCGGGCCATAGGATGAGAACTCCTTCTTCCATAGTTTGTACTGCCTGATTTGGACGCAGATCAACACAGAAAACACAGATCAGAGGGCCGAATCCATCACTTCCCTCTGATCAGCGTCCAGCAATGAGCCGATCATGTTGGGACGCAGATCAACGCAGAAAACACAGATCAGAGGACAGAACCTGCCACTCTCCTCTGATCAGCGTCGATCAGTGAAATCAGCGTACAGCAATGAGCCGATCATGTTGGGACGCAGATCAACACAGAAAACACAGATCAGAGGGCCGAACCCATCACTTCCCTCTGATCAGCGTCGATCAGTGAAATCAGCGTCCAGCAATGAGCCGATCATGTTGGGACGCAGATCAACGCAGAAAACACAGATCAGAGGACAGAACCTGCCACTCTCCTCTGATCAGCGTCGATCAGTGAAATCAGCGTCCAGCAATGAGCCGATCATGTTGGGACGCAGATCAACACAGAAAACACAGATCAGAGGACAGAACCTGCCACTCTCCTCTGATCAGCGTCGATCAGTGAAATCAGCGTCCTCTGCCAGCTTCGCCGTGCTGGTGAAATAGTCGCAGTGGGTCTGTAACGGGCAGATTTCGCAGGCTGGCTTGCGCGCGTGGCAGACCTGGCGGCCGTGGCGGATCAGGTTCAGGTGCAAGGGATAGAACCACTCGGCCGGCGCCAGCGACTCCCAGAGCGCCTTGACCCTGGCTGGATCGTCCTTGGGGCCGGCCAAGCCCAGCCGCTGGGTCACCCGCTGCACGTGGGTATCCACGGGGAAAGCAGGCTTGCCGAAGCAGAAGAGTAGCACAATCGAGGCCGTCTTGTGGCCCACACCCTCGAGCTGGGTCAGCCAGGCCAGCCCCTCCTCTACCGACAGGTCGGCCAGAAAATTGATGTCGAACTGGCCGCGCTCGGCCAACACGCGGCGCAGCGCGGCCTGGATGCGCGGGGCCTTGGTCGGCCCCAGCCCAGCCGGCCGGACGACGTCGGTCAGCTCCCCCAGCGGCGCGTCCAGCACGGCCTGCCAGTCGGGATAGGTCGCTTTGAGTCGCTCGAAGGCTCGCCCGCTGTTGACGTCCGAGGTGTTGGCGCTAAGGATTGTCAGGATCAGCTCGTCCATCGGCGCGAAGTCGGGCCGCCAGTCGGGGTGGCCGTAGTGCTCTTGCAGCAGCGCGTAGACGGTCTCGGCTTTGCGGTAGGCGTCAGGGTTCAGGCTCGGTGGTGCGGTCATGGGGTGAGTTCGCATGGAGGGGCGCCGCGTAACCGTAGGACGATTTTCCAAATCGTCCGTTTGACGTGCAAACGAAGCCTGACGGATGATTTGGAAAATCGTCCGTTCGACGTGCAAACGAAGCCTGACGGACGATTTGGAAAATCGTCCTACAGCGAGAGCAGGTAGCCTGCCGCGATCAGCGCGCCGCCCAGCAGCTCGACGGCGACCTCGGTGAAGCCGAAGCGCTTGATGTCGGGCACCGGGCGAGGCTGGCGCACCGCCCACAGCGCACGTACCAGGAATCCGGCGAAGGGCACGGCGGCCAGCAGCGGCGTCCATCCCAGCGCGCCGCTGGCCAGCACGGCCGCGAAC
>JBAQCH010000388.1:0-16168 GCA_049294015.1 Anaerolineae bacterium
GGTTGGCAACTTTGCCCGCGTTTGCCCTTTGCGCTTGGTTGGACTATACTCCGCTATGTGATGCTGCATGGAGGTGTGTAATGGCTGTTGTAACTGACGATCTTGTGGCGCGAGTGTTGTCTGTGGCGGAGCCGGCGGAGCGCTCGCTGCGCCGGCAGATGCTGGACGTCTTGCTGTCGCCCGCGCAGCCGGTGCGCATGAGCTATGAGGAATTTCTGGCCTGGACCGACGAGGATACGCTGGCCGAGTGGGTGAACAGAGAGGTGCTTATGACAAGTCCGGCTTCGATGCGACATCAAAGCATCAGCCACTTTCTGGCCCAGATCGTTGGAGTCTATGTCGAGGAGCACAACCTGGGCGCCTTGATTACGGCTCCGTTTCAGATGAAGCTGGCGTCGTCAGGTCGTGAACCCGATCTGCTGTTCGTTGCCGCTGAGCATCTCCATCGGCTGCTCGACACTTACCTTGCCGGCCCGGCCGACCTGGCGGTGGAGATCATCTCCCCGGAGAGCGTCGGGCGCGACCGCGGGGACAAGTTCTACGAGTATGAGCAGGCCGGCATCCCGGAGTACTGGCTGCTGGATCCCCAGGCCCGGCGCGCCGAGTTCTACCAGCTCGACCCGGCCGGCGTCTACCAACTGATCGTTCCTGACCAGGAGGGCATCTACCGCTCGGCCGTCGTGCCCGGCTTCTGGCTGCGGGTTTCGTGGCTTTGGCAGCAGCCCCTTCCGCGCGTGCTGAGTGTGCTGCGCGAGCTGGGGGTGGTGTAGGAGACGGTGGCTAGAGGTCAGCAGTCTGAAGTCGGGCGCCGCGCCGGGCAGTGCCCGGCACTCCGATGGACGAAAATCAGCGGGCTCGGTCGGCCCACCCTCCAGTCGTTGCGCTCCTTCAGGCTACGCCCGGGATGCTTCGCAAAGACCGGCCCGAGCGGCTATTTCCCAGGACAGAGGTCAGCGGCCATGAAACGCGAGCAGTTCCCCTGGTTCCCCTAGTTCCCCTGGTTCCCCTTGTCCCCTGTCCCCCCAAAGGTGCCCCATGTCAACGATCACCCAAGGACGCGCCGATCTGGCCCGCTGGCGGGCCAGTGTCCCCAACAACTTTTTTTCCTGTGACGCCAATTTGCTGCGCGTGCTGCCGCTGTACGATCCCAGCTATGCGAGCTACGAGGCTGAACTGGCCGCGTTTGGCCGCGCCGTCGCGACGGTGATCGACCCGGCCGCGACCATCAACGACCGGCCGCACAACCACCCCCGCCTGGACGCCTGGGACGGCATCGGCCAGCGCAGCGAGAGCATCGAGTTCCACCCCAGCTACCACACCGCGGGCAGGCCAGCCTACGAGGCCGGCCTGCTGGCCCTGTCAGCCGCGCCGGGCCATGCCGTACAGCAAAGCGCGCTGTTCTACCTGCTGACCCAGGCCGGCGAGATGGGCCACGCCTGCCCCATCGTCTGCACGCTGGGCTTGATTCGCGCCTTGCAGGCCAGGGGCAGCGACGAGTTGAAGGCCACATTTCTGCCGCCGCTGCTGGAGCGCGACTACGACCGCAAGCAGACGGCCAGCCAGTTCCTGACCGAGGTACAGGGCGGCTCCGACGTGGGCGCCAACGCGGTGGCGGCGCGGCCGGCTGAAGGCCAGGACGGCGTCTGGCTGCTGCGCGGCGAGAAGTGGTTCTGCTCGGTGGCCAACGCCGACCAGATGCTGGTCACGGCGCGGCCGGCCGGCGCAGCCGAGGGCACGCGCGGGCTGGGCACGTTCCTGGTCCCCCGCCGCCTGCCGGACGGCTCGCTGAACGCTTTCCACATCCGCCGCCTGAAGACCAAGTTCGGCACCCGCACCATGGCCTCGGGCGAGATCGACTTCGAGGACGCGCTGGCCTATCCCATCGGCGCGCTGGACGAGGGCTTCAAGATCGTGGTGGAGCTGGTGCTGAACACATCGCGCTGGACTAACGCGCTGGGCTCGGCCGGGCTGCTGCGCCGGGCCTACGTCGAGGCGTGGACCTTTGCCCAGCAGCGCCGCGCGTTCGGCGGCCCCATCGGCCGCTACCCGCTGGTGCAGGAGGCGCTGGCCGAGATGAAGAGCGACCTGTACGCCATGCTGGCCTCGACCCTGCGCCTGAGCTACCTGGTCAACCGCCTCGACCTGGGCAACGCTACCGAGCAGGAGCGGGCCGTACACCGCCTGCTGGTCAACATCAACAAGTACGCTACGTCAGTGCAGGCCAGCCTGGGCATTCGCCGCGCACAGGAGATCATGGGCGGCAACGGCGCGATCGAGGATTTCAGTGTCGTGCCCCGGCTGTATCGCGATGCACTGGTCTTCGAGAGCTGGGAAGGCAGCCACAACGTGCTCTGCCTGCAAGCCGCGCGCGACATGCAGCGTTACGGCCTGCATGAGCACCTGTTGACTTACCTGGGCGCGCTGCTGGACGGCGTGACCCGGCCAGATCTGGCCGAGGCGCAGGATCAGATTCTCGCGCAGATGGACCAAGTGCGGCAGCAACTGGAGCGCGTTCTGGGCAGTTCCTCCGAGTTCCTCCAAACCCACATTCGGCGTACCATCGACCAACTTGCGCTGCTGGTGCAAGCGACCTGCCTGCTGGCCGAGGCTGATTGGGAGTTGAGCCGGGAGATGCAGACGGACAAGCCGGCCGCGCTGGCTTTCTTCGTCAATCGCTACCTGCGGCCAGGTTACGAGCCGATGAAGGATGGGGCATATCTGGATCGATTGGCAAAACTGGCCGAGGCGCTGTAACGCGCAGTCCGCACGTGGGCGTGCGGACTGCGCGATGTAAGAGCCGATGGATGATAGCGGGTACCTGGACAGGCTGGCGAAGTTAGCCAATGCGCTGTAACGCGAAAAGTCCGCACGGGGGCGTGCGGACTCCGCAATGTGAGCGGACGGACGGGCTCGGTCGGAGACCGGCCCGAGCGAGACCAGTCCCCTTGTCACCTTGTCACCCTCTCACCTTCTCATCCTACTCCAGCGGCGTCAACCAACGATCATCGCCGCTGCCCTCGGCCGCCCAGCCAGTGATGTTACCGCTCTCGTTACTGACTTTCCACCAGCGGTAGCCGTTAGCCTCGACCGGCCCCTCGATCACGCGAAGCTGTGCTTTGTCCGCCACCTGATGCTGGACGCGCGCGCTGGTGCCAGCTTCGGCGCGCACCGAAAGCACACCGGTCTCGCCCACCGTGACCAGCACATCGTCGCCCAATTGCACCGGCCGGTCGACGGGTTGGGTGCTTCCCAGATCAGGGCTTAGCCACACGGCCTCGCTGTCCCCTTCTGCCACCCAGCCGGCCAGCTCGTTGTTGCCCACGCGCCACCAGCGATAGCCATCGGCGTCCACCGGGCCTTCCAGCACGCTGACGATGGCGTCGGGCGGGAAACGGCCGGACCGGTCCCCGCTGGCTCCGGCGCTCTTACGCACGTTGAGTCCCTGAGTAGCCGTCACACGCGCCGGCTGGCCGACGATGATGGCCGTGCCAGGTGCAGGTGTCGGTGTGAAGGTGGGCGTCTCGACCTCCCGTGTGGGCACCGAGGTGGGCAGGTCGAGGGTAGCTGTGGCCGTAGGTCCTGCCGGCTGCGCCACTTCGACAATCGCTGTGGCTGTGGGGCGGGGAACCGGGGTTGGCCGCGGCACAAAGCTGCCGCAAGCCAGCGAGGTCAAAACGACCACCAGAAACGGGATCAACACAGCCTGGCGGCGTTGGAACGCAGCGAAGCCGGCTGGTTGGTTGTCTGAATCAGAGTGAAGCTGGTCTTTCATGGTTTGTTAGGAGCCGCTACGTCGCCGGCGGAAGGAACTGCTCGATCAGCTCGAACAGTTGGCGAATGCTGTAGGGCTTGCTGATGTAGGCATCGCAGCCGGATTCGAGCGCGCGCTCCTGATCGACCGCGCGGGCATGGGCTGTGACAGCGACTATGGGCGTTGCAGCGCAAGCTGGGTTGGCTTTCAACAGACGGGTCGCTTCATAGCCGTCGAGTACCGGCAGCGCCAAATCCATCAAGATCAGATCCGGCCGCTCGGCCAGAGCCAATGCCACGCCCTCAGCGCCATCGACTGCCCCCAGGTAGCCGTAGCCACGCCGCTTGAGAATGCGCTGCAGGAACTCACGCATGTCGGCGTTGTCCTCGATCACCAGGATGCGGAACTGCGCGGGCGGCGTAGCGCTGTCTGCTGTTGACGGAGAGCCGTGATCAGAAATGGCGCTCATCCTTGACACTCCATGGCGCTATTATCGCACATATCCGGGCGATCCTGCAACTACGACAAACCATAGGCGGCAACTCAGCCACGTGGCGCCCATCACGGCCAACCACTCCATGCGGCATTGAGAGCGGCTACAGTTGGATGGCTTTGACCCAGTAGTTGTGGGGCATGCCAAGGATTTCCGGGTACAGACGCTCTGGGATCGCCTCGTCCAGCCCCAGCACCATGATGGCCTCGCCGCGCGCGGAGCGGCGCCCCAGGTGCATGAAGGCGATGTTGACGTCGTTCTGGCCTAGCAGCGTGCCGATGCGGCCGACGATGCCAGGGCGGTCGTGGTGCCAGGTCAACAGCAGATGTCCCTTGGCTACAAAGTCCACCCACAGGTCGTCGATGCAGACGATATGCGGCTCGTCCTGCACGATCGACCCTCGCACCATCCGTTGGCGGTCGCCGTTGCCTACGATCAAGGTCAACATATTCTCGTAGCGCTCGCCGTGATGGCGCAGCCGGCGCTGAGAGAGGTTGAGGCCGCGCTGGCGGGCGATCAGCCGCGCGTTGACCAGATTGACCCGTTCAGCTACCACGCCATCCAGCAATCCCTTCAACGCCGCCGCCTCCAGGTAGGTCAGGTCCAGCTCGGCAATCGGGCCATGGGCGGTCAGCTCCATGTGATCCAGCATGCCCGGCTCCAACTGAGTCAGGAAGCGCCCCAGCCGCTCGGCCAGGTCGATAAAAGGCGTCAGCGCCTCCAGGTCTTTGGGCGCCAGGATGGGCGTGTTGATGGCATAGGGCGCCAGCCGGCCTTGCAACACGTCGATCACCTGCTCGGCCACGTCCAACGCGACTTGGAGTTGCGCCTCATGGGTCGAGCCAGCGATGTGCGGCGTCAGCACCACGTTGCGACTGTGCAGCAGCGGACTGCCAGTGGGCGGCTCGTACTCGAAGACGTCCAGCGCGGCTCCGGCCACGTGGCCTGATTCCAGCGCTGCGGCCAAAGCGGCTTCGTTGACCACGCCGCCGCGCGCACAGTTGAGGATGAAGACGCCCGGCTTACAGCGCTGTAGCGCGGCGGCGTCCAGCATGCCGCGCGTCTGCTCGGTGGCTGGCACGTGGAGCGAGATGAAGTTGGCAGTGCGCAGCAGCTCGTCCAGATCAACAAGCTGGACGTTCAGGTTGGCCGCGTAGTCCTTGCCCACATAGGGATCGTAAGCTACCACCTCCATGTTCAGCCCCTGGCATCGCGCCGCAACCAGCGACGCGATGCGGCCCAGGCCGATCAAGCCCAGCCGCTTGCCGCGCACTTCGGTGCCCATGAATTTGGTGCGCTTCCACTCGCCGGCCCGCATCGACTGGTCGGCCGCGGGGATGTGGCGCGCCAGGGCCAGCAGCATAGCCACGGTGTGCTCGGCGGCCGCCACCACGTTGCCCGTGGGCGCGTTGACAACGGTCACACCGGCCTCGGTGGCTGCGTTGACGTCGATATTGTCCACGCCGACGCCGGCTCGGCCGACTACCTTCAGCCGTCCCACCCTGCCGGCAGCTAGCACCTCAGCCGTCACCTTGGCCCGGCTGCGCACGATCAAAGCGTCATAATCCGCTACTGTTGCGACCAGCTCCTCCTGGCTGATGGTTGGCAGCTCAATTACCTCAGCATAGGGCCGCAGCGGCGCCAGCCCTTCTTCATCTACCTGATCAGCTATCAAGATGCGAAGAGTCATCGGTTTTTTTCCTCGTTTCTGTGTCTTAACTTCGGACACCGTAGGACGATTTTCCAAATCGTCCCGCAGCGCTCCAGAGCGAACGATTTTGGAAAATCGTTCTACGACGAAGCGACGCTCCAGACACCGTCGGACGATTTTCTAAATCGTCCCGCAGCGCTCCAGAGCGAACGATTTTGGAAAATCGTTCTACGACGAAGCGACGCGCTGCCGTTCATGGGCTGGCTACCAGCCGTCATGCGCAACAGCGCGCCGCCATGTTATGCTTTCGGTCATCGCAGCGCCCAAGCCCTGCGAAGTTCGACGTCACAGGCTCATGCCTGAACCTGCAACTTGCCACCTGCCCCTACATTCGCTCCGGTGCTGCCATGCCCATCAACCCTAGCACGCGGGCGATGGCGATACGCGCCGCGTCGCACAGCCGCAGCCGCGCCTTGCTCAGATCGAGATCGTCCGGGTTGCTCGATATCACACGACAATTGTGATAGAAGGCGTGGAAGTGCGAGGCCAGATCCGCAGCGTAATAGTTCAGTTGGTGTGGAGCCAACTGCTCGGCTGCTGCGACGATCACCTCAGGCAAGGAGGCCATCCGTCGCAACAACGCCAGTTCGGCGGGATGCGTTAACAGCGCCAGGTCGCCGTCGGCGTAGGCCTCTGGGCCAAGGCCCACCTCAAGCGCCTTGCGCAGGATGGAACAGATGCGGGCGTGGCCGTAGTGTACGTAGAAGATCGGGTTGTCCTCGCTCTGCTTGAGCGCCAAATCCATGTCGAAGTTCATCGGACTGTCCGGCGAGCGGCTCAACAGAATAGAACGCATCACGTCCTTGCCGGGAACCGACTCGGTGGTGATGTCGTCCAGCAGCTCGTCGATGGTGACGAACTCGCCGCGGCGGGTGGACATCTTGACCTCCTGGCCGTCGCGCAGCAGGGTGATGAACTGGTGAATGATGACCTTGATGCCGTCGGTGTTGTAGCCCAGCGCGCGCACGCCGGCCAGCACGTCGGGCCAGGTAGCGTGGTGGTCCGCGCCGAAGATGTCCACCACGTAGTCAAAGCCGCGCTGCAGCTTGTGGACGTGGTAGGCGATGTCGGGCATGCGGTAGGTCGGCTCGCCGCTGGACTTGATGATCACGCGGTCCTGCTTGAGCCCCAGGTCGGTGGCCCGCAGCCAGGTGGCGCCGTCCTTCTGGTAGGCGTAGCCGCTGTTGGCCAGCGCCTGCACGGCTGCGTTGACCCGGCCGCTCTCGTACAGGTCCAGCTCGTTGTAGTAGACGTCAAAGCGGATGCCCAGCCGGTCCAGCGTGCTGCGAATGTTGGCGAAGATCGCGTCGACGGCCTTGGTGCGGAAGAAGTCCAGGTCCTTCTCAGCCAGCGCGTCGCCGTACTCGGCATACAGCGCGGCCGCCACCCAGCGCAGGTACTCGCCCTGGTAGCCGTCCTGCGGGATAGACCGGTACTCGCCCAGCAGCTCCAGGCAGCGCACTTGCAGGCTCTCGCCCAGCAGGCGCATCTGGCGGCCGCCGTTGTTGAAGTAGTACTCACGCGTCACGTCCCAGCCGGTGGCTTGCAGCAGGCTGGCGATGGCGTCGCCCAGCACCGCGCCCCAGGCGTGGCCGATGGTCAGCGGCCCGGTGGGGTTGGCGCTGACGAACTCCACCTGCGCCTTGCGGCCCAAACCGACGTTCGAGTTGCCGAACGTGGCCGGGCTGGCCTGGATCACGGCCACCTGCTGGGCCAGCCAGGCGTCGTCCAGGGTGAGGTTGATGAAGCCGGGCGGGGCCACGTCCACCCGGCCGACGAAGGGCGCGGCCGGCCAGTGAGCCACGATCTGCTCGGCGATCTTGATGGGGGCCATCCTCGCCGGCCGGGCTGACTGCATGGCCACGTTAGTCGCGTAGTCGCCGTGCTCCGGGTTCTTGGGCTGCTCGACGACGATGGCCGGCAGGTCGAAGGGGGGCAGGTCGCCGGCCTTCTGGGCTGCCTTGGCGGCTTGCTGGATGAGGGAAAGGAGGTCGTCTTTGATCACGCTGTGTCGTTCTCCTGACTATCGCAGAATTCGTGTGTATCGGTCAGTGTTCATCTGATCGGCAATACACGCACTCTGGCTTTATTTTCGTCTACGGTTACCAACGCGCCCTCTTCGAGGGCGTCCTCGAACTGCCGCAAGATCTGGACCACTCTTCCACCCAGGCTCGGTGGCATGACATCCTGAACGCGAACCTGAATGACACTGGGGCCGTTATCATGAGAGTGTGCCAGCATGATGCCAAAGTCAAGATCATGGGTGAATACAACGTAGTCGTTAGCACGCGCCCAGGCCATGATCACGTCATCAGGCGCACGCGGGTCGCCTACGTCAGACCAATGAAGCGCTGTCCAACCTTCGTGGGAGAATATATCGACCCAATCTGGCGAGAGATTCATATCGATGAGCAGCTTCATGCGGCCACCAAGGGATATTCTCGTTCTTCTACCCGCCACGCAGCATAGTTCAATGCTTCGCGGACATCAGCGGCTTCAAGGTAAGGATAGGCAGAAAGAATCTCGTCGGTTGAATAGCCGGCAGCGACCAGACCGACGATCATGCCTACCGTGACCCGCATGCCACGGATGCAGGGCTTGCCTCCCATGACTTTGGGATCAAAAGTCACCCGTGTCAAAGTCATCATATCTTCATCATCGCTGCCCACCTTGGATAAGCCAACTTGTGTCTCATAGGCAACCTTCGGTTCAGCCAGGACTGCTGGCAAGTGGTACGCCTCCGGGGAAATCCACCGATCGCGCTCATCGGGCGGCTCCACGTCAGCCACCTTCGCCATGGCAGCCAGGAACTTCTCCTTGCTGCCTCGCCTGGCGCGCTCTTCGAGATATCCTTCAGTTGCAATGGCGGAAGTCTTCTCGGCTACGGCCAAAGCCACGAACTGATCCCAACTCATGCCCTCTCGCTTGACAAGCTGATCTACTTCGGCATGCAGAAAGTCAGGAATAGTTACAGTAATTGTCGTCATCTTCGAACTCCCAGTCGCTCCAGAAACTCTTGCGGTGTAACAGCCTCGATCCCAAACTGATCGATACCCGCAAAGTGCCTCTTGTTGAAGGTTACGATGAACCCACACCCAGCAGCCACTGCCAGCTCCAGGACCATGTCATCTTGGGGGTCGGGCAAAGATGGCCGCCACAGATAGAACACTCGTTGCCGGTTTGCAGTGGCACAGACAAAGTCTAGGATGTCTTCAAGGTCACTTTCCGTCAGTGGCGTCTGGTTGAACAGCCGTTTGGCCACAGCCTCGTACTCAAGCATCAATGGCACAGAGACGTTCGCTTGAAACAAGCCACTCTCCGACAACAGCACGAGCCTGTACGCCGCGCCACGCCGTGACAAGATGGCCGCTATGAATGCGCTGGTGTCGATGACTATTCGGGGAACGCTCACACAGATTCGCCTTTGTCCAACCCACACAACACTTGTTTGCTCAACTAGCGATGCGCCGATACCGATAGCCGCCACTATAGCCAACAACCTCTTGTATCATTCCTGCTGGCGGATTAGGCAAAAACTCGATCGCTAGCACGTTACGAGTTCTATACAGAAGTAGCGAGTCATCAGGTGACGTCGACGTCGTGTGTAAAACCGGGGGACAAACCCGATTGATAGCGTACTCAGTGAGTCCAATCCATCCTTCTTGAATTAGATACTGGTTGGTGCTTTCCCATACCTTTACGCGTTCCTCAAATAGTCTATCGGCCCAAGACTGGAACGTACGATTATATTGGAATCGGTGAGGCAACTCCACGTGAGAGAAGTGTTGTACAGCAAATCCTCGAAATTCCATTGACTCATGGCCAACATACTGCCCTCTCCAAGGGTGGATACAGTCAAGGAGCAGGCGAAATCTCGTAATGTGTGTCCAGTTTTTGCCAGCCTCGCCCATCAGCTTCGTCATCCCGCTCGGTCGCCAGTCAAACGGCGGCTCCGTCAACTCCGACGTTCCAAGGACCTCAATCTTCAGCACCGCCTCCTCATAGCGGACCGGTGCAACTTGCACGTTGAGGTTGATCGCCTGCGGCTCCGGCTTGGCCCGGCCGCATTGGGGACAGAACTTGTAGGCGTCGTCGAAGCTGGCGCCGCAGCCTTGGCAGAGGGGCATGATAGACTATCTCCTGGCGACGTGAACGAAACGCAGCGCGTTGTCATTTGATGTTGGCGCTCATCGCCTGCGCTGCGAACCGCAGGCACGCCCGAATATCCTGCTCGCTCAACCCGTCGAACTCGGCAACGATCTCATCCGGCGTCACGCCGCTGGCCAGCAGGTTCAGAATGTTCTCCACAGTCAGTCGCGTGCCCTTGATGACCGGCTTGCCCAACATCACTTTGGGATCGGAGGTGATGCGTTGCAAATCATCGTCATCAATCACGTCTTCGTCAACACGATAAATCTCACGAGACTCGGCCAGCACTGGCGCCCTATTCGTTTCCTCGAAGACATCACCGGAGTCTGCTTGTCGCAACAACGGGGCAATTGCCAAGTCCTCATCAATCTCTGGCCAGTGAATGCCGTATCCAGACGGGGAAACGTCAAATCTCTGGCGCTGCCAATCGCTGGCGGACAGAAGACGCAGTGAGCAGTCAGCCCATCGAATGCGGTATGAGCGTCCATCGACGGTTAAGTATAGATGCGTGTCGTCCGTCCAAACCCCACTAACCTCGTGAATCTTTTTGTTCATCACTTGGCTCCTCGTTGAAACGTCTCATACTCCGCCACGATGTAGTCAAAATGCTCGAATATGATTCGCCGAATTGCACGGCGATCGGCAGGACTCAAACGAAAAGCGTAACTCTCCTCGATGTCATAGCTTTCGGGGTGCAGCCAGAACTTGCAGTCTGCGCCGCCTTTGCGAGCATGGATATGGGGCGGTTCGTTGCGTTCATTGGCATAGAAGAACAGCCGCCAACCGTGAATGTGCAATATCGTGGGCATGCGCCGCTCCAAACCTCACACCTTCTCCATCTCGAACCAGTTCGGCCCCACCTCCACGTCCACGGTCAGGCCGGCGTCCAGGGTGTAGGCGCTCTCCATGACCGTTCGCACCAGCGCGGCGGCCTTGACCACTTCGCCGTCGGGGACCTCCAACACCAGCTCGTCGTGAACTTGCAACAGCATTCGACTCTTGAGGCCACGCTCGCGCAGCGCGGCGTGCAGGCGAATCATGGCCATCTTGATGATGTCGGCCGCCGTGCCCTGGATGGGATGGTTGATGGCAGCGCGCTCGGCCTGCTGGCGGTCGGGCGCGGAGCCGCCGCGGCTCTTGAGGATCGGGAAGTAGCGCCGCCGGCCCAGCAGCGTTTCGACGTAGCCCTGCTCGCGCGCCGTGCGGATGGTGTCATCCACGTAGCGGCGGATGCCGGGGTAGGTCTGGAAATAGGCGTCCAGGAAGGCCTGCGCCTCGCCGCGGTTGAGGCTGGTGCGGCTGGCGAGGCCGAACGCGCTGACGCCGTAGCTGGTAGCGAAGTTGACCATCTTGGCGATGCTGCGCTGCTCGGAGGTTACCTGCTCCAGCGGCACGCCGTAGATGGTGGCCGCGGTGGCCTTGTGGATGTCCACGCCGGCCCGGAACGCGGCCAGCATGGCGGCGTCCTGCGAGATGTGGGCCAGAATGCGCAGCTCTACCTGGGTGTAGTCGGCCGCCAGCAGCTTGGTGCCCGGCGCGGCCACGAAGGCGCGACGGATCTCGCGGCCCAGCTCGCTGCGCACCGGGATGTTCTGCAGGTTGGGGTTGTTGCTGCTGATGCGCCCCGTCTCGGCGCCGGCCTGGTTGAAGCTCGTGTGCAGCCGGCCGGTGCGCGGGTTGACCTGCGCGGGCAGCGCGTCGACGTAGGTGCTGACCAGCTTGGTGATCTGGCGCTGCTCCAGGATCAGGTCGATCACCGGGTGCAGGCCCTTGAAGTCCTCCAGCACGCCGGCCGCGGTGGAGTAGTGGCCCGACTGCGTCTTTTTCAGCCCCTGCGTCGGCAGGCCCAGCGAGCCGAACAGCACGTCGGAAAGCTGCTGGGTCGAGTTGATGTTGAAGGCATAGCCCACCAGCTTGACGATCTCCTGCTCGATCTCCAGCAGCCGGCGGCGCAGGTCCTTGGACATCTGCTGCAAGAAGGGCACGTCCAGCAGGATGCCGGCCATCTGCATGTCCACCAGCACCGGCGTCAGCGGCATCTCCAGGTCGCGGAACAGGCCGGTCAGCTTCAGCTCGTCCAGCTCCTGGCGCAAGATCGGAACCAGCCGCCAGGTCATGTCAGTGTCGGCCGCGGCGTAGCGGCCGGCCAGGGGGATCGGCACCAAGTCCATGGTCGTCTGCTTCTTGCCCGTGCCGATCAGCTCGCTGATGGGGGTCATCTCCACGCCCAGCCGCTGCCAGGCCACGTTCTTCAGCCCTAGCCCGCGGCTGCCGGGGTCGATCAGAAACTGGGCGATCATGGTGTCGAAGAGCGGGCCAGCCACGTCGATGCCGTAGCGCCGCAGCATGGTCAGATCATATTCCGCGTTGTGCGCCGCCTTCTCAACATCGCCACTCTCCAGCACCGGCTTCAGCGCGCCAATCACCGCCTCCATCGGCAACTGCGCAGGCGGCTCATTGACCGTTAACCATTGACCATTAACCGTTTGCATCTGATGGCCCACCGGCACATACGCCGACAACCCCTCGCCCCACGCCAGCGCAATGCCGACCAGATCGGCCTGTTGGGCGTCGACACCGGTGGTCTCGGTGTCGAAGGCGATCAGTTTGGCGTCTTGCAGCGTCTGTACCAACTCGGCCAGTGCGGCGTCAGTGTCGATGATAGCATAGGGCGAGGGCTCCTGCCCGACGGCTGCGCTGGCAGCCGGCGCTTCCTGGCCAAACAGCGCCAACTGGCCGCCCGGGCCAGCCTCGACCGGCGGCTTGGCGCGCGTGCTGGGCGGTAAGCGATCGACGAGGGTGCGGAACTCCAGCTCGCGGAACAGCTCGACCACCTTATCCTGGTCGTAGTCCTGCACCCGGCAGGCGTCCAGGTCCAGCGCCACGCCCGGCACGTCGGTGATGATGGTCACCAGGTGCTTGCTGAGAAAGGCGCTGTCGCGGCCTTCTTCCAAAGCTGTGCGCGTCCGCTTGGCTGTGACCTGCTCCAGGTGCTCATAGACCGCCTCGACGCTGCCAAAGGTCTGGATCAGATCGGTCGCGCCCTTCTCGCCCACGCCTTTGACCCCCGGCACGTTGTCCGAGGTATCGCCCAGGAGCGCCTTGAGGTCGATGAGCTGCTGCGGGGCCAGGCCCCAGCGCTCCTGCACCGTCTCCGGCGTGTAGACGATGGTGTCGCTGAACTTGCGGCCGCTGGTCAGCACGCTGGTCTTGTCGCTGACCACCTGCACGATGTCCCGGTCGCCGGTGACGATCATGGTCGCGACGCCCTGCGCCTCAGCCTGACGGGCCAGCGTGCCCAGCACGTCGTCGGCCTCGTAGCCTTCCCGCGTGAAGATGGGGATGTTCAGCGCTTCGACGACCTGCCGAATGCGCTCCACCTGTTGGCGCAGGTCGTCAGGCATGCGCTCGCGCGTGCCCTTGTAGTCGGCATAGTCCTGGTGGCGAAAGGTCTTGCCCACGTCGAAGGCCACGGCGATGTAGTCCGGCTGCTGTTCCTTGAGCACGGTGAGCAGCATGGACAAAAAGCCAAAGGTCGCGTTGGTCGGCTCGCCGCTGCGGGTGGCCATGGTGGGCGGCAAGGCATGGTAGGCGCGAAAGGCCAGTGAGTGGCCGTCAATTAGTAGGAGTTTAGACATGAGCGTGACCCATTGTTGGTGAACAGTCAACAGTGAACAGTCCACGGCGCGCTGCACACGGTTCACTGCTTACTGTTTACTGATCTCCACCTGCCCCGCCGCCACCAGATCCTTCACCTGCGGCACACCGGCGATATCCGGCGTCATGCGGAAGCTGCGGCCGGCGTCCAGGCGAAAGTAGCCAGTGGGCAGGTCGAGCAGGATATTATGATTGGTAGCGTTGCGCACGGTCACGAACTGCTCCGGATCCCAGTCGCGCTCCAACTGGCCGGGCTTGCGTTTGAACAGGGGCATGACAACCTCCTTGGGTGAGAACGTGCCGTCGCTCGGGCCGGTCTCCTGACCGAGCCCGCCGGCTACTTGACCATCGACAGTCATTTTACTTGCAGTGAAGGGGAAAGTCAATCAGATGTGTTCAAGGTGAGTCGGAGGCGAAGAAGTTCAACTTCTCGGAGAAGTTGAACTTTTGGACCAGCTAACCGGGTTTGAACGCACCCAAGTCAATCAGCTTCGATCAGCAGAGTGCTGAGCACGTCCGGCCGGTCGGTGATGATGCCATCTACCCCCAGGTCGATCAGCCGACGCATCTCGGCCGGCTCGTTGACGGTCCAGGTGTTGATCTGCTGGCCACGGCCGCCAGCCTGCTGCATCAGCTTGGCCGTCACCTGCTCGTGGTAGGGGTGCAGCGCAGCCAGCCGCAGCAGATGGCGCGGCCAGCCGCGGTTGAGCCCCACCGGCTCATCTGGCGCATAGAGCAGGCCCAGAGGAATCGAGCGGTCCATCCGCCCCAGGCGCCACAGCAACACAGGATTGAACGAAGAGACGATGCAGCGGTCCAGCAGGCTGTAGCGCTGGATTGCCTGCACGATGCCCGCCTCTAGCCCATCGCTGCGAAAACGAAAGCGCTTGGCCTCGATGTTGAGGAACGCGCGGGCCGGCAGGGCCTCGATCACCTCGTCCAGCGTGGGGATCGGCTCGCCGGCGAACTGCGGGCCGAAGTGGCGGCCGGCGTCCAGCTCGCGCAACTGGGCCAGGGTGCTGGTCACAATCCGGCCGCTGACATTGCAGATGCGCTTCAGGTCGTCGTCGTGAAAGACCACCAGGTGGCCATCGGCGGTGCGCTGCACGTCGAACTCGACGCCGTCCGCGCCAGCCTGCATGGCCATTCTCATGCCGGCCAGCGTGTTTTCCGGAGCCAGGCCGCGCGCGCCGCGGTGGCCGAGATTGAGAGGACGAGCGGTGCCTTCAGACATCGATTGCTGCCGTCTTTCCTGCCAGCGGCTCGGCCGGGTCAACCTGACCCGAGGCCAGCATGGCTAGCCGCGGCCCGTCGATCAAGTCGATGGGCTTGCCGTGCGCCCAGCGGCCGGCCGCGGCGCTGATACTGCCCGTGGTGACCAAGAAACCGCGCGGCGCCGCCTCGTGCTGCATGACGCCAAAGAGGTCGCGCACTACGGCCTCGCCCACGACGCCGCGATAGCGCTTGCACTGGACGATGGCCCGCTCGCCTTGGGGCGAGACCACCCACAGGTCCACGCCGTGATCGGCGCTGTCGGGCGTGTTCTGTGTGAAGTAACCGCGGCTGCGAAAAAGCTGTTGCACCCAGGCCTCGAACTCGCTGGGGGTCATTGCCAGCAGATCATCCAGCGTCAAGCCGATGCCCTGGCCGGCTGGCTGCGGCGGCCGGGGCTTGAAATGATCCCAGGCCGCCAGGGCCCAGCCTGTCGCCATGAAAGCGCCAAGGCCGAGCGTGGCTGCCGCCAAGACCAGGCGCAAAGCCAGGGGAATCGGTCCCAACAGACCGCCCAGCAGCAGCCAACTGGACACAGCCAGCACAAGCCACAACGCGCTCAACAGGGGCAGCAATCGACGATGGGACAACAACGGGCTCCTGAGTAGGGGATTACCGGCTTCGCAGGCGATGCAGCAGACGCTGGACGCGGCTGCTGGCTGACGGTGTCGGTACGATCAGAGCAGGCGGCTCTTCGGCGGGCAGACCCAACGGCGCTTTGAGCACGGGCGACAGCAGGTACGGCGTCCAAGGCGGATCATTGCCAGACTGCACGTCCACCGCGCTGACGCCAGGCAGGCTGGCGATAGCTGCCGCAATCGCGCGGCGAAGTTCATCAACAGGCGGCCATTGCGGGCTGGGCAAAGCCAACTGGACGGTCACGCCGCCGTTGCGAGCGATCCGGACAGCTTGCACCATACCCAGATCAACCAGGTTATGGCCCAGCAGCGGGTCGGTCACGCTGCACAACGCTTGTCGCACTGCTTCTGCTGTCGCCATCAGGTAGATCTTCTCGACGGGGCTCGGTCAGGAGACCGGCCCGAGCACGGAGCGCCGATGTGGCTAGTACACGTCGGCGGAAATCCCTCTTCGGTTTGGAGTCGAGGCTTCAGCCGGTCAGGCGCTGAAACCCGGC
>JBAQCH010000389.1:0-5024 GCA_049294015.1 Anaerolineae bacterium
GCGGTACAGGCGTCCACGTCGGCGCGGGCGGCAGCGGCGGCGGCCAGGGCGTCCAGGTGGGCGCGGGCGTGGGCGGAGGCGGCTGGGGCGTTGGGAACTGCACCACAGGTAAGAGCGCCCAGTCGAAGTTGAGCGCCACCAGCTCGGCCTGGTTGGCGACCCAGCCCCACTGGTCGAAGGCGCAGCAGATCAGCAGCCATTGGCCGTCGGCCGTGCGTCCTTCGGGGCGCAGCACAGTGCCCATGGGCACCCCGCCGATTACCTGCTCGTTCAGGCCGGGCGCGGCGCGTACGTTGATCAGATCGGCCACGACGATCACCTGCCACGCCTGATCGGGCGTGGCCGTCGCCGTGGGCGTTGTGGCTGGCAGAACAGTCTGTCCCGGCGGCGCGGTGGCGTCCGCGGCGGGCGATGGAGTGGCTGTGGGCGTGGCTACGACTACCACGGTGACGACGGTGGGGGCAGCGGTGGGGGTAGGAGGGGAGTCGAAGGCCAGCGACAGCAGGTTGTAGCCTGCCCAGCCGACCGCGACCACCAGGCCGGCCAGCAGCACAACCAGCAACGCGTAGAGCAGAGGTCTGTTGTTGGTCATGGATCACCGTTGTCTTTCAGGTTGCAGGTTGCAGGTTGCAGGTGTTTTACGTCGCCACACTTCAGGCTTCACGGGTTACGGGTTACGGGTTACGGGTTATGTCCTTTCCACGCACTGTATCGCCCAAATGTTCAACACAGTGGGCCGTGAAACTTGACACAGACTAGGTTGTTGGATAAGATAGTTAAGGCATGGCTAAACAATTTTTTAGGAAGTTTTATGGACGACCATAACTTGAACGAGAACATGAGCGAAAGCGTGGAGATGTACCTGCTGCGCATCGCTCTCTTGCAGGACGAGGACCGGCCGGTGCCGATCTCGGCGCTGGCTGAGGAGCTGGCGGTCTCACCGGTGTCGGCTAACCAGATGTGCCGCAAGCTGGAGGAGCGCGGCATGGTCCACTATGAGCCGTACAAGGGCGTCACGCTGACGCTGCACGGCGAGGCGGTGGCCATGCGGGTGCTGCGCCGGCGGCGGCTGTGGGAGGTGTTCCTGGCCGAAAAGCTGGGGCTGGAGCCGGACCAGGCCGAGGAGATCGCCTGCCGCTTCGAGCATGTGACGCCCGATGGCCTGGCCGAGCGGCTGGCCGGCTTTCTGGGCAACCCAACCCTCAGCCCGCAGCAGGAGCCGATTCCGCCCAGCATCGGCGCGGCTGTGCGCCGCCCGCGGCTGGCCCTGAACACGCTGGGAATCGGCCAGCAGGCCCAGGTCTGCCAGATCACGGCCGAAGAGACGGTGCGCGATTACCTGCGCAGCCACGGCCTGACAGCCGGCGCGGCCGTCAAAGTGCTGGCGTCAGCGGGGGACGGCGGGCTGTTGGTGGAGGCAGGCCAGGGGACGCTGATGCTGGCGGCCGACATCGTGCGGCTGATCGAGGTGTCAGCCGCACGCCCATCGAACCCGGCCGGCGCCAGCCCGCCTGTTCGCCCAACGAGCAACACCCTACTTGAGAGTTGAACGGCCTGGGGGCGAAGAAGTTCGGGCGAAGAAGTTGGACTTCTCGGAGAAGTCCAACTTCTGGACCAGCCCACATCCATTCCTATCGGAGACATTACCCATGTTCAGTAAGCACATCCTGCGCCCGGCCTTGCTGCTGGCGCTTGTTTCGATCCTATCCGCCTGCGCCGGCCAGCCGGCGCTGATCCAGGATGAGCCAGCCGGGGCAGCCACCCAGGCTGCGTCGTTGACCATCTACTCCGGCCGCAACGAGAACCTGGTCGGCCCACTGTTGGAGCAGTTCACTGCCCAGACCGGCATTGAAGTCAAAGCGCGCTACGGCGACACGGCCGAAATGGCGGCTACGATTCTGGAGGAGGGCAAGAACTCGCCGGCCGATGTGTTTTTCGGCCAGGATGCTGGCGCGCTGGGCGCGCTGGCCAGGGCGGGCCGGCTGGATGCCCTGCCAGACGCGCTCTTGCAGCAGGTTGATGCCCACTTCCGCGATGGTGACGGTCGTTGGGTCGGCGCCAGCGGCCGGGCTCGGGTGCTGGTCTACAACAGCGATCTGGTGCAGCCGCAGGAGTTGCCGCAGGATATCTGGGGTTTGACCGAGCCGTCGTGGCGGGGCAAGGTCGGCTGGGCGCCCAGCAACGGCAGCTTCCAGGCTTTTGTGACAGCGCTGCGGGTGCTGGAAGGTGACGAGGCGGCGCGGCGTTGGCTGGAGGCGATGATCGCCAACGACGTCAAGGTCTACGCGGGCAACTCGGCCATCGTGGAGGCCGTGGCGCGCGGCGAAATCACGGCCGGCCTGGTCAATCACTACTATCTGTACCAGCACCTGGCCCAGAAGGACGCCAACGCGCCGCTGGCCAACTATTACTTCCCCGGCGGCGCAGGGGCGCTGGTCAACGTGGCCGGCGCGGGCATTGTGGACACCTCCCGCAACAAGGCCGCCGCCGAGCGCTTCATCGCCTTCCTGCTCAGCCAACAGGCGCAGCAATACTTCGCCAGCCAGACCGACGAATATCCCCTGGCCGGCCAGAACATCCAACTGACCGCCGGCCTGCGGCCCCTGAGCGAGATCGCCACACCGGCCATCGACCTGGGCAACCTGGACGATCTGCAAGGGACGCTGCAGTTGCTGCAAGCGGTGGGGGCGCTGAACTGATAGTCAAGCAATGGCTGCTAGCGTTGCCTGGGCATGCCCAACGCAAACGCCAGCGCCTGCTCGACTTCCATCATACGCTCGGCCGACAGAACACTGATCAGCGCGCCGATCTTGGCCTTGGACACCGTCTGCAGGTTGTCCAGGTTGACAGCGGAGAGAGTTGAGACGCCGTCCTCCTCCGGGGAGAGCAGGACTTCAGTTGGAATATCACGCACGTTTGAGGTTATCGGCGCCACGGTGATGCTGGTCAACACGGAAATAGCCGAGTTGCGAGTCAGTACGACTACTGGCCGATGCTTGTCGGGCGGCGCAAAAGCGTACCAGCGCACGTCGCCGCGTCTCATGGCTGACTCCAGGCTTGCTCAGCTTCCCACACGTCAAACTCGCCAGGCTCCACAGGCTTACGAGCATAGCCAGCGGCGTGTTTTCGCTCAAGCTCAGTGATGCGGATACGCTCCATGGCCTGTTGCAGGGCCTCGCGGATGAAGGCGGAGCGGCTGATGCCCAGTCGATCGCTGGTAGAGTCCACCTGCTCCAGCAGGGTCTCGTCTATGGTCATTTGAACAGTTTTGATCACGTTAGTCATCACCTCTATCATGATCGATTACCACAGTCTTCTGTGGGTTATTATCCACATTCCTGACCACAGTGCAAGTCTGCTATCTTCGAGGCAGATTAAGAAAAGGAGCTCATGCTAGGCATGAGCTCCTGAATGGTATTGGTTTGTTTCATCATGGTCTTTTCAGCCGGGCGGGCTGTGGAGATCGGGTGTTGCACCGTTTCGTTGGAGCCGTCCGGTTGACCTGGTTTAGCGCTCAACCAGCATGAAATGCTTCATGCCAACGGGGATGGCGATTGCCGCAGCCGCTAGCAGAGGCCGAATGTACCTTCACAACGAGGTCAATTCGGCATAGTCTAGCGGCGCCTCTCGCATGCCAGCCAGCACGTCGATTGCCGGCGAGAACGCTGCCACTGCTGGCATCCACAGCGGCGGCGCGTGGATGGGGCGGTTGGTCGGGGCGCTCCTCCCTGGGAAGAGCTGCTCCGTGGTCGATAAGTTGATTGCGCCATTACATCTGCTCCTTTCTGGCGGCTGAGAAACCGGATTCTTGTTGCTCGCATGGTCTCGACACTTTCACGGCCTTGCAAACGCCACGATCGGCGTCCGCAACCTTGAAGCCCGGTTTCTTCTGCGCCAAAGAAAACGCCGTGGGCTGTGCCGGAAAGGCCCCACGGCGTTGGACTCGCACGAGTCACAGGCAACAAAAAACCGTGGGGCTGACGAATGCACCCACGGCTGTCGCTGCCAAAACGATGACAAGCTAACAGCTACAGGGCGCACTGCGCGCGGGAACGCTGGCGGTGAGAACGGCAGCGATCGGCATAGGAGCGCTGAAGACGAAGATGGTCATTTCGCAGTGCATTGAGCTTAACCTCCTGTAGGATGCGAGAAGTTTACGACTGTGGCGACGAAATGTCAAATTCCGACGAGGCCAGCAATTGGACGCAGATCAACACGGATCAACGCAGATCAGAATGATACGAGACATCCATGCGCTGGGCGCGCAACCATCGAAGAAAACGGCGGGCTCGGTCGGAGACCGGCCCGAGCGGCTATTTTCAGGACAGCCATAGATGCTCAGATCTGCGTCAATCTGCGTCCAGATCTCCGCGCACTTCGATTGAACCCAACTCCACCGCATCGCCCAACGGCTGGCCGCCGGCAGCGACCACCGGCAGGCGCTGGCCGTCCACCAACCCGTACAGCCCCACCTCCAGCCGATAGAGCCCAGCCGGCGCGTCGGGGGCCACGGGGATGCTGTAGCGATCGGCGATCACCGCGCCCGGCGCCCAGGTGGTGGTCGGGGCCTGGCCGTTCAGCGGTTCGCTGTCCACCTGGCCCCAGATGAAGTTGCCGTTGGCCGCATTCCACACCTCGCCCAGCAGGTGGGTGAAAACCTTGGCGCGGCCGCTCACTGGCGCCTCAGCCTGCCAGTAGAGCGTCACGTCCAGCGCACCGCCCGGCTGCACCGCACGCTGCGCCAGTTCGTAGCCCAGCAGACGAATCGAGGGCCCCAGGCGCACGTCCAAGGGCGTGGCCGCGGCGCCCGGCGCGGCGTCACCGGCCGGGTTAGCCGACAGCACCTGGATGCGGCCGGCGTCCACCGGCGGCTGGCTGTCCACCTGCACCGTGATCTGATAGCGCCCGGCCGGCAGGTCGGGCGTCAAGGGCAGATCGACCTGCTGGCGGCTGGGGCCGGTCGGCAGAGCCGCGGCAGGGACAGCCAATTGGCGCGTGGCCGGCCCTTGCAGCGTCACCTGCAC
>JBAQCH010000390.1:0-15119 GCA_049294015.1 Anaerolineae bacterium
CCACGACCCTGGGCGCGACGCTGCTGGCGCCGGGCGTGGTGCGGGCCGGCGGACAAGGGCCGGTGACGCTGGGCAGCCATCCGCGCGTCCAACCGCTGGCCAATTTGCTGCGGGCGGCCGGCTTCGACGTGCGCCTGGCCAACGACGTGGCCGGCCTGGCCTGGGGCAAGCTGGTGATCAACGCGGCCATCAACCCGCTGACAGCGCTGCTGCGCGCGCCCAACGGCCAATTGCTGGAACGGCCCGAAGCCCGCGCATTGATGGGCCTGGCCGCCAGCGAGGCTGCGGCCGCCGGCCTGGCCCAAGGGCTGCACCTGCCCTTCGACGATCCCGTGGCCGCGGCCGAAGACGTAGCCCGCCGCACGGCTGTCAACCATTCGTCCATGTACCAGGACGTGCAGCGCGGCCGGCCCACCGAGATCGACGCCATCTGCGGCGCGGTGGTGCAGGCTGGCGAGCGCGTCGGTGTGGCGACGCCGGTCAACCGGACGCTGTGGCTGCTGGTGCGCGCGATTCGGTAAACGGTAATCGGTGATCGGTAAACGGTCGGATCACCGATCACCGATCACCGATCACCGTTCACCAAAACAGGAACGAACACGATGAAAGTTGTAACCACCCTCGACGACTTACGCCATGCCCGCGCGGCCCTGCTGGGGCCGGTGGGGCTGGTTCCGACCATGGGCTTTTTGCACGAAGGGCATCTGTCGCTGGCGCGGCGGGCGCGGGCCGAGTGCGCCAGCGTGGCGGCCAGCATCTTCGTCAACCCCAGCCAGTTCGGCCCTAGCGAGGACCTGGCCTCCTACCCGCGCGATCTGCCGCGCGACCTGGCCCTGCTGGAGGCGGCCGGGGTCGATTTGGTCTGGACGCCCACGCCGGAGATCGTCTACCCGGCCGACTTCCAGACCTGGATCACCGTAGAAGATGTCGCCAGGCCGCTGGAGGGCAGCCAGCGCCCCGGCCACTTCCGGGGGGTTGCCACGGTGGTGGCCAAGCTGCTCAACGCCTTTCAGCCGCAGCGGGCCTACTTCGGCCAGAAGGACGCGCAGCAGGCGGCCGTGATCCGCCAGATGGCGCGCGATCTGAACTTCCCCGTGGAGATCGTGGTCTGCCCCACGGTGCGGGAACACGATGGCCTGGCCATGTCCAGCCGCAACGCCTATCTGAGCGCCGAACAGCGCGCGGCCGCGTCGGTGCTCTTTCGCGCGCTCAGCGCCGCGGCTACAGCTTTCGCCGCCGGCCAGCGCGACGCCGAGGGCATGCGCCAACTGATGGCCGAGATCATCGATGAACAGCCGTTGGCTCGCCGCCAGTACGTCTCCTGCGCCGATCCCGCGACCTTGCAGGAGTTGGACGGCCCCATCCAACGCGCCCTGCTCTCCATGGCTGTCTTCATCGGCAAGACCCGCCTGATCGACAATCTGATACTGGGAGACGCCTGACCATGTCCCTCCTTGTCATCGACATTGGCAACACAAATATCACGTTGGGCCTGTATGACGGCGATCGGTTGGGGCCTCGCTGGCGGCTGGCCACCGCCCACGACCGCATGCCCGACGAGTACGGCTTGCAGTTTTTGGGCCTGCTGGCTCACGACGGCGTCGATCTCCGTTCGGTCAGCGGCGTCTGCCTGGCCTCGGTGGTGCCGTCACTGACCGGCAAGATCCAGGAGACCTGCCGCCGCTACCTGGGCCAAGAGCCGCTGGCAGTCGGCGCGGGCGTCAAGACCGGCGTGCGCATCCGCGTGGACTATCCGCAGGCCGTAGGCGCGGACCGCGTGGCCGACGCGGCCGCCGTCAAGCATCTCTACGGCGGGCCGGCCTGCGTGGTAGACTTCGGCACGGCCACCACCTTCGACGCAGTCTCGGCCGACGGCGACTATCTAGGCGGAGCCATCGCGCCCGGCATCGGCATCTCGGCTGAGGCGCTGTTCACCCGCACCGCCCAGCTGCCGCGCGTCGAGCTGCTGCGCCCGCCGTCGGTGATCGGCCGCAGTACGGTGCATGCCATGCAGTCTGGCCTGATCTTCGGCTACACCGGCCTGGTGGAGGGCATGGTCGAGCGCTTTCGCGCCGAGCTGGAGCCCGACATGAAGGTCATCGCCACCGGCGGCCTGGCCGAGACCATCGCCCAGGAGACCGACGTGATCCAGATCATCGCCCCCTGGCTGACGCTGGACGGGCTGCGGGTGATCTGGGAGTTGAATCAGAGGAAGTAGACAAGGAAACAAGTAGACAAGGTGACAGGGTGACAAGGTGACAAGGTGACAAGGTGACAAGGTGACTGGGTGACTGGGTGAAGCGGCGAGTCTCGACCAATCTACCAATCTACCAATCTACCCCCTTCCCCCCCTTGTCTACTTGTCTACCTGCCTCCCTGTCTACCCTGCCTTCCCAAAGGAGAATGACACGAGATGTTGCGACAAATGTTGTTGGGTAAGATCCATCGGGCCGTGGTAACGGGTGCGGATGTGAACTACGTGGGGTCGATCACGGTGGACCCGGTGCTGTTGGACGCGGCCGGCATCCTGCCCTACGAGCGAGTGCAGGTGGTGGACGTGGAGAACGGCGCGCGGCTGGAGACGTATACGATTCCTGGGACGCCGGGCAAGGGCGAGATCCAGCTCAACGGCGCAGCCGCGCGGTTGGTGGCCGTGGGCGACCATGTGATCATCATGGCCTATGCCATGATGAGCGACGAGGAGGCCGCCGCGCACCGGCCTAAGGTGGTGTTGGTGGGGGAGGGCAACACAATCAAGCGTGCCTTGCACTATGGCGATCCGATGTGAACTGACAACCAGACATGATCCATGGCGCGTCGTCCCCTGACGATTTGGCCTGTTGGCGCATATCGTCAACGAATCAAAAGGCTGCGGGTTTGCACCGCAGCCTTTCTCGTTGTGGGACACCCAGCGCCTCAGTACGCAGCGCTCTGCGCCGCGGCCCGCTCGGCCGCACTCATGGAGTTGGGGTCGATCGCGGCGCGCAGGTTGGCGTCCACGCCTGGCGGCAGGGTCGTCTGCAAGACTTCGCCCTGGTGCTGGCGCAGGGCTGCCAGCACCGCGTCGGCGTTGCCCTCGCGCACGATCAGGAACAGCGCCGACTGGCCGGGCGCTAACCCCTCGCCGACCTCTTTGACGTAGTCCTTCGACAGGCCCATGTCGGTGGTGGCGCCGATGCCGGCGCCGGCCAGCGCGCCGACAGCGATGCCAGCCAGCGGAGCAAAGATGCCTGCCACCAGCAGGCCGATGCCGCCGCCGATCAGCGCGCCCCACTTGACGCCGCGGTCGATCTCGTTGTGAACATCCAGCTTGCCATCTTCGCCGCGGCTGACCATCGCTGCGTCGTCGAGCTTGACCAGACCCTGCTTGGATAGGTCGTGAATCGTTGCGCGCACCGCCGCCGCCGTATCTGGTGCATGGTATTTGAGGACCAATGTGTAAGTCATGGTGTTGTCTCCTATCGGTGATGTTGAGAGGAAATTCGAGGCCCTGCGATCATACAACGCGCCGGCGAATCTGGCAAACGTTTTGTAGAAGCAATCACGGCGGCTCGACCGGGGCAGAGGCTGGCGTGCGCTGGCGCGGCACGCGCGTCAACGGCTTGAAGCCCTCGCCCAGCACCTCAGCGCTGGGACTGATCACCACGAAGGCGTCAGGGTCGGCCTGACGCACGATCTCCTGCAGCGTGCGGGTCTCGCGGCGGCGCACCACGGCCATCAACACCGTGCGCTGCTCGCCGGTGTAGCCGCCCTCAGCTTCGAGCAGGGTCACACCGCGCTCGAGCTGCTCCAGGATGCCGTCGCGGATGCTCTCCGGCCGGCGAGTGACGATCAGGGCGGTGATGCTTGCCGTCGCGCCGGTCTCCATGAAGTCGATCACCCGCGCCGCTACCCAGGCTACGATCAGCGCATAGAGCGCTGGCTCCAGGCCGAAGAAAAAGGCCGCCAGCGCCAGCACGGCTGCATCCATCGCCAACAGTGATGTGGAGAGGCGCACGCCGCGCCAGTGCTCCAGCAGCTTGGCAGGAATCTCGCTGCCGCCAGTGGTGGCGTTGGCGCGAAAGACCAGCCCCAGCCCCACGCCGTAAACCAGCCCGCCGTAGAGGGTGTACAGCAGCGGGTCGCCCTGCACCACCGGCAGGTAGGGCTGCAAGAGATCGATCAGCAGCGAGGCCAGCACGGTGGCCAGGATCGTCTTGGGGCCGAACTGCACGCCCAAGAGGCGCATGGCCAGCAGCAGGAAGGGCACGTTCATGGCCAGCAGCGTGATCCCCACCGGCCAGCCCCACAGCCGGTTGGCGAACATGGCCAGCGCCGTGAAGCCGCCCGGCACCACGTCGTTGGGATTGAGGAAGACCACCACCGATACCGCCGTCAGCCCTGCACCCACCACGATCAACGCCAGGTCGATCAATGAGCGGCCTGTCAGCGTTCCCCAGCCGGTGCGCAGCCAGACATAGCCGCTAAAGCGGCGCAGGACAGTCCAGAAGCTCATGGCGCGGGGGGCAGCGCGCTGGGGTTGGCCCAGGCGATGCGGGCGTCGATGCGCTGCACCAGCCGGTAGACCATCGGTCGAAAGCCCTGGCTCGGCCAGAAACGCGCGGCCAACAGGTTGGTGCTGCGCCAGTCGGTCAAACAGTAGCGGTAACCGGCTGCGCGGGCGGCGGCCAGGTTGTGGCGCGTCAGCGCTGTGCCAATGCCACGGCCGCGCAGGTGCGGCCGCACGCCGGCCACGCTCAACTCGCAGCAGCCGTCGGGTGTGAGCAGATCGTCGTCCTCTGGCTCGGCTGGCCAGAAACACTGACAGCCCACCGGCTCGCCGTCGAGAAAAGCCAACCATACGGTTACTGAGGGGTCATCGATCAATTCGGCCCAGCCTGTGCGCTGTTCCGCTACATTCTCCGGCAACATAATGCCCCACACCGGCGCCTGCACCTGATGGCGCCAGATGACGTCGGAGAAATCGGCCAATGTCTCCCGGTCAGCGGGACCGGCTCGGCGAATCGCCAATCCCGGCACGGGCGGCGGCGTCAGGTCGAGCTGCGCCAGATCGGCCAGTGCATACACCTGCTGAAGGCCAAAGCTAAGGCTGAACCAGGCGTGGATGAGGGTCGGATCGCTCACAGGTAGCACGGCAAAGTGAAAGAAGATGCCCCGGTCCACCCACGGCGCGGCCAACACAGCGTAGAGGCTGCGGATCAATTCAGGGTCTTCGTCCAGCGCTAAGGCACAGCCGGCCGGCCGCACCCACGCGCTACGCCCCCATGTCTCGTCGATCAGCGGCCGGCCCAGCATGTAGCCCGCCAGCCGGCCAGCGCGCAGCGCAGCCACGCCCGTGACGCCCGCCTGCTGCCAGGTAGCCGCCACGGCCGCGCTGGCCACAGCCGGGTCCTCGCAGCGCGCTGGCAGCTCGGGCAGGCTCAGCCGGTCGCGGCGGTGCCGCTCAGCCAGCAGCGCGCCGGCATCTTCTACATGCTGGTCTTGGAATGGCACAAACTCGCTGTTCATGATTAACGCTCCATGCCAGTCATGGTTGCTGATTGGCGATGGGATTCAGCGCCATCAACCGCCCGCGCCGGGCGCTGGCGCATAGGCTTCCAGCAGGCGCTCCAGGGTGACGGCTTTCTCGGCGATCTCCCGGCTCTCGAAGTGCCGGATCTCCAACAGCCGCGGCAACTGGGCGTAGAGTTCGGGCAAGCCCAGGATCTCCTCCACCTGCTCGCGGATCCATTTGTTGTAGGCGATGGGGTAGGTGCGCCGGGCGATGAACAGCGCTTGCAGGAACTCTTGGAAGGCGTTGTAGAGACGATCGAAGGACTGGAAGTACAGCCCACGCTCGACGTAGAGCGGGATGTGGTGCAGGTTGTTGGGCAATGCCACCTGACCATCGCCAGGCGCTCGCGGCGCAGGGTTTCGTCGTAGTAGGGCAGCCACTGCTGCTGGAGGCGTTGGTAAGCGTCGCTGCCTTGCCAGAGCGGCGCGCTGTAGGCCAGGAAGTTGCCAACTTGCAGCTCGAAGCTGTCGGGGCCGGCGGCTTCGTCGCGCTCTTGCGGCGCAAAGACGCCATCGATCAGATCGGGATGGACGACCGAGTACGCTCCCACCTGCTTGAGCGCCCGTATCGCGGGGCTGGCGACGTCGAAGCGCTCCCAGTCCTCTTCCCAGGTTGCGCTGTGGACGCGCAGCACCTCCGGCGAAGCCAGCGCCACGATGTCCAGGCAGCTATCGGGCGTGGCCTTGCCGCGAGCGCAGGAGTCGACCAGCAGCACCGCGTCGACGGCGTAGGTCTCAGTGAAGAACTCCACCACTGCCTTGGCGGCCGCGGCGTGTTCGGGCGTGGGATAGCTCGGTCGTAGGTGCATTGTTGCCTTCTGATGCGCTGTCCATCTGACCTTTCACAGCAGCCACAATGGACAGCGCATTCATGCCATATCAGCGCGCCGCGTCTTCGCCCAGCGGCGCAAAGCCCTGCCCGGCCGGCTCTGCCGGGACAGATTCCGCCGGCTCTGGCGCGGCCTCGGCGGCCATAGCAGCCACAACAGCCGAGCGCGCCGCCGTGTTGGTGGCGAAATCGCTGGCCGACAGTTGATCGACCGCTTCCTGCGTCAAGCCCTCGGTGATGACAGTGGCATTGAGCGAGCGCAGCTTGGCCGCCACTTCGTCCACCTGCTGGACTTCGACCACCGCCAGCAACAACGAGGAATTGGGAGTCAGCTTATCGCCCAGGGTCTTGAGTTGGTCGTTGGGAAAGCCTGCGTCGTGTAGCTTAGCGGCCAGCCCACCGATCAGCGCGCCGCCAGCGGCTCCGATAATGTTGCCGATGCCCGGCAGCACAACGCCAAGCGCGCCGCCGATCACCGCGCCCTTGCCGCCGCCCATGTCGCCGGTTTCCTTGATGGTGATCTTGCCGTGGTAATCGGCCGACAGGATAGCCTTGTCGCCCAGCGCTTTGTCAAGCTGGGCCTGTTCGAGGACTTCCAGCGACAGCTTGGCCCCGTCCTCATACTGGAACGCGGCAGCGATGACCTGCATGGTGTCTTCCTTGCTCATGGTTGTATCTCCTTTGCGAACGTTGTGGACAAAGGACTGACAGTCCTGAGCCCGTGCTTGGTGATGATCTCGACGCTACGGCCACGTCAGCGCGCAGATTCAGGACTGTCAGTCCTGCGTGCTGAAGGACTGACAGTCCTGAGTCTGCTTTCAGTGGTGGTCTCGACGCTGCGGCCACATCTACGCGTGGATGCAGGACTGTCAGTCCTTTGCATACGCTAGCGATTGCGCCCGTAGCGCTCGTGGCTGGACACCCAGTCTGACGACGAGATGGCCGAGGCCAGGCTGATCTCGCCGGCCAGCGCGACCGCGGCCACGATCTCGGCAAACTTGTTGACCGTGCCGCGGCCATAGCAGCCCAGCAGCTCCAGACACTCGCGCTGCGTCGCCAGGCTGGTGCCGCCGCCGTAGGTGGCCACGATCAGCGAGGGGATGGTCAGGGCGATGTATAGATCGTTCTTGGGCGTCAGCTCGCAGTAGAGGATGCCGGCCGACGACTCTGCCACGTTGGCCACGTCCTGGCCGGTGGCGATGAACATGGCGGTGATGCCGTTGGCCGAGTGCGCGCCGTTGTTGTTGGCGCCGGAGAGGATGGCGCCGACGTTGGCCACGTTGAAGTGGTAGAAGAGCTGCTCCGGCTTGACGCGCATGTGCTGGATCAGCACCTCGGCCGGGATGGTGGCTTCGGCCACGACGCGCTTGCCGCGCGTGTGCATCACGTTGACCTGGCTGGCCTTCTTGTCGGTGGCCAGGTTCGACTCGAGGTAGAAATGGCGCACGCCCTCATAGTTGTCCAGAATCCAACTGGAGGCGGCGAACGTGGCGCGGCCCACCATGTTCTGCCCGGCCGCGTCGCCGGTGGTGAAGTTGAAGCGCAGAAAAGCGAACTTGCCGGCCAGGTAGGGGTCGATATAGGACAGCTTGGCTACGCTGGAGGTGGCCTCAGCCTGGTCGCGGATCTCGTCCAGGTGCTCGTTGACCCAGCGCACGAAGTTGCGCGCGCCGCGCGCGTCGTCGAAGACGAAGACCGGCGCGCGCTGCATGGCGTCGCCGATCACCGTCACCTCGGCGCCGCCCGACAGGTTGAGGATCTTCATGCCGCGGTTGTAGGACGCCACCAGCGTGCCCTCGGCCGTGGCCATGGGGATGATGAACTCGCCCTGCGCGTGCTCGCCCCGGATAGTCAGCGGGCCAGCAAAGCCCAGCGGCACCTGCGCCACGCCGCTGAAGTTCTCGATGTTGCCGGCTGTGATCTGCGGATCGAAGGAATAATGGGGGATGTGCTCCAGCTTCTTGCCGGTGAACTGCTCGACAAAGCGCTGGCGCTCCTTGATAATCGCGTCGCTGTAGTTGTTGGCGTTGTCGCGCGGGATCTTGATCGCGTTCTCCACCTCGCTGCTGACCGCGCTGTCCACCTTGAGGGTCAGGCTGCCAAAGCCGGCGGCCGAGAAGTTGACCTCCAGCTTGTGGATGCCCTCGGACAGCGGCGCGATGCGGCAGATGACATCCAGCATCTTGCGCAGCGGGAAGTCGACCGGCTGCTGCGCCAGGTCAGCCGGCTGGAGCATCTCGCCCGTGTCCAGGATCAGGGTGATGGCCTCGGCCGGCACGGCCACGCCGTCGAACTTGACGCTGTGCAGCGCCGTGACTTTGGTGTCGCTCAGGCGGTTTTTGAGCGAAAAGCGCACGCCGTCGGCGGTGTTGCGCAGGCTGTTGAACGTATAAAGCTGCTTCAGCACCATGCTGGGGATGGGCAAGGCCATGGTCGGGCTACCTCCGGTTGGGTATGGGATTGTTCGGCCACCGATGCGGCAGGACAGGTGTGGCGCGATTATAGCACAGGTTGGACTGGTGGCAAGTGGGGGGCATACTACAGCGAATGAAGAACAGCGGATGACGATCGAACGACACAATTCGAGGAGCGATGGCAAACGACCGGCATACTACAGCGGATGAAGACCAGCGGATGACGATGCACCGGCCTGTTTTCATGTGCTGGCCACGTTCAGCAGGCTGGATACGTGCAGAACCATCCGCTGTTCTTCCTCCGACCATGGTACTTGTCCATAACCACCCCTCAGGGATCCGACTGGATGCGTGCAGAACCATCCGCTGTTCTTCCTCCGACCATGGTACTTGTCCATAACCACCCCTCAGGTGATCCGACTGGATGCGTGCAGAACCATCCGCTGTTCTTCATCCGCTGTGGTACGTTGGCGCCTACCAGACAACCTGTGGTATGATAGCCCCATCGTCCCTTCCGCCATCCTGTTCAATGTAGAAGAGGAGTTCTCATGGCTAAGCGATCGTTCCCCTGGGGCCGCACCTTCGTTCTGGGTTTTGGCTTCTTCGGCATCAGTATCATCTGGCCGCTGTTCAACAGCCTGATCCCGCCCATGTTGGCGGATCTGGGCCTGAGCGCGGCCGTGGTCGGCTTCATCCTGACCTGGGACAACATCATCAATATGTTCTTTCAGCCCTGGGTGGGCAGCCGCTCCGACCGCACCCATACCCGCTTTGGCCGGCGCAAGCCGTGGCTGATGCTGGGCGCGCCCACCGCCGCACTGTTCTTCATCCTGGTGCCTTTCGTGCGCGAGAACTTCGTGCTGATCGCGCTGGCCATCCTGGGCACCAACCTGGGCATGGCCATCTTTCGCTCCCCCACCATCGCCTACCTGGGCGACCTGTTCGAGCCGCACGAGCGCAGCAAGGCCAACGGCGTCATCAACCTGATGGGCGGCCTGGGCGGCGCAATTGCCCTCTTCACCGGCGGCGCGCTGTACAAGCTTGGCGTGCCCATCCCCTTCATCTTCGGCGCGGCTGTCATGCTGCTGGCCATCGGCGTGGTGCTGTGGCGGGTCAAGGAGCCGGACCGGTCGCACGTCGCGCCCGAGGAGATCGAGCAGGAGCCCAAGCTGTGGGACAACGTGCGCTACGTGGCCACCAACCCCGACCGCAGCGGACTCTTCCTGTTGGGCGCAATCTTCGCCTGGTTCGTGGGCTGGAACGCCACCGAGGCCTTCTTCACCCTCTATGCGCGTGAGGTGCTGGGCATCCCGGTGGGCACCGGCACGCAGATGCTGACTGCCTTCGCGGCCATGCTGATCCTCTTTGCCATCCCCAGCGGCCTGCTGGCCACCCGCTTCGGCCGCAAGCCCATCATCCTGATCGGCCTGCTGGGCATGACGGCCGGCGTGCTGCTGGTCTTTTTCGTGCAACAGATTCCCCTGCTACTGTTGCTGGCGTTGATGGGCGGCTTTTGGGCGCTGGTCAACATCAACTCGCTGCCCATGGTCTACGACCTGGCCAAGTCAGGCAGCATCGGGGCGTACACGGGGTTGTACTACTTCGCTGCGTCGGCCGCGGCCATCACCGGTCCCATCGTCGGCGGCGTGCTGGTGGACCTGACCAGCTACCGCGCGATCTGGCCCTTCACCGCCGCCTTCCTGCTGCTGGCCGCGCTGCTGATGAGCCGGGTGCGGGTGCAGAAGAGCGCGTAGCCCATTCCCAGGGATTGGAAATCCCTGGCTAAAAGCGCGACACCTGCGCCTGCGCCGAGCCGCGGGCGAGGTGCAGGTGAGGCCCCTCAGTTATTTTGGACAGGTACTTAGTCTGCTGCCTTTCGCTGGCGCTGGACACTCGCCGATAGCGATAGACCGCCGCGTAACGCTCGCCGTGCAGAGTTGCCAACTTTTCCGAAAAGACGCCCATGCGCTTGGCGCACAACCGTGGATGAAAATGGCGGGCTCGGTCGGAGACCGGCCCGAGCGGCTATTTTCAGGTCAGTTGGCAACTCTGCGGGTCTGAGGTGGTTAGCGCGTCGAGCCAACGCGCCGGATCCACACACCTGCCAGCAGAACGGCCAGCGCCAGCAGGGCCACAACGCCTGGCCAGACCGGGGTGGCTGACGCCGACGTGGCCTCCAACTGCGCCAGCGTGACCGCCGTCGGCGTTTGCAGCAGCGCGTTGACCGGTCCGTGCCGGGTCGCTGCGCCGCTCAGGTCGATGGCCACCAGCCAATACCGATAAACCTGGCCCGGCTGCGCGGTGAAGTCCTGGTAGCTGTAGACGAAGCCCTGGCTGCTGCCCGGTCCCTGCGAGGGCACGGCGGCCAGCCGCGTCGCGCTGCTCCAGTCGTCGCTGGTCGATCGGTGCAACTCGAAGCCGGCGTTGCCGACCTCGCTGACCGTCTCCCATCTCACCAGGATGTGGTCGATCTGCCCGGCGGCTGAGAAGCCGGCCAGCGTGATGGCCAGCGGCGCACAGGTCTCCACGCAGACCTCAGCCTCGTTGCCCAGACCGTCGCTGTAGGCATAGCGTCCGGGCTGGCTCATCTGGCGCTGGTAGAGCTGGCCCGGCTGGAGCATGCCGCCGTCCCAGCCCAACGTGTAGCTGATGGGATCGAGCGCGCTGAGCGGGTGCAACACCGGGTTCTCGGCCAGGTCGGCCAGCACGGCCGGCGGGAGCAGACCATTCACCTCGGCCCGCCACTGCACGGTCGTACCCACGGGCACGGTGACGCTGGCCGGCTGCGGCCCGCTGGCCGTCAGCAGGATCTCCGTCACCGTCTCCACGGCCGGCGGCTCGGTCCAGGGCGTGTAGGGCACGTTGACATGGACGATCTCGTTGACCACGGTGATCACCGGGCTGCGCCAGGGCTGGTAGCCAGGCTTGCCGTCCACTTGCAGGTAGTACTGGCCGGGCGGCGTGAAGAACGCGAAGTAGCCGTCGCTGCCGGTCACCTGCGGGTTGACCTGGCTGTTGTACAGGTGCGCCGGCCACGGCGTCCAGCCGCCCCACTCCGGCACGAGCTCGTACAGGGTCACGGTCACGCCGGGGATCGCGTGTGCCGTCGGATTCTGGGGGTCGAAGCCCTGGGTTACGTCGAACACGTAGCCGTCCGGGTCGATCAAGATGATGCCGGTGGACGAGACGAAGTTGCCGCCGCAGTTCGCCCAGAAGACCACGTTGTGCGCCGCGCCGGTGACGGCGAAGGTGTAGTCGGGGTGGCTGCCGGTCGGGTCGTAGCGCACGCCGTCGGCGAACAGCCAGACCGAGCTGGGCGGCGCAGTCGTGCCGCTGGCCGGCGGGCAGTTGCAGGCGTGCAGGGTGAGGGTGGTGTTCCAGAAGCCGTAGACGCCAGGGATGCGCCAGTTCTGGCTGGAGAACTCGCCGCTGTTGTTGCGGAACTGGAACACCAGGTGCTGGCCGGCCTTAGGCCCCACCGCCGGCGTGCCTTCCCAGATCGAGCGCTGCGGGCACCAGAAGCTCTGCGGCGGGCGCAGGGTCACCGGCGCGCTGGCCGCGCTGCACGCGCCGCCAGGCACGCAAGCCTGTGCGGTCAGCGTCTCCGTCGCGCTGCCGCCATAGCTGTAGATGGCGCTGAACTGGCCCGCGCTGTTGGTCGGAGTCTGCGCTACCAGCGCGCCGTTGATGAGCAGATGCACCGTCGCGCCCGGCTGGGCCGCGCCGCGGACTTCGACGTTGCCCGGACAAAGCTCGCCTGTCCCGGGCGCGGTCAGGATGGGCGGATAGAGCGGTACCTGAGTGACAGCCTGCGCCGTCAGCGTGTTCAGAGTGGCCGTGTTGGTCAGCGCCTGGCCGGCTAGCGGGTTGGCAAAGCGTGCCATGATGTCGACGACGCCCGACTGTCTGCGCGCCAGCGGCGCCTGCGTCTGCCAGGTCAAGACCTGACCGTTCTGGCTGAAGCTCATGGGCGGCCAGTGCGTCTGGCTCTCCAGGGACAGCGCCGCTGGCAGGGTGTCGACGACCGTCACGTCCAGCGGAGCGGCGTTCTGGTCCGGGCTGCCATAGCGGAAGGGCAGCAGGTAGCGCTGCGTCAGCCTGCCGCCCGGTGTGGCGCCTGTCACCTCCCAGACCGGCGGCAGCGCGATCTTGGCGAAGATCAGCTCCTGCGCGGCGTCGTACTCGTCGGCGCCCAGGTCGGGCCCCGTGCCGGCCGGCAGCGGTCGCGCCTCGCCGTCGATGTCCACGGCCACGCCTGCGTCCACCCCTTGCTCCAGCGCGGCTGACTGGTGCGTCAGGTGGTAGCCATCGCTGGCGAACAGCGGCGGCCCGGTCAGCGATCCTGTCTGGCTGACCGTGCCCACCGTGTTCGTTCCGTTGTCGAACCAGAGGGTGCGCGTCAACGTGCCCGCGCCGCCGGTGTTGACCCGCACGCCGGTGCCATTGTTGGCGATGATCGAGTTGGTCAACGCCGCCGAACCGCCGCTGGCCACGGTGACCGCGTCGCCGCCGTTGCCGGTGAAGGTGGTGTGCAGGAGTTGCGCCTGGGCGCTGGCGGCGATGTAGACTCCGCCCAGCGGGTTGTCCTTGAACACGTTGTTGCGCAGGGTCAGCGCGCCGACGCCGTTCAACTGCAGGCCGCGCCGGTTGTTGCGCACCACGTTGCCGTCGAAGGTCAACACCGTGCTGGCCCCGGCGGCATAGACCGCAAAGTCGCCGTTGGTGGGACTGGTGGTGTTGGAGTTGCCGTTGTTGGCGAACAGTGTGTTCTCGACCGCGACGCGGCTGTTGCTGACGTAGAGGCCATAGTCCCGGCTGTCCTGGTTGCATCCAAAGGCCACGGAACGGATCTGGCTGTTGCGGATGCGCACCTGGCCCGCCTGCACGTCGCGCACGCCGATGTTGAAGCCCATACCGCTGGAGGTGCAGTTGGGGTTGATGCTGTTGGGCCGGCCGCCGTAGCGCACGGTGGTGTGGTCCAGGTCGCCGGTGCCGCCGTCGAAGACCAAACCCGACCACTGGTTGCCCCCGGTGTTGGTGGCCGAGGTGAAAGTGATGGGCTGGGTGGGTGTACCGATGGCTGCCAGATGGCCCAAGGTGCGCAGCTCGACGTCGGTCCGGCCCATGACCATCACGCCCGGCTCCACGGTCATGGTGATGCCCACGGGCACGGTCAGATCGCCGCTCAACTCGTAGCTTTCCAGCCCTTCCTCATCCACAAGCGTGATATCGGCCGCAGCCATGGCGTTAGAGGCTAATAGCACGCGATTGTGCGAGTTGTCGACGAAGGTGTTGCCGGACAGGTTGAGCGAGCTGTTGGCGCCAGCGACGTAGATGGCGTAGTCGCCCGTGTTCGAGATGCCGTTGTTGGCAAAGGTCGTGTTCTCCACGACGACGCGGCTGTTGTCGACGTACAGGCCATAATCCGGGCTGTGGAAGTTGCACTGGTAGCCGACCGAGCGCACCTGGCTGTTGCGGATGCGCAGCTCACCCGTTTGCACGTTGCGCGCGGCAATGTTGAAGCCCAGGCCGCTGGAGCCGCAGGTGGCGTTGATGCTGTTGGGCCGGCCGCCGTAGCGCACCGTCACGTAGTCCAGCTCGCCCGTGCCGCCGTCGAAGACCAGGCCCGACCACTGGTTGTAAGCCGTGTCGACGGACGAGGTAAAGGTGATGGGCTGGGCAGGCGTGCCGATGGCCGCCAGATGGCCCTGCACCTGGAGTTCCACCGTGGTGGCGCCCTTGGCCACAACGCCCGGCTCCACCGTCAACGTCACGCCGGGGGCCACCGTCACGTCGCCGGTCATCTGGTGCGGGCTGTCGGCCGCGCACCAGAGCTCGTCGGCGCTGATCACGCCGCTGTGCGGGCCGGGTGTGCAGGTTTCGACCTGAGCGTGGGCAACGCGCGGCCTTATCCCATCGATCTGGCCAAAAACGGTCACCAGCAGCAGCAACGAACCAACGCCAATGATGGCAGTTCGCAAGAGGATTCGTACGGAATGGCGATTATTTCTCTGTCTTTGTTGTGTTTCGGTCATGATATGTGATCTCCTTGTGTGCTTCACCGCTGCGGCTGAACGTCGTGCTGAGTCTCTGGTAACGATCATAGCAGCCGATCATTTGGAGATCATTTATTGGCGCGCAAAGTTGCCAACTTTTCCGAAAAGTTGGCAACTTTGACGCAGCGACTCTTTTATCAGCCAGACCGGATCAGCCCGATCGCCATCACCAGCAGGATGGCGTAGCTCATGAACGGCGGCCAGTCGTGCATGACGAAGGCGCCCAGCAGCGCTCCGGCCGCGGCCAGCCCGGCCACGACCCAGCCC
>JBAQCH010000391.1:0-5602 GCA_049294015.1 Anaerolineae bacterium
GCACAGGGTAGTTGTCCTGCTGCCAGCGCTGAAAGGTGGCTTGCCACTCGCCGGCCAGGGCTTGCAAGGCGCCCTCAGCCTCGCGCACCACGGCCTCCGGCTTGGGCTTGCGGCCGGCCGCGGCCCGATCCTTGGCCGGCAGCGCCTCGTTGATGGCCTGCCAGAGGCGGAAATACTTGGGGATGGGCTGGCCGGTGTCGTCGGCCACCGGCACGCGCGGGATCTTGACGATGCCGCACTCGATGGCGTCCACCAGGCCGAAGTCGCAGACGATCCAGGGCAGGGGGGCGCCTTCGGGGTAGCCGCTGCCCTGGATGTAGAAGGGCGTGGCCGAGAGGTCGAGCACGACATTGATGCGCCGGGCGGTGTGGATGGCGTCCAGCCCGCTGACCCAGACCGTGGCCTCCTCCTTGGCGGCCTTGAGCTCGGCCCACTCGTCGGCGCTCATGCCGTCGGGGCGGCGGTCGTTGTCGTAGGGCGCGGGGCGGTAGGCGTGGTGCGCCTCGTCGTTGATCACCAGCAGGTTCTTCTTGCTGCCCAGGTCGCGCAGCACGCGGTTGGCGAAGGCCGTGGGGCTCTCCTGCCCGCGCTGCATCACCTGGCGCTTGCCGCCGTCGTCCCGCACCGCCAGCGTGTGCCAGTTGGTGATCAGCACCCGCCCCTGCCCCAAATAAGGCAGCAGCGTCGCCGGCGCCAGGTCGAACTTCTCGAAATAGTTCCCTCGTGCGCCAGGCATCAGCGGCCGCTCCGGCTCTCTGGCCGCAGCCACCACCGCATGCGCCTGCCCATCCTCGTCCGCCTCATCCGCCTCCTCCCCTTCCGCCTCTCCCTCCGTTTCACCCTCACTCCCCCTCTCCCTCTCTCCGCTCCCTCCCCCTCCCAACCGCTCCTTCACCGTCAAATTCGGCGTGACGATCAGCACGCCGTCGGAGAAGCGCCGGTCCTGCGGGTTGTGCGCCTTGTTGAGGATGCTCCAGGCCATCAGCATGGCCATGACCACCGTCTTGCCGCTGCCGGTGGCCATCTTGACCGCGTAGCGGGTGAGGGGCTTGTTCTGGCCGTCCAGCGGCGAGTCCAGCGGGATGTCGATGCCCAGCTTGCGGTCGCCGCGCACTTCGACCAGCCAGATGACCGTCTCGGCTGCCTCGAGCTGGCAGAAGAAGAGGCGCCGCTCGCGCTCCGGCTGGGTCCAGTGGGCCAGCAACTGGCGGGTGACGGGGGTCGCGCCCGGATAGCCGGCCTCGCGCCAGGCCCGCACCTGCTGGCGCACCTGGTTGACCACGGCCAGCTCCTCGAACTGCTCGTCGGAGAGCATGGAGAGCTGGCGCTCGTTGGCCCGCGCCCGCGCCCGGAAATAGTAGCCGGCCGGCCGCCGCCCGTTCTCCACGCGCGGCATGCCCGCGGCATCGTAAAGCCAGTAGCGCTCCGGCTCGCGGTAGGGGGAGTTGAGGATGGGGTTGTCGACGGTCAGGGTCATGGGAACTTGGTATGTGGCTGAGTAGCGCGCTGCTGATCACAAACTCGATTTGTGATCAGCAGCGTCATGATCTCGTTACCCTTTGATCACCTGTTGCGTATGATCAGTGGCATGTGAACCATTCCACCTCCGGGAGTACCAACCGGTTGTGCAAGAGCGGGTGGCGCAGGATTGTCTGGCGCTCCAGGCGTCTGCTGTTCAACATAATTGACCAGCATCGAACCCCACCCCGGCCCGGTTGTCTCACCAAACGTCAGTCCGTCAAGCACACCCCAAGTTGCATCTGCCGCAAAGTCAAGGCTACTTCCAGAATAGAAACTACGCTTGAAGTCTCCTCTTGGGAGGAATATCGAGACGCCGTGACCATTGTCAAGCCCAGGGTACCTCAAACTGCCTGATCTATGTACTTCTGCTCCGTCTACGACGAAGACATCAACTGCAGTCATCACAGCTTGGGCCAAACTCTGTATGTCAGGAGTGAGTATCCTTTGCCGAATCTGCACGGCAAAATCGTAGAGGTCAATGTACTCATCGTCAGTAGAGATGACACCGTTGTCATTGGAGTCGAACTTCTGGGCCGCAGTGCGCGCAGCCGCGATCGAGGAGCCATATGTCGCGACTCCTGTTCTCAAAGCGGTTGCAAGATCGCCTGTGGCTGTTACTAGCTGGTCAATCCTGGACAATTCTACGGCGGACATCGTATATCCATATTGACCAGGGTAGGTCTGATCAAGCCAGGAGGCATAACCGGTCACGATCTTGCGAGCTAACTCCTCGGGTGTTGTCGAGGCGGAGACTCCGGTCAGGTACCTAGGATATGGCTGAGATGAACCCCATGGGGGTATCCAACTCTGGTTCTCACTTGCGACAAGGAAGCCAACGTAGTTTCGAATCTGATAGGAGGTTTCTAGCATGCCCATTAGGCATGAGTCAGCGAACAGCACGTCCAGTTTGTTGCTGCCATTGGTAGTTGCCGCCGAAAGTGCATCACTTAGCTCACGCATGGTGATCCAGTCGCTTGAACTAGTTACATCTTTTGCTGTGCCATTCAGGCCAGTCCCGTGATCCGAGATGAAGAGAGCGTACCGCTGCGCCGGAAATCGCGCGCGCGTCCACAAAACGAAATCACGCAGTGTCGCACCGTCGCCCATATTAAGCTCGCCCTGGTTCCAGACATCGACACCCTGTGTGTAAGACACCTGCTGCCACAGATTAGTGTCGTACTTGACCCGATAGTAGGCTGAATTACCTGCTCCTACACGATCCCAAAGGACAATCAAGTTGATGGCAGTATTATTCGCCATGGTCTCGAGCTGGTTGAACACGCCTTGATAGTTTGAATCAAGGTTGTTGTCGCCATCCAGGTAGAACATAAAGGTCCAAGCGAGCGGATCCTCACCAGGAACACACGGAACAGTTGCCCAAGGGGTGAAGTCCACACCATCGGAAACCCTCTCTCCGGTACCCCCGGGATTGAATGTGTGAGTCGGTCCAGAAGAACTATTCCACCATTGGTTCTCTGCGGTGACAATGGTGCTGGGCTGGGCATTGTGTATCCCACCAGCAGAGTTGTTCCTGAAATCATTGCATACCAAGACTGGCCGCGCGCCTTGAAGCGTATCAAGTCCGCGATAATTGTGGCTAAATTTCACGTATGATATTGTTGGTGAACTGTTAAAGAGGCGGATAGCACCACCATAGACACCACTATACCCACCGTAGCGGATCACTGCACGCTGAACGATGCTGGTGGGATCGCTGGAGGAGCCAAACACGATGAACCCCCAGTCGTTCGTCACCGGCACGCTGGCCGCCCCGTCGTTGTTGCTGTCACAGATAGGTTCGTTGGCGGCGCCGATGGCGCAGATAGTGTCGTCCCTGGAGGACGTGAAAGTGACCGGGTTAGCTTCCGTGCCGTTGACGACGAGCTTGCTGTTGGCGCCGGTCACGTTGATAGAGGCGCCATTGTTGAGCTTGACCTTGACTCCAGGCGCAATCGTGAGCGTGCTCTCAGGGTTGAGAGTGATGCTGCCATTCACCCAGTAGACAAGGGACGTGTTGTCCCAGGTGTGCGTCGTCCAGTTCCCCGCTGCAATGACAACAGCATTGATGGAACATTTGTAGAACGTGATATGGTCAAGGATTGGTGTGATGTTGGACAGCGAGATGCCGCCATAGCGCATCGCAACGCGCTGAACGCTGCTGCTGGCATTGCTGTCCGGGCCGAAGTAAATGCCACCTTGCTGGCCTACGGCAGGGACAGAGGCGCTCCCGTCGTTGTTTGTGTCGCAGACTGGCTCATTCGCTGCGCCAACACCACAGACGGTGTCGTCGCGTTCAGAGGTGAAGATGATCGGCGCAGCTTCCGTACCATTGGCAATAAGTTTGCTGTTCCGAGAAGTGACACTGATACCCCCACCCCCTTTGATCTTGACGTCAGGCGCAATGGTCAGTGTCTGGTCGGCCGCAATGTTAATGACGTCGGGAAGCCAATGAATGACCGTTGTGTTGGTCAAGCTCCATGTGGAATTCCCTCTGATCTCAACGGCGTTTCGATAGTTCTTGAAGAAAGTGATATGATCGAGAGTTGGCGAACTGTTAAAGAGGCGGATAGCACCACCATAGACACCACTATACCCACCGTAGCGGATCACTGCACGCTGAACGATGCTGGTGGGATCGCTGGAGGAGCCAAACACGATGAACGCCCAATCGTTCGTCACCGGCACGCTGGCCGCCCCGTCACCATTGGTATCGCCACAAAGAGTATCGTCTTTCCAAGAGGTGAAGTATCGTGGGGAGCTTTCGGTTCCCAGCACTATCAGTTTGCCGTTGACAGTGATACTGGTACCTGGTTTCGCTTTAACAACATTGGCGACGACCCTGAGTGTCACACCAGGCTGCACCACTACGCTGGAATTCAGCACGTAAACATAACCGGGATCCCAGTAGGTGTCCTCAGTTATGTTGCCGCCAACAAAACGGGTCGGGCCGCAAAGTATGTCGGTCGGCGACGTTTGCTGTTGAGCGTCATCGCTGGTAATCTCGTCTTGAGCCAGACCTGACTGAAAGCTCAGAATTGAGATGACACATGTAAGTAACAGGGCGAGCATTGAAACCCGCAGCGGTTTGTGGTTGTTGTTCATGGCGTATCACTGATGCTCCTGTTTCCATTGATCGAAGACCCCACTGACAATCTACTTGGTCTTCGCAAAAGACAGACTACCGGAGTTCGCTGGGTGACGTTTGAGGCCCGTGCATAGTCGACAGCTTCCTATACATCTTAGGTGAGGAGTCACACCCCCACCACCCGCATCACCTCATTCCCCCGCTGGTCGATCACCTTCACAGCAATCCGCCGGTGTTCGCCGGGTTCGAACGGGAGGGAGACGCGGCCGGTGAGTTGGTCGAACAGGTCGTCGTTGAGCGTGCCTTTCAGGGCGCGGGCCAGCTTTTGCCAGGCCGACTTGTTGGGGAAAAAGGCCTGGCAGATGTGGAAGGTGCGCCGGTCGTAGTCGCTGTCCAGGAACCAGGCCGCGACCTGGCTGGCCCGCGCCGAGTGCACCTCGCCGGTCAAGGGGTCGTAGACGTCTACGCCCAGCAGCTCGACTTCGTAGGAGCCGTCGTCGCGCTGGCGCAGTTCCACGTCCGGCTCGCCGAAGACGGTGAAGAGCTGCGCGCTGGCCGTGGTCTTGAGCAGCGACTCGCCGCGCGCATCGGTCAGCAGCACGTCGGGGCGGATGTGCGAGAAGACGACCTTGAGCCGGGGATGGCCGGTCTCGATCGCGCTGACGGCCGCGGCGTCGAAGGCGAAGCCGGCGAAGACCAGCAGGTCATAGCCGCCGCGCACCGCCTCCCACAGCCCGTCCTCCACCTGCCGCGCCGTCACCGCGCCGTGCTGCGGGCCGAAGGAGACGGCGACGCGCTGGTCGGGGGTCGGCGGAGTGGGAGAGGGGGAGAGAGGGAGAGTAGGGGCGAGGCCCTCGGCGTGGAGGACGCCGCCGGTCAGAGGGGTCAGGCTGGCGAAGCGCAGGCGGCGGTTGTCGGGGAAGGTGACGCCGTCCTGGCGCATCAGGTCGATCAGCAGGGCGATGTGGTTGCCTTCGGCGCCTACCCCTGCGGAGT
>JBAQCH010000392.1:0-3371 GCA_049294015.1 Anaerolineae bacterium
CGGGTGCCCGCCGCCGCCCAGCGCCAGCGCCACCTGGGCCACGTCAAAGCCAGCAGCGGCGCGCATGCCCACGTCCACCAGCCCGTCCTCGCGTTCGGTCAGGATCACGGCCACGTCGGCCTCCTCGGCGCCGGCCATGAAGTTGGCCAGGCCCGAGTCGCTCTGTTCCACGCCCTGGCAGCGGCCGCGCATGGCCAGTGGGATCGCCGTCCAGATGATACGCTCCTCCAGGTGCAGTGCGTTCAGCGCTTGTCCCCACAGGCAGATGGTGTCGACGTTGCGCCGGTCCAGCACGCCTTCGTTGACGGCCTGCAGCGACGCGCCAGACTCCATCAGCCGCTGCGCCATGCCCAGCAGCGCCGGCGTCACGTTGCCGACGCGGAAGCTTTGGGTGTCGGTGACGATGCCGGTCAGCAGGCACTGGGCCGCCTCGGGGCCAATGGGCCACGCCAACGCTTCGGCCAGCCGGACGACGATCTCGGCCGTGCTGCTGGCGGCCGGGTCCACCAGGTTGAAGGCGCCAAAGCCCAGGTTGGTGATGTGGTGGTCGATGTTGACCAGGGGCGCATGGGCCAGCGATGGGCTGTAGGTCTTGCCCAGCCGCTGCATATCGCTGCAGTCCAGTGTAATCACCAGATCGTAGCCCCTACCGGGGCGCCGCGGCTTGACCGGCGCGTGGACCACGGACTGCCAGCCGGGCGCGACCTGGTCTGAGCGCAGCAAATAGGGCACGCCGTCCTGGTTGGCAGCCACCACGGCGCGGCCCTGCGCCTCCAGCAGCCACTTCAGCCCCAGCATCGAGCCGATGGCGTCGCCGTCAGGCGCGACGTGGCTGATCAGCAGAACGCGTTGGCTGGCGCTCAGCAGCGAGTGGATGGCTTCGGCGGCGTCGATCACTGGATAACCTCTTCAGGCTGGCAAAAAAAACCACGCCAAGGCGCAAAGAACGCAAAGGGGGAAGGGGGAGTGCGATCACTCCGTGCTTTGCGGACTTTGCGTCTTGGCGTGCGGCGAAAGCGGTCTCGCTAAGCAGGCGCTGCGCCTTGCGCGGCCTCTGGGTCGATGGTGGCCGGGCCGGCTTCTTCGCTGCTGATCTCGTCCAGCAGATCGCTCATGCGCTGGCTCTGGATCAGTCCGTCGTCGAAGTGAAAGGCCAGTTCCGGCACGTAGCGCAGCGTCGTGCGGCTGCCCAATTGGCGGCGCAGAAAGCCGCTGGCCTTGCGCAGCGCGGCTATGATTTCGGCCTCGGACTCCTCGCCGCTCAGGCTGCTGATGTATACGTTGGCGTGGCGCAGATCGGGGCTGGCCTGAACGCGCGTGACACTGACAAAGGCCAGCCGCGGGTCGCGCAGGTCGAAGGTGATCATGGTGGCCAGCTCTTGCTGGATCATCTCGGCCACGCGTAGTTGTCGTCTACTGGACATAAGGCATCAGTACAGAAGAAGTTGGACTTCTTCAGAGAAGTCCAACTTCGCAAGAGGTGCGCTAGACGCGCACCTTGGTGAAGGCTTCCAGGATGTCGCCTTCTTTGATATCGTCGTAGTTCTCGATGCCGATGCCGCACTCGAAGCCGGTCTTGACCTCGGTGACATCCTCCTGGAAGCGCTTGAGCGAGTTGATGCGGCCTTGCATCACCTGATTGCCGCTGCGCATGACGCGCACCTGAGAGTTGCGGTTGAGCTCGCCGTCCAGGACCACGCAGCCGGCGATCTTGCCGCGCCGCGGGATGCGGAACACCGCTCGCACCTCAGCCCGGCCGGTGGTGCGCTCCTCGTAGACCGGCTCCAGCAAGCCCTTGAGCGCCTTGTCGATGTCTGCGATCAACTCGTAGATCACCTTGTAGGTGCGCACGTCCACCTGGTTGGCCAGATCGGACTTCTGCGCGGTGGCGTTCATGCTGTTGTTGAAGCCAATCACGATGGCTTGCGAGGCGGCCGCCAGCATCAGGTCGGAGTCGGTGATGTCGCCGGTGCCCGTGTGCAGCAGCTTGATGCGCAGATCGTCGCTGCTCAATTGGTTGAGCGAGTTGATGATCGGCTCCAGCGAACCGTCCACGTCGGCCTTGAGGATCAGGCGCAGCTCCTTGACCTTGCCGGCCTGCATCTGGGCGAAGACATCGTCCAGGGTGATGCTCTTGCGCACGACTGCTTCGGAGCGCTCGCGCTCCAGCAGCAAGCGGGCCGTCGCCTCTTCGCGAGCCGACCGCTCGTCCTTGTAGACCTGGAAGGTGTCGCCGGCCGTCGGTACTTCCGACAGGCCCAGCACCACCACGGGAGTGGACGGCGTGGCCGAGTCGAAGGGGTTGCCGCTGCTGTCGGTCATGGCGCGGATGCGGCCGGAGATGTTGCCGGCCAGGATGGCATCGCCCACGTGCAGCGTGCCCTTCTGCACCAGCAGCGTGGCGGTGGAGCCGCGCGCCTTGTCCATCGTGCCCTCGATCACCGTGCCGATGGCCGGGCCGGTCGGGTCAGCCTTAAACGCCTCCACGTCGGCCAGCAGCAGCAGGTTCTCCAGCAGATCGTCGATGCCGCGCTTCAGCTTGGCCGCGACCTCGACGCAGATCACGTCGCCGCCCCACTCCTCCACCAGCAGCCCTTCGTCGGACAACTGCTGTTTGACGCGGTCGGGGTTGGCGTTGGCCTTGTCCACCTTGTTCAGCGCGATGATGATCGGCACTTCGGCCGCGCGCACGTGGGCAATGGCCTCGCGCGTCTGCGGCATGACGCCATCGTCGGCCGCCACCACCAGGATCGCAATGTCGGTGGCCTGGGCGCCGCGCGCGCGCATGGCTGTGAATGCCTCATGGCCTGGCGTGTCCAGGAAGGTGATCTTCCGTCCGTCGCGCTCCACCTGATAGGCGCCGATGTGTTGGGTGATGCCGCCCGACTCCTGAGCCACCACGTTGGTCTTGCGGATCGCGTCCAGCAAGGTGGTCTTGCCGTGGTCCACGTGGCCCAGCACCGTGACCACCGGCGGTCGCGCGACCAAACGCTCGTCAGGCGTGACTTCCAGCAGCCGTTGGCGCAAGGTCTTGGACTTGCCGTTAGTCTCGACGGCGGCAGACAGATCGGGCAGCTCGGGCTTGGCCATCGCCTTGACCTTGACGCCCATCTCTTCGGCAACGATGGTGGCCACGTCGAAGTCGATGGTGTGGGTGATCGGCGCCATGATGCCGTAGTTCATCAACACCTTGATGATGTCGATGGGGCTGCGCTGCATCAACTCGGCCATGTCGCGCACCGTGATCGACTCTGGAATCTCGATCTCGACCGGCTGCACGGGCGCAGCGGGCGCTGGACGCGGCGCTCCCTCAGGCCGGCGGCGCGGCGGTTGGCTGCCCTGCGGCCGCGGTCCCCCTTGCGGACGAGGGC
>JBAQCH010000393.1:0-5689 GCA_049294015.1 Anaerolineae bacterium
CGGACCTACGCGGGTGGGAGCCCGGAAGTGTCCGGCTGGTAGCCGGACCTACGCTTGCGGAGCTGCAGCAGCACAATGCCGGCTGTGACCAGCAGGAGCAACGTCAGCCCGGCCGCCAGCCAACCAATGCGCCAGAGCGGCGGTGTGAAACGCAGGCGCACCACCTGCGTGCCGGCCTGCCACAGCGGGATGGCGCGGAAGGCGCTGTTGGCGCGCAGCACGGGCTGCGGCTGGCCGGGCTGGCCCTGGCCGGCCAGAACCGTCTGGGCCTGCCAGCCAGGATACCAAACCTCGCTCAACACCAGGTAGCCCGGCGCCGTGGCCGTCACCTCCAGAATCAGCTCGTTGTTGGAGCGCGCCAGCCAGCGCACGGTTTCAGGCCCAGCGGCCGGCGCGACAGTGGGCAGTTGCGCCTCACCAGGCTCGATCACGACCTGCGTGGCCGGATCGAAGGCCGGGTCTTGCACGGCAGCCCAGGCTTGCTCTGTCGCGTCGGCGCCGCTGACCACACGGGCTTCGTGGACGACAAAGGCGCGCGGCAGGGCTGTGCCGTTGCGGTAGACGTTCAGATCAGGGTCGCCGTCGAAGGCCAACACGAACTTCTCCCAGTCCAACGCCACATCCTTGCGGGCAATCACGTAGCGCGCGTTGAGGAAGTCGTACAGGCGGCTGGAGCGGCTACCCATGCCCTCCCAGTAGCGCTCGTAGGGGGCAAACAGCGAGGGATTATCGCCGCCCCAGACGTCATCCAGGCCGTACAGCAGCGCCGTGTTGGGCTGCCAGAGTTGGTCGACGCCGGTGCGCGCGTCGATGCGGAAGGGCTCGCTGTCCTCTGCTTGCTGCAAGAATGCCACGATATCCGGCTGCTGGAAGCTCTCGCTGGGGTCCGTGTCGCCCAAATCGTTGTAGGCGCCGGTGCTGGCCAGGTCGAGGAAGATCAACGCCACGGCCAACGCGGCCAGGGTGCGCGGCCGCGCCCAGCCGGCCCGCCGTGCAGCCACCAGCGCCCAACTGGCCCAGAGGAAGGCCACGGCCAGCGTGACCGCAATGGCAGCAATCGCGACGCGCAGGTAGACGGTGGGATCGCGATCCTGGGTCAGCAACAAAGCCGCAAAGACCAGCGGCACGATGACGGCGGCCGCAGCCTTAGAGACCCAGCCCAGCCCACTGCCGAGGCGCGTCAGCGCCTTCCAGGCTTCGGAGTCGCCGATGGGGCTGAGCAGCACCTGCAAGCCGATGCCAGCCAGCGCGGCCAGTCCAAAGCTCATCAAGAGCACGAAGCGGCCCGGCGCGCGCAGCAGGTCGAAGCCGGGCAGCAGGCTCAGCCAGCCATGCGGGATACTGTAGATGCCCAGCGCCAGCAGGAAGCCCACGGCCGCGATGCCCAGGAAGGTCCAGGTGTGGCGGTTGCGCCGGCCCAGGAGCGCCAGCACAGCCAGCGCCAGCGGCAGGATGCCGATGTAGCCCACCTCGACGCGCGGCCACAGCCCCCAGTGCAACTGCGGCCCGCGGCCGAAGAAGCCGGGGACCACCAGGCCGATCCACTGGGCCGGCGAGAGGGAGTAGCCGACTGTCTCCTGATAGCTCCACGCGGCGCGGGCGGTGTACTGCGAGAGCTGGATGGCCGGCAGCAGCACCGGCGCGGCGATCAGGATGCCCAGCGCCGCCAGCAGCGCCGTGTTGCCTACGAACCGCAGCGCCGCCTGCCTTGCAACGACACCCGGCTCCTGCAACTCGAAGAACAGCCAGAACAGCCCATACAGCACCACCGTCACCCCGATGAACAGCGTGGACTGGATGTGTCCGGCCAGCGTAGCGATGCCCAGCAGCAGGCCGGCGGCAGCGGACCAGGCAAGTGACCGGTAAACAGTAAACGGTAAACGGTTAGTAGTGGCCTCTTCCCCTTGTCTACCAGTTTCCTTGTCTACTTGTCTACCCTCCAGCCCCTGTACATAGCACGCCACCACCCACGGCAGCCAACTGGCCACGGCGTTGAGGTTGAGATTGCCGAAATGCACCCAGAAGGGGTCGGAGAAGGCGAAGGCGATGCCCGCGGCCAGCGCGGCCGGGCGACTCACGTAGCCGCGTGCTTGCTGTGTCATGCTGAGAGCTGCCGAAGCATCCCCCGGCCCTGTCATGCTGACCGAAGGCGCCGAAGCATCCCCCGGCCTTGTCATGCTGAGGGCCGCCGAAGCATCCCGGCTGGCAGACCGAGACCCTTCGCCGAGCCTCAGGGTGACAGAAGCGCCTGGCGCGCGCAGGCTGCGCAGCAAGACGTACATGCCCAGCCCGGCCCACCACAGGTGCAGAATGCTCATGCCCTGCATCGCCCGCGCACCGAAGTCGGGCACAGCCAGAAACAGCGCCAGGTTGGGCGGGTAGAGGAAGCCGGCCTGGATGTCGGCCACGTGCGGCGCGCCGCTGTAGAGGTGCGGGTTCCACAGCGGCCACTCCCCGGCGCGCAGGCTCTCGGCGGCGAAGCGGTAGGTCGGCCAGAGGAAGCTGATCAAATCGCCGCCGTCGGCCGGCATGAAGGAGTCGCCAAAGATCACGCGCCAGAAGTAGCCGATGCAGGCCAGCGCCAGCAAGGCGGCCGCCAACACATCCTTGCGCGCGTCGAGCCGGCCGCGGCCGTGCAGCCAGTGGGCCAGGGCGTAGGCGAGGAGGAAGGGGATGAGGAGAAGTAGAAGTGTGGCCATCAGCGATACCTCGCAACACCCGGTTGCGCATAGGTGAGGTCGAAGACGGTGTCGGTCAACCAGCGGCGAAACGAGTCGTTGTCGCTGAACTGCTTGAACAGCTCGGTGTCATCCCTCATCAAGGCCAGGATCACCCGCCCCAGGGCCTTGTCGTGCTCGATGCGGGCGTTTTGGCGGTCGGGGTTCTTGCGCGCGTTCTGATAGGCCGCGTCGGCCGCCACGCGGTCGGGGATTTCCTCGGTGATCAGCCGGCGCACCCGGTCGGCGTCGGTCCACGCGATGGCCCCGAACTGGTCGTTGAAGGTGCGCAGGATGTTGCTCAGCCGGTCCAGCTCCGGCTCGATCAGGGCGCCGCCGCCGCTGGCCGGCACCGGGCCGATCTCGGCGTCGGCGTCGGGCAGGGCGATGCGCAGGGCGGCCTGCTTTTCGACGCGGTAGCTGTCCATGTCGATGGCTTCGAGGATGCCCTTGGACAGGTCCTGCTCCACGGGCGCGGGCAGCTTGGGAATCAGGAAGTTCAGGAAGATGGACGACCGCTCCCAGTGGGCGTTGCTGTAGGGCAGGATCGAGGCCAGAAAGCCGTAGGTGCGAGTGAAGGCCTTGGCCTTGCCCTTGAAATCCACCTGGCCGTCTTCGTCCAGGCTCTCCTTGTAGCCTGCCACGCAGGCGTCGAGGATCGGGTCTAGCCGGTCCCGCGCCGCGCCGCCCAGATACAGCGCCACCAGCGCCTCGACCTGCTCGGCGCTGTAGACCTGGTAGCGCTCCAGGTCAGCCAGCAGGTCGTGGAGCTTGTTGGGGTCGGTCTCCTCGCTGAGGATGGTGGTGCGGTAGTAAGGCTCGAAGGCGGCCTGGATCACCGCGGCGTCGTTGTTGAAGTCCAGCACGAAGGTGTCGTGCTTCTTGGGATGGGCGCGGTTGAGGCGCGACAGGGTCTGCACGGCCTTGACGCCCGCCAGCACCTTGTCCACGTACATGGTGTGCAGCAGCGGCTCGTCGTAGCCGGTCTGGAACTTGTCGGCGCAGACCAGCAGGCGATAGGGGTCCTCCTGGATGCGGTCGGCGATCTGGCTGCTGGGGAAGCCGTTGAGCGACGCCTCCGTGACCTTGACGCCGCCGTACTCGTGCTCGCCGGAGAACGCGACGATGGCCTGGTAAGGGCTCTTGATCTCCTGCAAGTAGGCGCGGATGGCGTGGTAATACTGGATCGCGCGCTCGATGCCGCTGGTGACCACCATGGCCCGCGCCTGGCCGCCGATCTTCTGCAGGCCAATCACCTGCTCGTGGAAGTGGTCGACCATGATCTCGGCCTTGAGGCGCACGGCGTAGTCGTGCCCCTCCACGTAGCGGCGCAGCTTCTTCTGCGCGCGCTTGACGTCGAACTCTGGGTCGGCCTTCACGGTCTTGACCAGCCGGTAGTAGCTGTGCACCGGCGTGTAGCTCTTCAGCACGTCCAGGATGAAGCCCTCCTGGATGGCCTGCTTCATGGTGTAGCTGTGGAAGGGGCGGTGTTTGATGGGGCCGCCGCTGAGAAGTTGGACTTCTCGGAGAAGTCCAACTTCTGGCTGGCCAACCTCTGGCTGGCCGAAGATCTCCAGCGTCTTGTTTTTAGGCGTGGCGGTGAAGGCGAAGTAGCTGGCGTTGGGTAATAATTTGCGCGCTTCCATGATGCGGTTGACGGCGTCCTCGACCGTCTCGTCGTCCTCCTCGGCGCCGGCAGCCGACAGGGCCATGCTCATGGCTGCCGACGTGCGGCCGCCCTGGCTGGAGTGCGCCTCGTCGATGATGATGGCAAAGCGCCGCCCGCGCGGCTCGCTGCCGATCTCGTCCAGGATGAAGGGAAACTTCTGCACCGTGGAGATGATAATCTTCTTGCCGGCCGCGATGAACTGGCGCAGGTCGCCCGAGTGCTCGGCGTGCCCCACGGTGGCGCCCACCTGCGCGAATTGCTTGATGGTGTCGCGTATCTGCTGGTCGAGGATGCGCCGGTCGGTGACGACGATGATGGAGTCGAAGACCGGGTCGCCCTCCAAGTGCCGGGCACTGCCGAAAGTGCCCGGCACTTGGAGGGCCACGCGCCGCAGCCCGATCAACTGGTGCGCGAGCCAGGCGATGGAGTTGGACTTGCCGCTGCCGGCCGAGTGTTGGATCAGGTAGCGGCTGCCCGCGCCGTGCAGCGCGGCGTCGGCCAGCAGCTTGCGCACCACGTCGAGCTGATGGTAGCGCGGCCAGATCTGTGTGCGCTTCTTCTTGCCGGTCTTCTCGTCTCGTAGTTCGACGATCTGAGCGTAGTTCTCGATGATGTCGGTCAGGCCCTGCGGGGTGAGGATGCGCTTCCACAGGTAGTCGGTCTTCAGGCCGTCCGGGTTGGGTGGGTTGCCCGCGCCGTCGTCCCAGCCCTGATTGAAGGGCAGGAACCAGGACGCCTTGCCCTGCAGGTGCGTGCACATGCGCACCTCGTGATCGTCCACCGCCAAGTGCACCATGCAACGGCCAAACTGGAAGAGCAGCTCGCGCGGGTCGCGGTCACGCCGGTACTGCTCGACCGCATCCTCCACCGTCTGCTTGGTCAGGCTATTCTTGAGCTCGAAGGTGGCCACCGGCAGGCCGTTGACGAACAGGGCCAGGTCCAGCGCTAGTTGCGTCTCGTCGCGGCTGTAGCGCAGTTGGCGGGTGACGCTGAAGCGGTTGGCCGCGCAGCGCTCGGCCGCCTTGACGTTGCCGGGCGAGGGCGCGCCGTAGAAGAGGTCCAGGCTGTGCGGGCCGTGCTTGACACCGCGGCGCAACACGTCGATCACCCCGCGCTTGCCGACTTCGCCTTGCAGGCGGGCCAGGAACTTGCGCCGGGCAGGGCTGTCGTGCGCCAAGTCGACGGCTGCGGCCGCCGCCGGCTGGGTGGCCTCCAGGAAAGCCCGCACCTGTGCCAGGTCCACGGCGTATTCGCGGTCGTAGTCCTGCCACTGGCCCAGCAGCCAGCCCGCGCCGCCGTAGAG
>JBAQCH010000394.1:0-26669 GCA_049294015.1 Anaerolineae bacterium
GCGCCAGCCTGCTGGCGCTGGCCGGCGATCGGGTGACGCTGCTGGAGACGCTGCGCGTCTACGCGTCCGAGCGCCTGGCGGCCGTCGGCGACCTGGCCGAAGGCCAGCAGCGCCACGCCGTCTACTACGCCGCGTTCGCCCACCAGGTGTTCGACGGCTTGCTGGGTGAGGAACAGGCCACCTGGATGCAGCGCGGCCTGGCCGACCACAACAACTGCCTGGCCGCGCTGCGTTGGGCGTTGGCCGGAGAGCAGGGCGACCTGGCGGTCTCGCTGGCCAGCAGCCTGTGGTGGTTCTGGTACCGGCAGGGTCTTTTCGCGTTGGGCACAGAGATGCTGCAAGCCGCGCTGCGCCTGTCCAGCACAAACCTGAGCCAGCGGGCGCGGGCGCTCAACGGCCTGGCATCGTTTCACCTGGTGCATGACGACTACGCGGCCAGCCTGGCCTGCCACGAGGAAGGGCTGACGCTGCGCCGCGCGCTGGGCGACGCCCTGGGCGTGGCCACCGCGCTGCACAACATGGCGTTGACCGCCCACACCATGGGCGACTCCCGCCAGGCCCTTGCGTGGTTACAGGAGAGCATCGACGCCGACCTCAGCGCCGATCCGGCGCAGGCCTGGGCGCACATGGGCGTGATTGCGCTGGACATGCTGGACCTGGCGCAGGCCCGGCAGTGGCTGGAACGGGCGCACGCCCAGGTGATGCAGGAGCCGGCCGGCTGGATGCAGGCCTTCGTGCAGCTCAATCTGGCCGATGTGCTGTGGGAGTGTCGCGACATCGCCGCCGCCCGGCGGATGGCGCAGCGCAGCCTGGACCTGTTCACGGCCCTGAGCGACGCCTACTACCTGCCCGACCCGCAGTTGCTGCTGGCGCAGATCGCCCACGCGGAGGGAGATGACAAGCTGGCCGGCAACCTGTGCGCGCTGGCCCGGGATCAGTACGAAGCGCGGCAGGACGTGGTATTGACCGCGTCCGCTCTGCTGCTGGAGGCTGAGCTGGCCCGCAGCCGGGGCGACCTTCCCCAAGCCGCGACCCTGCGCGAGCAGGCGGCGGCCCTGCGCCGCAGCGTCAAACGTCCCCTCAACCCGCGCGAGCAGGCGCGCTATGCCGGTGTTTGACCCCCGCTCACGAATTCAAGCAAGTTCACAGAAGATCGGTTGAGGAGGTAAGTGGGCGCTGCAGGCGTCGGCGCCGAATGAATTCGGCGCCTGACACACCCGAAGCATGCTAAAGCAAGCTCAGTCATGCACGTTAGCTTGCTTCAGCACGCTTGAGGGTATCAGCCTGCGGTTTCAAACGCAGGCGGCGCTGCGGCAAGATTACCGGGATTAATTCTTAACATTCATAATTCGGCGCCTGACACACCCTAAGCATGCTAAAGCAAGCTTGGTCACGCACATCAGCTTGCTTCAGCATGCTTTGAGGGTATCAGCCTGCGGTTTCAAACGCAGGCGGCGCTGCGGCGAGATTACCGGGATAAATCCGTAACCTTCATCAACCGCAGGCGGCGCTGCGGCGAGATTATCGGGACAAATTCTTAACCTTCATAAGTGCGCACTGCGAACCAACAGGTGTATGTAGCAACGGCTCAAGGGCCCGGCAGACTACAACACTGGCGCAGCCAACGGATCGCTTCCTCCATCGCCTGGCGGCCCTCGTCGAACAGCTCGCTCAGCAGCAGGAAGCCGTGGATCATGCCATCGTAGCGCGTGAGCTGCGTGGGCACGCTCGCCCGTTGGAGACGTTCCGCGTACCGTTCCCCCTCGTCGCGCAGCGGGTCGAACTCAGCCGTGATCACCAGCGCCGGCGGCAGGCCGCTCAGGTCAGGCGCGCGCAGCGGCGAGGCGTGGGGATGGCCGGCCTCGCTGGCGTCGTTCAAATAGTGTCCCCAGAACCACACCATCATGGCGCGCGTCAGCAGGTAGCCGTTGGCGTTGGCGAGGTAGGAGGGGGTTGGCGGGGTGTGGTAGTCGGTGACGGGATAGAAGAGCAGTTGGCCGCGCAGGGCCGGCCCGCCCTCGTCGCGCAGGCGCAGGGCCGTCACCGCGGCCAGGTTGCCGCCGGCGCTCTCACCTGCGACCACCAGCATGGCCGCGTCGGCGTTGAGCTCGGCCGCATGGGCTGCCACCCAGCGCGTGGCCGCCAGACAGTCGTCGACGGCAGCGGGAAACTTGTGCTCCGGCGCCAGCCGGTAATCGACAGAGACCACGATGCAATGCGCGCCATGACAGAGGGCGCGGCAGGCGGCGTCGCCGCCGTCGATGCTGCCCACGACGAATCCGCCGCCATGAAAGTAGACCACCGCGGGAAACGGACCGGGGCCTTCTGGTGTGTAGACCCTGATGGGCAACTCGCCGGCTGGTCCGGGGATGGTGCGATCCACCACGCTGGCGACCGGGACGGGCTGGCGGCGGCGGGGGACCTGCATCACCGTTGCCTGGCGCGCCTCCGACACGGGCAGCTCGTTTAACAGTTTGCCACCCCCAAGCCGCGCTGCCAGCAAAACGGCTCGCATCTTGAAGCTGAGTGGCATGCCTACAACGATCGATCCAATGCGTCAGCGACCCACTGGTTCAGACTCTTACCATCGGCTGCGGCTTTGATAGCAATGGCTGCGTGCAGTTGTGGCGAGACACGCAGGTTGAACTTGCCCGAGTACTCCTTGCGCGGCTCCACCCCATCCTCCCTGCACATGTCCAAGAAGACCTTCAACGAGATCTCACCCTCGCGGCGCAGTCCATCGATATCCTTGGCATAGAAATCGGCGCCTCCATTGACGCCGATGAATTCACCGCGCAACATGTTGATCTCCGGATCATACTGCACAACGGCGCGGAAGCCGTTGATCTCGATGATGTTCATCATGGCTCGACTCCGTTCTCTTTCAACCATTTTCGAATACTTGCCACGGCGCCCTTGTCGGTGTCGGGTGAAGGATGCGGCCTGTGGAACACCCTTCTTTCTCCAAATAGGCGGACTCCGATGCGGGAGCCCTCTCGTTGACTGATCTCGGCGCCTAGCTCAACGAAAAGTGCTTCGATATCTACCCAGTTGATGTTACCGCTGGTCGGTCGCGCGAAAATCAGTTCGAGTGTCTTCTGATGTTTTCGTCTCATATGGTACCACAGTCCAGTACTGCATCACAAATCCACAGACCCACTCACTAACCGTCCAAAAGCAAGCCCGCGTTTTAGCCCGTCTGCTGACCGTGCCAACCGTCGACACTGATTTTGGACAGCTACCAAGAGATACCATCGATTGCAGTAAGTCAATTTGTCGCAGTATTTCGAACTTAAGATCGATTACTCTCATCACCCTAGTAGTTCATTCCACTTCGCCCGGATTTCCGACTCTGGCCACGGCTGATCGAGCATATGCCCCAATGCGCCGCCGCACTGCTCACAGAAGGTGAAACTATCGGTCCTGTCGACAGCCTCGGGCATCTGCCATGGCTTTGCAGCGCCGCTCTCGGCCGCGCCCAACACCAGCACCACATCATGCACCAGCGCCTTCTGGTTGATGATGTGGACGGACGTGGGGTTTTCGGCGTGGATCACGTAGCGGTTGACCAGGCGAAAGCCCGCGCGCCGCAGCGCCAAGGTAAGGCCAGCCCAGCCTTTGGGGTTCCAGTGATGGAAGGTAAAGATCAGGCGGCCGTGTTCTTTCTTCAGCACGCGATAGCACTCACGGAAGATGCCGCCCAAGACGTCTTCGTACTGACCGTTGCCGCCGGCTTGCTGGTCCACAGCGGCCTCGTCTAGAGAATATTCCCAGCGCACCTCCGTCGGCAACATTTGCCGCAGCCATACGCGGAAGAAACCGGCCAGATCACTGTACTGCACGCTGTCGAAATAGGGCGGGTCAGTAACGACATGATCGACGCTATCGTCGGGAAGGTCAAGGTCGATAGATGAGCCGTGCAGAAGCAAGAACCGGCGGCTGCCCTGCTGCAATGCCGCCACATCGTAGACCTCGCGACCGGCGTCGATCTCACCGCTGATGGCTACCTGGCTGGTTCTGCTGCCATTGACGCGGCGCTCGATCGGCCGCATAGCCCAGGTATAGCCACGCAGGAGCCGGCTCTGAAACAGGTTCTCCAACGTGCCCGATGAACGCGACCCATGCAGGGGATTGTTCTCCAACGCCGTGTAGGGAAAGGTATACGCATGGTGGGCGAAGGTGTGGCGAATGGCGCCCGGACGGCTCTTGCCAGCCCCCTTGTAGCCGCAAAGCATCGAGTTGAACTCAGTGGCGGTCGAAAGCAGCATGGCAAGTTTGAGGCGCAGCGCTGGCTCAACCTGATGTAGCAGACCTATCGCCTGATCGAGAAACAACAATTGGCGGCTGGAGAACAAATCCAGGTAGTTGTCGATGGCCCGGTTCAACAAATCGCGTGACTTCGGGCCAGGAATGATGACAAAATCCGAGCGGGAAAAGCTAACCTGAGCGCGCTGGCTGTCGGCCTCGGCCAGGAGGTCCAGATCAAGTTGCTGCAGCGCCGCAAAGAAAAAGCCGTGTTGCGCACATTCCCCGGCCACAGCTACCGGAACAAAGCGCTGCGTGTAAGAAACGGTTAGATCATCAACGAGTCTTTCGCCACAGGAACAGGTGTCTTGGCCTTTGAGCAACAACGGCCAAGGGTTCAATCCAGGACTCTTGCTGATGATCTGATTGTCACAGAGAATATCATAGGTTGCCGGGTCAATGCGAACCACACTATCGTCTGCGTTATGGCGCAGAACGTAGTCGTCGACGAGTACAACTTCTTGGCATGAACACCGACGCCGCAGCCCATACAGCAAAAAGCGTTGTTGGCATTGCTGACCACAAAATGGGCACGCAGTGTGATAATAGTGCTGCATGCGCGCTTGCAACGCCGCAAGAAATCCCTCGAAGGCCCTGGTCAACTCGTGCATTGGCACATCGGTCAGTGTTGCCCGGCCCTGCAAGACTGGAATCGGATCGATATCGCTGCCCACGACATTGGCGCCGAGCCGAATCGCCTCATGCAAGGTAGTGCCCCCACCCATCATAGGATCAAGAATGATCTGCCCCTCCAGACCACCGGGTGCGTAGTAGTCCTGCTTGGCCTGATCACGCACCAAATGCTTGAGGATAGCCCGAAAAGTCGTGCCGCACCGACGCGCCCACCACTTGTGCAAATACGTGTTGGGCCGGTAGAGATGCTTGTTGAATGCCTCGATCTCGGCCAGTGCGTTGGCAAATTCCGCGTCAAAGTGCGAGTCGATCAGGTTGAATCCAATCGGCTCGCTGGAAAACCAGCTTACCATAGTTCAGCCAGATCAGAAATCAGCTTCGCCGGCTCCGCCAGGAACATCTCTACAGACGGGCTCTCCGTGCGCAGGATGTTGAAGACATTGAGGTGGTACCACCATTCACCCCATGCTCCAGTGGTGCGGTTGTTGAACTTCACGCGCAGGAGTTTGTCCGGCGCCAACTCGTATTTGACGACCGGCTGGTGGGAGCGATTCGGATAGCCTTGCCAAGACTCGTGCTTGTAGCGGACAACAACAGCCTTGTCGTTGGTCCGAAACTGAATGGAGACGCCGGGCCAGCGCCAGCGAATATTCGAGGTGAATTCCTGCACGGACGAGCGCGGCCTGAACCCGAAATCCTCATGGATCAACACTTGAGCGTAGCACTCGCCTGCCAGAAGCTGCTCCAAGTGAATGTCAGCCAGCACAAACGCGTCCGACACTTGATTGCGCGCGGCCGCCTGCGGCGCGCCCCGGCTGGCCTTGGTCCAGAACGTATTGATAGCTTGTACGAACACGTTGCTTGACATCACTTTCACCCCGCAACTGCACGGGCCGATCTATCCAATCCCGGCTCGCACCAGGATATCCTGCACCACGTCTTCCACCGCCATCTCCGTCGTGTCCAGCACCCACCAGCCCTGCGCCGCCAGGTCGCCGACGACGGCGTCGAGATGCTCGTAGACCAGCCGGATGCCGTCGTCGATATAGTCGACGGCCGCGCCGGAGCCAGAGCGCTGCCGGTTGCGCGCGCGAGCCGCCTCCCGGCTGGGATAGAGCAGTATCTTGCGCACCTGCGGCTGGCTGAACAGCGCTGCGTACTCGGCCAGGCCGCTGTTGGGATCCCAGAAGTCGTCGATCACCACAGCAAAGCCGGCTCGGCAGTAAGCCAGCGCCATGTAAGCAGCGCACTCGCGCGCCAGCACAAGCTGCTGAACCAGCTCCTGGCTCCAGTCTGCACCTGGCAGCGCCTGGCCGGATACCACCAGATCGCGCACGGCGTCCACCGGAATGTGAACGCTCTTGGGAAAACGCGCCGCCAGCGCTGCAGCAGTTGTGCTCTTGCCCGCTGCCGGACCGCCGGCCACGAGAAATATGCGTGTCACAGACTTTGCCTCGCCATCAGTAGGTCACGTGAACAGTGACACGGCGCATGTCCGGCTGGTAGCCGGACCTACAGCGTTGAGGGTGTTACCGCTTCTTGCGCATGCGCGGCGCGGCTGATCGGCGCAACGACTCCAGATTGGCAAGGTGCGTCGAGTTGTGCAGGGCCATCTCGTGCAGGAAGCTGAGCAGCGACATACGCTCGCCCCAAGGAGCAACCGACGTGGCGGCCAACTCGTCGTCGCTCAAGGCGTCGAAGGTTTGCAGCAACCGGCGATGCTCGGTCGCCAGGCCGTCGGCCAGCGCAATCACGTCCATGTCGGCCCGCTGCGCCACCTCCATCTCGTTCCACTCGTCGTCGTATAGCGCGCCGTCCTGCCAGGGCCGCTCGACCGTCCAGCGCTGGACCGTGCGCAAGATTTCCTCGTCCCAACTCAGCATGTGGGCCATCACATCCTTGACCGTCCAGTAGCCGCACACCTCCACCGAGAACATGTCCCGTTCGAACATGCCGCCCAGCGCGTTCAGAAAGCGGTTACGCTCGTCGCTGATGATGAAGCGGAACTCCGCCCGGCGCAGCATGCCGTTCTGGGCCCGCCGGCGCCAGATGTCAGCCGCGTGCAAGTAGTCGTGCTCCACCAGGTCGCGCAGCACGTCAGCCACACTCCTGGACTCGCCGCTAGCCCGCACCGGGAACTGGCCGTACAGCTCGTGGTTATGCATCTTGCGCGTGTAACGCAGCACCTGACGCCGCGTGCCATCCAGCTCGTCGACCACGTCGTGCAGCGCCAGATCACGCCGCCTTTGCACAGCGGCCTGGTTGAACTCGCGATCGCCCAGCGGGTCAGGGAAATGGGGATCGCCTTCCTCGACCAGGTGCTGGGCAGCGGCCAGGGCTGTACACTCACGCGCTGTGATATGGCTGATCACGTCTCGCACGCACCAATCGTCGCCGCCGCCGCAAGCCATCGCTTCCTGCTCGTTCAAAAACTGCATGGAGCGCATCAGCTCGCGCCGGCTGTTGATCAAATCTTCGAAAAGCTGTTGTCGGTTGATGGGTTCAGTCATGATAGTCTCACAGAACTCTGTACACCAGGCGCCGGCTTGGTTGTGGCACATGTCCGGCAAGTGAGGCGCCGCGCCAGGCGGCGCCTGGAATGTCGATAAACGATGAAGCGGGCGGGCACGGTCGGAGACCGGCCCGAGCCATATCCCGCGGGCTGGTCAGGAGACCGGCCCGAGCGATACGGGCAACAGACTCAAGGGCTCAGTCGCCACTCGCCGGCATAGATGTTGAAGCTGCGGCCGCGCACGTAGCCGATCAGCAGGATGTTCCACTCTTGCGCCAGGCGCACGCTCAAGCTGGTAGGCGAGGTGCGACTGGCTACCACCGGCACGCCCATCTTGGCGGCCTTGTTGAGCATCTCCGAGCTGATGCGACCGGTGGCCAGCAGCAGATGGCCGGCCGGGTCAATGTCGTGCTGCAGGCAGTAGCCCCACAGCTTGTCGACGGTGTTGTGGCGGCCCACGTCCTCAGCCGTTGCCAGCAGGCGTTCACCATCGCTCAAGGTTGAGGTATGCACGCCGCGCGCCTCCCGGTAGAGAGTTGCGGCGGCCATCAATTGCTGCATACCGTTGAGAATCTGCTGCGGTCCGATTTGGCGCTGCGAAGCCACCGGCGGCACACGTTGGCTCAGGTCGTCGAAGGTCACGCCGCCGCCACAGCCCGACGTCAGGATCGGCCGGCTGGGCAGGTCCACGGCCGCGCCGCGCAGCCATACGTCGACGCAGGTCTGGCTGGGACAAACCTGCACCAGGCGCACATCCTCACGGCCCTGGATGATGCCCTCGGCCCGCAGGAAGCCCAGCGCCAGCAGATCCAGGTCGCGCGGCGTGGCCATAAAGGTCGCCAACTCCAGGCCGTTGACGTGGATGCGCACCAACCCCTCGTCGATCACCTGGCCGTCGACCGGCGTGATCTGGCCCGACTCCCAGTGGGTGTAAGGCCAGGGAAAGGCGCCATCCATCAGTCACCTCGTTGTGTGGTCAGTCGGTGCGTTGGTTTCGCCACGGCGCTGCGGGATGCCTGCTCAACCAACCGGCCAACGGTTTCTACTTGCGCACCATATCCTGCGCCGCCGCCCAGAGCGATTTCGCGGACCGCTCCAGGACAAAAACCAGGCAGGCCAGCGCTGCGCCGCCAACGATGGCCAGCCCCAGCAGGGCCAGGGTCGTGCTGCGCTGCGTGGCCCGATTGGCGTTGAGCAGATCGTTCCACGGCCCAGGGACTGTTGCGCCGGGATCAAGCTGCGATACTGCCAGCAGCGAGGCGGCCATGTTGGCCAGCAGCAGCGCCGCCAGGAGGGCCGCCAGCAGCAGCGCCAGTCGCAGAATCACATCTTTGCGCTGTAGCCGCGCCGTCAATCTTTGCATAGTCGTCACTCTTCTCGTAACGCAATCCGCTGGATTGCGTCTCTGGACAGGCCAACGCATCGGGCAATCCGGCCCGGATGGTTGCGCTACGTCGGCGCTAACCCTCGGCTCGGTGGGCGCGGCGCGCGGCGCGACGAACGGTCGAATCGCTGGCCGGCTTGCCTGGCACTGCGCTCACGTCGAAGGCCGGCTCGTAATGGTCCAGCGGCGGCCCGTCCAGCGCCCGGCGCATGGCGGCCAGATGCTGCGGCGTACTGCCGCAGCAGGCGCCGATGACCTGCACGCCCACCGTGCGCATGCGCTGAGCGTAGCCGGCCATCACCTCGGGCGTGCCGTCGTAGGAGATCTCGCCGTCATGCCAGCGGGGCAGGCCCGCGTTGGACTGGGCCATCAGCACGACGCCTTCGGGCTTGGCCTGGGCCATTTCGGTCATGATGCGCTCGATCTCGGCCGGGCCATTGCCGCAGTTAGCGCCGATCACAGCCACGCCCCAGCCGTGCAACGTCTGCACCGCCTGGGCCGGCGTCACGCCCATCATGGTGCGGTAGTTGGTGTCGAAGGTCATGGTCACCACCACGGGCAGGTCGCTGGCCTGGCGCGCGCCCTCGACGGCCGCCTGCACCTCGTCCAGCGAGCTCATGGTCTCCACCAGGAAGAAATCCACGCCGCCGGCCGCCAGACCGGCGGCCTGCTCGGCGAAAGCCGCCCGCGCCTCGTCCATGGTCAGCGGCCCCAGCGGCTCCATCAACTCGCCCGTCGGTCCTACGGAGCCGGCCACCAGCTTATCAGCGCCGGCAACGTCCCGCGCCAGCGCGGCCGCCGCCTGGTTCAACTCGAAGACACGCTCTTGCAGGCGGTGCAGCTTGAGGCGATAACGGGTGCCGCCAAAGGTATTGGTGGTGATGATGTCGCTGCCCGCGTCGGCGTAGCCCTGATAGATGGCCCGCACCGCCTCGGAATGCGTGACGTTCCACAGCTCCGGCGAGCCGCCGTCGGTGAGGCCCGCCAACTGCAACATGGTGCCCATCGCGCCGTCGCCCAGGACAAGGCCTTTGCGCTGGACGAGGTCGAGTAGTCGATCTGTCATGGTGAGCTCCTGACACGTAACTCGGAAAGCGTAACACGTAACCGGGATTTGCGCCAGCGGAAACGTCGTCGCAAGCACGCAGCTTGCTTACGAGTTACGGGTTACGGGTTACGGGTTGCGCCTCTTGATCGCCATCAACACCTTCGCCGCCTCCACCGCCACGGCTGCGTCCTCGCAGTAGCGGTCGGCGCCGATGTCCTCGGCGAAGGCGGAGGTCAGCGGAGCGCCGCCCACCAGGACGATGGTACGCTCGCGCAGCCCCTCCTCCTGCAAGCGCTGGATGACGGTGCGCATGTAAGGCATGGTGGTGGTCAGCAGCGCGGACATGCCCAGGATGTCGGCGTTGTGTTCCCGAATAGCGGCCAGAAACTGGTCGGCGTCCACGTTGATGCCCAGATTGACCACCTCGAAGCCGGCGCCCTCTAGCATCATGCCCACCAGATTCTTGCCAATGTCGTGGATATCGCCCTTGACCGTGCCGATGACCACGGTGCCCTGGCGGTCTGCGTCCTTGACCTCGGTGAGCAGCGGGCGCAGGATCTCCATGGCGCCCTTCATGGCCTTGGCCGCCAGCAGCACCTCAGGCACGAAGAGGATGCCATCGCGGAAGTCCTCGCCGACGATGTCCATGCCGGCCACCAGGCCAAGCTGCAAGATATCGGCCGGCTCCTGTCCCCACTGCTCCAGCGCCTCAACCGTGGCCTGGACGACCTCGTCCTTCATACCGTCGTAGAGATCATCCTGCATTGTGACATACAAATCCTGCAACGCTTCGGGCAGGCTGTCAAAATCGATTTTGTTCATGGCTCGTCCTCTGCTTTAACTCTTTCTGCCCGCGTCGCGCCTGGCGTTCGCTGCGGCGCTGCGCGCGCTGGGCGCCGTCGGGCCCGTTGCCGTCGACGGCTGTCGCTGGCCGGATGATGCGCATGGCCTCGGCCGCGGCCAGCAGCGGCGCGAGGTGCGGGAAGGGATCGCTGGCGTGGGGGATGGCGATCGCGCCCACGAACTCGTCCTGGAAATGGGGATCGGTGGCAGTCTGGATGTGCAGCACCTGACCGGCCACTGCTTCGGCTTCCAGCCGCTTGGCGCGGTTGAGCAGCATCAACAGCGCGCCGTCGCCAGCCGCGTTGCCCACCGCCGTGACGTGCGCCAGGTCGCAGTCTGGGATCAGGCCCAGCACCATGGCGTGCTCCGGGTCGATATAAGAGCCGAACGCGCCGGCCAGCACGATACGGTCGATTTGGGCCAGGCCGGCCGCCGCCGCGTGGCGCATCAGCAGCTTGGCGCCGGCGTAGAGCGCGGCCTTGGCCAGTTGGATCGCGCGGATATCGTCGGCGTGGACAACAATTTCGCGGCCGGTGCTGGTCTCGTGCGGCCAGGCCAGCACGAAATAGCCCTTAGCGCCGTCCCAGCCCAGCCGCGGCGTCGGCGATTCGGCGACGAAACGGCCGCTGCTGTCCAGCACGCCAGCCTTGAACAGCTCCGCAATCGCCTCGATGATACCCGACCCACAGATGCCGGCTGCTTTGACGGTCGCCTGTTCCTCAGCCCGCCGCCGCTGTCGCAGATCCCGCGCCTCCTTCGCACTCAACCCCTCCTCGTCTGCCACCTGCCACCTCCCACCTGCCACTTCCGACTCCACCCACCCCTCACGCCCGATCACCCGGTACTGCACCGCCAGGGTAGTCGGATCGATGCGCACCCGTTCGATGGCGCCGGGCGCGGCCCGCATGCCGTGGCGCACCTGCGCGCCCTCGAAGGCCGGGCCGGTGGGGGACGAGGCCGAAAACAGCCGCTGGCGGTTGCCCAACACGATCTCGCCGTTGGTGCCCACGTCGATCAACAGCGTGATCTCGTCGCGGCGCTGCGGCTCCTCGGCGATGATGGCCGCCACGTTGTCCGCGCCTACGTAGCCAGCCTCGACCGGCGGCACGTAGACGGTGGCCCCGCGGCCGGCTGCCAGCCCCAGGTCGCGCGCCTTGACCGCCACCGCTTCCTTGATGGCCGGGGCAAAGGGCGCGCCGCCCAGCTCGCGTGGGTCGATGCCCAGGAAGATGTGGTGCATGATGGTGTTGCCCACCACCACCAGGTCGCTGACGTCGTCGCTGCTCAGCCCTGCGGCCGCCGTCGCATCCTCGATCAACCCGTTCAGCGCCGCAATCAGCGCCCGGTGCAGCGTGGCCAGACCGTCGTCGTGCTCCATGACATAGGAAACGCGCGACAGCAAGTCCTCGCCGTAGCTGATCTGCGGGTTCATGCAGCTTTCAGTGGCCAGCACCTCGCCCGTGCGCAGCTCGGCCAAATGGGCAGCGATGGTGGTGGTGCCTACGTCGACGGCTACGCCGTAGGCCCGCTCGTGGTAGCCCGGCTGGACGCGCAGCACCTCACGGTCCCGCCACAGCGTGGCTGTAACGCCGTGGACGATCTGGCCGTCGCTCAGGCGCGCGCGTCCCTGGCGCAGAGCCGGCTGCAAGCTGGGCAAAATGGCCGGATCGATGCGTAGGGATGGCCGCGGCACAGCAAAACGCGCGGCCAGCTCGTCGGCCAGCCGCGCCCAGTCGCTGCGCTCGTCCTCCAGGCTGGCCGGCGGCAGCTCCACGTAGCACAGCCGCACGGTCGGGTCCAGCTCGACGGCGCGGGCGGTGGCGGCCTTGCGCACCACCTGCTTGTGAGCCCGGCTCTCCTCAGGCACCGTCACCAGCACGTCGCCCAGCACGCGCGCGTCGCAGCTCATACGGCAGCCGGGCAGCAACCCCTTGTCGGCGCGGTAGGCTGCCTCGCGCTCTCCTTCGCCCGTGACGTGCTGGTTGGACGACTCGATGCCGTGGCGGGCAAAGACGCCCTCCTCCACCCGCACCTGGCACTTGGCGCAGGTCTGGCGGCCGCCGCAGATCGACTCGATCTCCACGCCCAGCAGGCGCGCAGCATCCAGCAGGCTGGTTCCAGCCGCAATCAAGCCCTGCCGGCCGGCCGGCTGGAAGATCACCCGGAACTGTTCGGGCTGTTCAACTGGCGCAAAACCGCCGTCCCTGGCTGGGATGGCGGCAAGGTGCGGTGTTTCTGTCAAGATCGCCTGTGCCACTGGAGTTTGCGGCGGCGCCTCCACCTGGCGCTGCCTGGCGGCGTCGAGCCGCTGGGGCATTGTATCCGATAGCGCTAGAGTTGCCAACTTTCGGCCAGTTGACAACTCTAGCCCGGCGCCAGAAAACGCAGGCGCGCCGCGGCCAGCCGCTCCGGCAGCACATGAACGCCAATCCCTGGCCCGTCAGGCACGGTGATCGTCGAATCGGCGTTCAGGATGAAGTCGGGCGCAGCGATATCTTGATGGAAGTAGCGCGCCGAGGCCGAGATGTCGCCGGGCAGGATGAAGTTGGGCAGGCTGGCCAGGGCCAGGTTGCCCGCACGGCCGACGTTGGTCTCCAGCATGCCGCCGCACCACACCGGCACACCTCGCTCCGCGCACAGGTGATGGATCTGCCTGGCCGCTGTGAAGCCGCCCACCCGCCCCACCTTGATGTTGATGATGCGGCACGCGCCGATGTCCAGCGCCCAGCGCGCGTGCTCTGGCGAGTGGATGCTCTCGTCCAGGCAGATGGGGGTGCGCAGTTGCTGCTGCAAGACCGCATGGTCCACCATGTCGTCGTGGTGCAGGGGTTGCTCGACCAGCAGCAGGTCGAACTGATCCAGCTCGGCCAGCCGCGCCGCGTCGGCCAGGGTGTAGGCCGAGTTGGCGTCCACCTGCAAGGGCAGGTCAGGCCAGCGTTCCCGCACCGCCCGCACCACCGCCACGTCCCAGCCCGGCTTGATCTTGAGCTTGACGCGGCCATAGCCGGCCGCCACGTAGCCCTCCACCTGGGCCAGCAGCTCGTCCAGCGTCGACTCGATGCCCACGCTGACGCCCACGGGCACGGCCGGCCGCACACCGCCCAGCATCTCGGCCAGCGATATCCCCTGCGCCCGGCCCAGCAGGTCCCAAACCGCGTTCTCCAGGCTGGCGCGCGCCATGGCGTGGCCGCGCACGCGGCTGAAACGCTGCACGACCTGCTCAGGCTGGCTGATATCCTGACCCAGCAGGGCCGGCGCCAGGAAGTCAGCCAGCACGTGCCAGGCCGTGCCGATGGTCTCGTAGGAGTACCACGGCCCACTGCCGGCGACGCACTCGCCCCAGCCGGTGAGGCCGTCGCTCTCGACCGCGACCAGAATGGCCTCGCGGCTTAGCTCGCGGCCGAAGCTGGTCTCGAAGGGGTGGACGTAGGGGAGTTGGATGTGGTGGAGGTGGATGCGTTCGATCAGCATAAAGGCCTCGTGATGCGTAATGCGTAACCCGGAGTAGGCGAGAATTGGCTCTGGGTTACGGGTTTTGTGTAATGCGTAACCCGCAACCCGGAGTAGGCGGGAGTTGGCTCTGGGTTACAGGGTTATGTGTTATTACGGCCCAGCGAGTGACGGGCACACATCACGTTTCGCCGAACCGATCCACCCGAAACAGCCCAATGTCGTGCCGCGTGGCGCGCTCCGTAGCCAGGTCGGCCATGATCTCGCCAATGACGCTGGCGAACTTGTAGCCGTGGCCGCTGAAGCCGGCCGCTAGTGACACCTGTGGCAGCTCGGGGTGCAGGCCGATGATAAAGTGCTCGTCGGGCGAGTTGGTGAACATGCAGGTGCGCAAGGCCAGGGTCGGGCCGTTGCCCAGCGGGAAGAAGCGCGCCGCGAAGGCGCGCAATGCGGCCTCGTCCACCGCGTCCGGCGCCTGGTTGATCAGCGCCTCCGGCTCGCCAGTCTCACGGCGGTGGTGATACCAGCCGAACTTGAAGCCGGGCACGTCGTAGACCGGAAAGCCGTAGAAGTACTCATCGCCCTGGTCGAGGATGAAGATGGGAAAACGGTCGGGGGTGAACAGATCGGGCCGGAGCGGCTGCAGCCAAGCCAACACCTGGCGCTCCGGCACGGCCAGGCGGTCCAACCAGGGCCAGGCGCGGCGGCTCCACGCGCCTGCGGTGATCACCAGGCTGCCGGCCTCGTAGACGTCGCGGTCGGTGGTGACCCGCACGCCGTCGCCGGCCGGCTCCCAGCCGAGCACCGCCTCACGGGCCTGCACCGTGCCGCCGTGGCGAAAGGTCCCCTCGACGAAGGCCACAATGCAGCGCTCCGGCAGGAGGAAGCCGGCGTCGGGCTGGAACACAGCCTGGAACTCGGCCGGAATCTGATAGCCGGGATAGCGGGCGTTCACCTCTGCCCCGCTCAGTACTTGGTGCGCCAGGCCATGCTCCCGACAAGAGCGCAACGATCCCTCGACCACGTGGCTGCCGGCCGGGCCGATGTCCAGGCCGCCGGTCTGGACCAGGAGCCGCTGGCCGGACGCAGCCTCCAGATCCGCCCACAGCTCGTAGGAGCGGCGCAGCAGCGGCACGTAGGAGGGGTGCTCGAAGTAGGCCATGCGGATGATGCGGGTGTAGCCGTGAGAGGAGCCGCGTGTGTGGGGGATGTCGAACTGCTCCAGCCCCAGCACGCGCTGGCCGCGGCGGGCGAGCTGGTAACAGGTCGCGCTGCCCATCCCGCCGACGCCGATGACGATGGTGTCGTAGGTGGTAGTCATGAGGTACTCCTGGGGGTGAAAAGTGACGAGCGATATGTGGTGGTGTGGTTACGGCCGGGGCGGATGTGGTTCCAGGACGTAAGCCAGACTGCCATCGCGCTTGACCAGATCGACAGCGGTGAAGCCCTGGGCAAAGGCGTCTTCGAAGGCTTGGCGCGTTTGCAGGCGCCAGCGCAAGGCCAGATCCATGTCGCTGCGTTTGATGGCCTGGAAGTCGACGGGGACCGCGATCAGGCGGTGATCTTCCCTCACCCCAGCCCTCTCCCAAAGGGAGAGGGGGCCAGAGTCCTCGCCTGCCGCACCGCGCTCCCCCCTCCCTCCGAGGGAGGGGCTGGGGGAGGGTGAAATCTCGCCTGCCCTTAACCGCTGCACCACCCGCGTGCTGCGGATCCACCACTCGACCTCGAAGCGGTCGCTGGGCGGGCCGGCGTTGATGGCCGCGCGCATAGGGCCGTAGAGGTTGCGGATGTAGGTGTGGCAGATCGCGCCCAGCTTGTGGATGTTGAGCCAGGCGTTGCGCGTCTCCAACGGGTCGAAGGTCCAGGTAACCAAGTCGAGGCCCTGGGCCAGGACGTGCTCGCGCTGCGCCAGCTTGAGCGCATAGCCGACGCCTTGGTCGCGGTAGTCGGGGTGGACGCCGGCCATATGCGAGCAGTGCTTGAGCCGGCCGTCGGCGGTCTGGCCGAGGAATCCGAAGACAAAGCCGGCCAGCCGCTCGCCGTCGAACGCGCCCAGCAACAGCCCGCCATGCCGCGGCGGGGTGATCAGCATGTGCAGGGGGACGACGTCCACATCCGGCACGCCCCAGGCATCGCGCTGGAGTTGCTCGACGGCGAAGATTTCGTCGTGGGTAACCAGGCCGCGAATGACGATCATTGGCACACTGCCCCGAACGATCTGGCCACCAGCATGACATCGCGAATGTCGACGACGCCGTCTCGGTTCTGGTCGTAGATCGGGGTCGCCGGCGTGACATGCCAGGCGGCGGTCTCCTGTTGAATGTCGGTCACGTCCACGTCGCCATCCGCGTCAACGTCGGCCGACAGGGCACAGGCTATCCCGTGCGGTCCAGGCCCAGCCGGCACGGTCAGACCATGGCAGACGGTGCATTCGGCGACAGAGCCGGCATAGCCCTGCAGTGCGATGGTCTGTATGTTGTCGCGCGCCTCGCGGCTGGGCAGGATGGCATGGGTGCTGTTGTGGCAGGCCTCGCAATACAGGCCGCCATGTCCGGTGGAGTTGCGATACAGCTTGCCGGGATTCTCGGCGTATTGCGGGCCGTGGCAGGCTGTGTCGCCGCAGCGCGGCTCGTCCACCCACGGCATGCGGTCTTCGCTGCCGACCGCCCGCATGTCGCCATGGCAGTTAGTACACCACATACCACTGGAGGACATGACGTCGCGCAGGCAGGCCGTTTCCACACCAGGATGACATTGGTAGCAGTCCTCTGTGCCATCTTCCGGATTGCGCGGCGGCGTACCCAGCGTACCCGTGGCGCGCAGCCAATTGGCTGTGAAGGTGGTCATGGGCGTTCTATCTTCGCTGGCATGTTTCGAATGCATGGCGTGCGAGAGATATTTGACGCCTGGCTGTCCGGTCGTGCCCAAGGCTGGCGAAGCATGGCAACTGGCGCACAAGACCGGCTGGTTGCCGACCAGATTCGTGCCGCTCTCGTCGTCGTGGTAGGTCAAGATGTTGAGGCGGTAATCGCCGGTGCCGACGCCTCCCACGCCGCCGTCGTAGTGACAGTTGTCGCAGCGCATCTCGTCCGAAACCGGCGCCACGACAGTGGTCTGGGCCAGGATTTCGCCTGTGCCGCTGCGCCTGGCGACCAGATGCGCCAGTTGATAGGGTTGACGGGTCTGGGGGGTGCTGTCGTTGTACGGGGTGAGGGGGGCGCCTATGACTTCGAAGTAACTCGCTACGGCACCCATGGTCCCGGTTAGTCCATTGCCGGTCAGTCCAACATTAGGCGGCAGCGGCTGCGGCAGGTTGAACAGCGCCTGAGCGTGGGACCAGAAGTTGACTTTGCTGGCTGACTGGCTGTTATCCTCGAAGCTATAGGCCACGCTGACGCCGCTGGTAACAAGCTGCGGATCGCCGCCGCCGGCTGGGATGCGCACCACCTGCGCCCACAGCGTGTTGTACGGTGGCAGGATCGAGAACACTTCGTAGCGATCGTCCATGCAGTGCATGCCCAGGTCGTTCCAACCGACAATGCGGTACTGATCCGCCGTTGCTGGCTCAGCAACCTGATCTGGCGGCAAAGCGGGCGTGTCTGGTGGTGTGGAACTGGCTGTTCTCACACCGGCCATCGAACCGATGAGGACCAAAGCGACAACAAACGCCCAGCGCCGTTTGTTGCGAGGAGATGGGAAGAGGTTCATGAGATTCCTCCTGACACAACACCAACGCGACTGCGGGACTCGAGCGATGCACGATCATGCTACCACAAAATGCTGCAATATGCCAGAGAGAACTGCACTTCGCCTCGGCTGCTTGCGGTCCGTGAACTGCGCAGACTGTGCCTGCATGGTGGGGTACACCGTGCGGCGGTTGTCAGCCAGCAGCGATGGGATATAATGAGAACTCAGGAACCCCATGATCAATTCGCTGGAACATCAACCCTGGGCGACCACCATGTCCCGTCATCTATCAACCTACAACGCAGTCTTCCTGGCTCTGACCCTCCTCACCGGCCTTCTCCTGTCCAGCGTTCGCCGCATCAGGTGCAAGCGGTTGGTCTTCCTGGCTCTGACCCTCCTCACCGGCCTTCTCCTCTCCGCCTGCGGCGCGGTCGACGCGCAGACGGTGCGCAACGTTGCTGAACACCAGATTCGCAAGGCGCTGCCGCCAGTGCTGGTCTACCGGGAGCCGCCGGCGCCGGCCAGCCTGAGCGGCGTCGTGCGCGACGAAGCTGGCCAGCCCGTCGCCAATGCCGTAGTGCTGGTCTCGACGGTGCGTGGCGAGGCTGTAGACACCCGCAGCGATGCGCAGGGCCGCTACCAGTTGGATGGGATCGCGCCCGGCCGCGTCACGCCTATGGCCGGCGCGTGGGGCTTCGACGCGGTCAACGGGCCGGCGGTGCGGCTCAGTCCCGGCCAGCAGCAGGGCGTGGATTTCACCCTGCCAGCCCGCCGGCCGGAGCCAGTCCAGCCGGTCGATCTGAAAATCGGCCAGCCGGTGCAGGAGAGCTCGCAGTTCCCTGAGCCCATGACGGCGACCCGCATCCCCTTCAGCTTCACCCTGGACGGCGTGCGCATCGACAATGGGCAAATCTACCTGCCAGTTCAGCAGGCTCGGTCGGAGACCGGCCTGAGCGACTGGACTGTACCAACCCTCGTCATCATCTACCCCAGCCATCCGCTGAACTGGAACGCGGCCTCGGTGGCGCTGACAAGGGACGGCAACCCGGTGCTGGCGCTGGGGCCGCACAGCAGCGGTGGGCTGAACATCGATCAGCACGCGCGCAACTACCGGGCGGCCTTGCAGCTCTGGCAGAGCGGGCAGCTTGCGCCGCTAGACCAGCCGGACGGCGCCTGGGCGGCCATGTCGGGCAGCTTCAGCTCGCTGATTATGTTCAAGGCGCTGCAAGACCTGCCGGCCATGCCGCCGGCCATCGTCGTGGTGGGCGGCGTCAGCGACGCGTTTCTGGGCGTCCAGGCGCTGTACGACGCCGACCTGGCCATCCCCGCGCCCTACGACAGCGCGGTGGCTGCGCTGGGCCGGCCCGAGCGCGACCCGGCCTACTTCTTCGGCTTTTCGCCGGTGTTCTACGCCGACAGGCTGCCGCCGACCTTCGTGATCCACACGTACAACGACGAGGTCATTCCCTACAACCAGGCCCAGGCGTTGGCGGACGCGCTGGCTGCGGCGGGCGTGCCGCACGAGTTGCTGCTCTACGAGGACACTACCCACTATCTGGACGCGTACAACCCGACGCCGGCGACGCACAGGGTGTACGAGCGGGTGTTGGCGTATGTGCGGGCGCTGGGGCAGTAGCTCAATGAGCCAGGGGAGGAGGAGATTGCTACCTGCGGCCGCCTACGACTCCTTCCAATGCCCGTTGGATGAGAGATTTTTCCAAAAGCCGAACAGATGGGTATAATCTTTTTCAGCGCCAGGTCCGAGGTTCGTAACGTTGATGGATCGACGAGGCTATAAATGATCAAGACAATGACTATGCACGTGGATCCAGCCCCTGATCGGCGGCTCGAGATTACATTGCCGCGAGATATTCCATCAGGCCCACTGGATATCGTCTTGGTGATTGCGGCCAGCGAAGCGCCAACCGCCGCTGTTGATCTTGCAGGCCGATGGCGTGACTACTTTCCACTTGACTTCGATCTCGACGGAGCCCTGACAGAGCTTCGCCATGAGTGGGAACTGGAATGGCCTGAAACGCAGCCATGAGCGCATCGTATGTCCTGGACACCCATGCATTGTTTTGGCACCTAACGAACTCAGCAAAGCTCTCGGAACAAGCCGGACGCATATTTGGGGACGCGTCTCAGGGCCAGGTTACGCTCATCCTCTCCCCTATCGTGTTGCTGGAGCTTTATGGAGTAGTCAAGAAATACCAGGCGCCGCTGGATTTCAGCGCCGAATTACGCCTGCTCGAAAGACCTCCGTACAGGATCACACCAATCACAGTAGCTGACCTTCACTTGCTTGATCGATTGGAGACCATACCCGAACTGCACGATCGATTGATCGCAGCAACGGCCTTGCGCTTAAAGGTCCCGATTCTCACGCGCGATCCCTTGATTACGGCTTGCCCACTGATAACTTGCGTTTGGTGAGATTACAAAGGTCCTTGAGGCTGGATCCTTCCCACGGGAGCATTCGCTTTTTATGTCACGCATCTTCCCCTTCACCGCCATCGTTGGCCAGGAGCGCATGAAGCGCGCCTTGATCCTCAACGCGATCCACCCGCAGATCGGCGGCGTGCTGATCCGCGGCGAGCGCGGCACGGCCAAGTCGACGGCCGCCCGCGCCTTGGCCTTCCTGCTGCCTGAGATCCAGGTGGTGGCCGACTGCCACTTCGGCTGCGACCCCAACCTGCCCAGCACCTACTGTGACGAGTGCCGCGCGCGCGTCGAGGCCGGCGAGGTGCTGCCCGTGGCCACCCGCCGTACCGGCTTCGTCGACCTGCCCGTCAGCGCCACCGAGGACCGCGTCGTCGGCACGCTGGACATCGAGAAAGCGATCCAGCGCGGCGAGCGCCACTTCGAGCCGGGCGTGTTGGCCTCAGCCAACCGCGGTCTGCTTTATGTCGACGAAGTCAACCTGCTGGACGACCACGTGGTGGACCTGCTGCTGGACTCGGCGGCCATGGGCGTCAACGTGGTGGAGCGCGAGGGCATCAGCTTCAGCCACCCGGCCGAGTTCATCCTGGTGGGCACCATGAATCCGGAGGAAGGCGACCTGCGGCCGCAGCTTCTCGACCGCTTCGGCCTGGCCGTGGACATGGCCGGCATCCACGACCCCAAGCTGCGGGTCGAGATCGTCAAGCGGCGCATCGCCTACGAGCAGGACGCCGACGACTTCGGCGCCGAATGGGAGCCGCGCGAGCGCGAGCTGAGCGGCCGTATCCAGCAGGCGCGCGACCTGCTGCCGCTGGTAGCCTACACCGACCGCGACCTGTACGCCATCGCTGCGCTGACGGGCGACTTCAAAGTGGACGGCCACCGGGCCGACATCGTGATTCTCAAGGCCGCCCGCGCCCACGCCGCCTACGAGGGGCGCATGGCCATCAGCGACCGCGATATCCTGCTGGCGGCCGAGCTGGCCCTGCCCCACCGCATGAAGCGCCAGCCTTTCCAGGAGGCGGTGCTGGATCAAGCCCAACTGGAGCAGAAGCTGCGCCAGGCCCAGGAGCAGGCCCGCTCCGAGATGAGCGAGAGCAGCGGCGCCACGGAGATGGCCGACCCCTCAAAAAAAGCGCCGAGGGGTCCGAACAGGTAGACAGCGACAGTCAACCCGGACCCCAGTCCACCGACAGCGCGCCCCAGTCCAGCAAACCGGGCGAGCAAAAGGGCAAGGACAAGCCGATCACCGTCGGCCAGACCTTCCAGTCCAAACGGCTCGACACGCCGTTGGACAAGTTGGCGCGCCGCCAGGCCGGCCGGCGCAGCGTGACGCGCACCGACCGCAAGCGCGGCCGCTACATCAAGAGCCGGCCAGCCGGCCGGAAGCCGCAGGATATCGCCTTCGACGCCACCATGCGCGAGGCGGCGGTGCATCAGAAACAGCGCCACGAGGAGGCCGACGCACGCGGCGAGGCCACCATGGCGCTGGAGCTGCGCAAGCAGGACTTGCAGCGCAAGGTGCGCGTGCGCCGCGCCAACAACCTGATCTTGTTCGTCGTTGACGCCAGTTGGTCCATGGCCGCGGCCGAACGCATGGAGGCCACCAAGGGCGCGATCATGAGCCTGTTGATGGACGCGTACCAGCGCCGCGACCAGGTGGGGCTGGTGGTCTTCCAGAAGGACCGGGCGCGGCTGGTGCTGCCCCCCACCTCCAGCGTCGATCTGGCCAGCCGCGCCCTGCGCGAGATCCCGGTGGGCGGCAAGACGCCGTTGAGCAGCGGCCTGCTGTTGGCCTACCGCATCTGCGAAGGGGCGCGACGGCGCGACGCCGAGGTGCGGCCGCTGATCATCCTGCTCACCGACGGCGCGGGCAACGTCAGTATGACCGGCATGCCAGCCCAGGAGGAGGCCATGCACATCGCCCGTTTGCTGCACCAGGCCAGCTTCAACAGCGTGGTGGTCAACATGGAGCACGCGGCCTTCGACCGCGGCCTGGCCAACGCGCTGGCCGATGCCATGGGCGCGCCCTGCTACTGCCTGCCCGAGCTGGCCGCCGAGAGCCTGGTGCGCACCGTGCAGGACGGCCTGCGGCTGGCGGGGGGACAGTAAACAGTGAACAGTACACAGTCACGTGATCGTTTGCTGTTCACTGTTCACTGCACACTTTTCACTGTTCGCTGACCATGCGCCGCCAACAACTGACCGCCGACGCCTCGCTGCTGCTGGTCACGGCCATCTGGGGCGCGACGTTTGTCATGGTGCAGGATGCGGTGACGGGTTTTCCCGTCTTCGCGTTCCTCGCCCTCCGCTTCGCGTTGGCCGCGCTGGCGCTGCTGCCGTTCTTCCTGCGCAGCCGTGCCGCTCGTAGTAACAGCTTCGGCCGTTCTGCGCGCCCGAGGGCGACTGAAGTCGCCACTACCAGCTGGCTGCCGGGCGTGTTGGTCGGCCTGGCCCTCTTCGCCGGCTATGCTTTTCAGACCTTCGGACTGCGCGAGACCACACCGGCCAAGGCGGGCTTCATCACCGGGCTTTCGGTGGCGTTGGTGCCGCTGGGCCAGGCTATCTTCCTGCGCCGGCCGCCGCGGCGCAACTCGATCCTCGGCGTGGCGCTGGCCACGGTGGGACTGGCGTTGCTGACCCTGCAAGCAGACCTGGGCGTCAGCCGCGGCGACCTGTTGGTGTTCGGCTGCGCTGTAGCCTTTGCTGCCCACATCCTGCTGATGGGCCGCTATGCCCCCGACTGGCCGCCGCTGCGCCTGGCTTTCGTGCAGATCGCCACGGTGGCTGTGCTGAGCGGCGCAGCCTCGCTGTTGCTGGAGCGGCCTGTCCCCTGGCCAGCCGGCAGCGTCTGGTTCGCTGCCGCTTTCACCGGCCTGCTGGCCACCGCCCTGGCCTTTGTCGTACAAAGCCGCGCCCAGCAGGCCACCTCGCCCACCCACACGGCGCTGATCTTCGCCGCCGAGCCGGTCTTTGCCGGCCTGTTCAGCTTCCTGTTGATCGGCGAAGTGCTCGGCCCGCGCCAAATCGCCGGCAGCACGCTGATCGTCGCGGGCATGTTGGTCTCGGAGTTCAGAACGATGAAGGATGAATGATGAACGATGAATCCGAATTCCGGATTCTGGATTCATCCTTCATCATTCATCCTTCATCATTCAACAATGGACACAACCACCACCATCGCCGACCTGCAAGCTGCCGTCGCTCGTTTCGTGGACGAGCGTGACTGGCAGGTGTATCACACCCCCAAGAGCCTGAGCATGTCCATCGCCATCGAAGCGGCCGAGCTGATGGAGCACTTCCAGTGGCACGGCAACGACGCCTCGCGCCTGGTTGCACAGCAGGCAGACGTGCATGAGGCCGTAGCCGGCGAGTTGGCCGACGTGCTGATCTACTGCCTGGCCCTGGCCAACGCGGCCGGCATAGACGCCGGCCAGGCCGTGCTGGCCAAGCTGGCGCGCAACCAGCAGCGCTTCCCGCCCGGCGACCTGCCCAGCCGCCACCGCCTGCCTTCCAACGCTGGCGACTGACCCGACCATCGTAGCACGACTTTCCAAATCGTGGGCAGGCGCCCATCGGGCTGCCGCCGCCGCCCTGAGAACCACGGGACTCGGTCGGCCCACTGCGGGGTGCTACGCAAAGACCGGCCCGAGCGTGAGCCAGGACTCGGTCGGAGACCGGCCCGAGCGGTGAGCTGTGTCCTGAGCAGCGATTTGGAAAATCGCTGTACACCCATCTACCCACCTACCAAATCAACCAATCTACCAATCTACCGATTCACCATGCCATCCTCCCCCACCCTCGACCCAACTTACCTGCCCGGCAGCTATACTGATCGCAATGCCGAAGCCCAACGGCACTTCAACCTCGGCGATCTGGATCAGGCTGCGGCCATTTGCCAGCGTATCATCGAGCGTATCAGCCGACTGCCGGAGCGCCGCCGGCCTGACAACAGCGCGCTGCACAACGCGCTGATGGAGGCATCGATTCTGCTGGCTGAAATCCACGCCAAACAAAGCGACTGGCCGGCCGTGGACGATCTCTGCACCCTCGGACAGGCCCATCACCCTGTCTATGCCCATCGCTGGGCTATCGAGCCGTTCGTGCTGCGTATCAAGTACGGCCAACCTCAGGCCGGCATTGCCGGCATGCAGGCCGCGGCCGAGGCGCATCCGGACAGCTTCTTCTTCTGGCGACTGCTGGCGCAGATGGCGCTCGATGTGGACGATCTCGACCTGGCCCAGGCTGCCAGCGACCGCGCCATCGGCTTGGCTGAGATGGACGAAGACGCGGAAGACATGGCCTCATACCACATCGTGCGCTTCAAGCTGTTCAGAGAACGCAGCGCCTGGCATGAGGCTGCTCAAGAGTGGATGATGGCTTGCGCGTGGGATGACGAAATGGACGAACTGCGCGAGGCGGTCGTGCGCATGTTCCTGGAGGCGAAACTGTACGACGACGCGCTGGACTACGTGGAAAACGAGGCGTTGACCCCCATCCTGGCAAACTACTACCGCGCCTGGATCGCCCAGCAACGGGGCGACCAGGTGCGCGCCCGCCATCTCTGGCGCACGATCGTCGAATCCGACGCCAAGGATGCTGATCAAGACAACCAGGTGGTACGTGCGTTGGCCCACTGCTGGCTGCGGCAGCCGGACGCAGCGCTAGCCCTGCTGCTGGAGGAGCTGGCCAGCGGCGGCCTGCTAAGCGTGGCCGACGCGCTGGCATTGGCGCTGGCCTGGGCCATGCACGGCGATGCGGCGGCAGCGCGCGCCAACGTCAAGCTGGCGGCGGCGCGTCAGCCTTCGTCAACCCAACCCAATAAGCTGCTACCGGCGCTGGACTGGATCGACTTCGAGCAATTGGTGGAGGATGAGGCCATCAAAGCCGAGTTGCGGCCTCACTTCGCAGCGCCGGCCGCAACAACGTAGGTCCGGCTATCAGCCGGACAGCGCCCTGTCCGTACCAGCAACGTAGGTCCGGCTATCAGCCGGACAACGCCCTGTCCGTACCAGCAACGCAGGTCCGGCTACCAGCCGGACAGCGCCCTGTCCGTACCAGCAACGTAGGTCCGGCTATCAGCCGGACAACGCGCGTGACGCGCTCGTCACGCTGCTAGCGTGACCTACGCATCGCCGGCCGGCTGGCCGTAGAGCCACCAGGCGCGGTCGGCTGTGTAACGGCGCTCGCCACCGCGCGGCCCGACGTAGCCGCTGCCGTGCAGCATGGCCTGCAGCCGCGCGTCCAGATCGCCCAGCTCACGGCGCTGCTCTGTGGCCAGGGGGTCGCCCGTCAGCTCGGCCTGCACCAGGTCGATGCGGGTGCGAATGAGCGCCTCTCGCCCGTAGTTCTCGCGGGCGCCGGGATCGCGGCTGACATCGTCCAGGTACCAGCGCCACGAATCCAGCAACGCCTTGAGCTCGCGGCGCAGCAACGTGCGCCACCGGGCCGCGAAGGCCCCGCGATCGATAGCAATGCGGTTCCTGATGTCGTCCCACTGCTCCCGCTGTGGCGCGCTCAGACGCTCCCGCTCCCAGCCCAAATCCTGCACATTCTCCAGCAGCGCGCCGATGGTCATCTTCGGCTGTCTGACGCCGCCGGGGGTCTTGATAACCAACTGCCGATACAGGTTGTCGCCCATCAGGTAGTCCGTCAGCTCGTCGGCCATCGCCTGGGTGATGGCCAGGGTGATTTCGATCTGTTGTTGATCCATAGTTCGCTCCTTTGCAACGATGAATGATGAACGATGAATGATGAATCCGGAATACGAGTCCGGACTCATCATTCATCGTTCATCATTCATCATTTGCCTTCCCATCTCCGCCGTATCCAGCCACAGCGTCACCGGGCCGTCGTTGACCAGATGCACGGCCATTATCGCGCCGAAAACGCCGGTTTGTACAGGCAGGCCCTCGCCGCGCAGCAACTCGACAAAGCGCTGGATTAGCGACTCGGCCTGCTCCGGCCGCGCGGCGTCGGTGAAGCTGGGCCGCCGGCCCTTGCGCGCGTCGCCGTAGAGGGTGAACTGGCTGACCACCAGTACAGCCCCGCCAACATCGTTCAGGGCCAGATTGAACTTGCCGGCCGCGTCCTCGAAGATGCGCAGGCCAGCGATCTTGCGCGCCAACGCTGCGGCCTCGGCCTCGCCGTCGCTGTGGGTGACGCCCAGCAGCACCAGCAAGCCGCGCTCGATCGCGCCCACCGCCTGGCCATCTACCGCCACCGACGCCTCGCTTACCCGTTGCACGACAGCGCGCATCAGAGCTCCTTTGCCGGCCCGGCCAGCGACCAGGCCAGCGCCACAGCGGCCAGCGCAGCCGCAGCCAACACGGCCGTCGCGCCGCCCACCACCACCAACACGGCCC